>CAZASB010000345.1:0-5199 GCA_964487655.1 uncultured Planctomycetaceae bacterium
GAGCGTGTCCTTCAGGGCACCCAGCAGCGGAAGGTCGATGTTGTCGAAGATGCGTGGCATGGGCAATCCGTCGTCAAGGCAATCGTGGCTGTTAAGGTGGTATGGGCCTTCGATGCAACGCGTGCCTTCGGGCACGCGTTCCCTTTTACCTTGGCCGGGGGAGCGGGCCACCATGGGCACGACATTTTGACCCTATCAGAACGGACCGCCGAGGTGAAGTATCCCCATAATTGATGGTTCAATTTCGAGGCGCGCCCACCAAAGGAGGGAGGAGGCAACTTGCGCGCGGATTGCGTCCGGCGACCGGAACCAAGACCAGCCTCCTGGCGGCGAAATCGGGCGACTTGCGGTGGCTGGGCAAAGCCGCCCCTTCTGCCTCGTCCAGCCCAGGGGCGATCCTCGTCATCGATCAAAGCAACCGCGGTCAGGTTAGAGTGGCATTCAGGCGGCTTTCGCAGAGCGAATGCAACAACTCATGTACTTTTTCAACCCCGCCGATGGAATGCTCGGCCGCGGTGGTACCCACGCCAACCTTAATCGAGATCGCATCCGGTGGCAGAGCCTGGAACATGTACTCGTCGGTAGCGTCGTCACCGATAGCCATCACCAGGTCCCAGGGGCCACGCTCAAGAAAATGATGCACAACCCGCCCCTTGTGGATGTGAGCCGGTTTCACTTCCAGAACGCAGTTACCGTCGAGAACGGACAACTCCAGATTATTGGTGAGGGTAATCAGGGTCTCTCGCAGCTCCGCCATGCGAACGGTTGCCAGTTCCGGCTCACTGTTTCGATAATGCCAGGCGAGAGAGAACTCTTTCTCCTCCATCGACGCTCCCGGCGTCCGGTCCACCATCCCTTGAATGATGGGCCTGATCGTATCCTTCCAATCCGGCACTCGGACCGATGCCTTGTGCCAGCTTCCGTCTTCCTCGCGGATCCACGCCCCGTGCCCGGCGCCAATAAAAAAGTGCTCCGTGTCAAACCAGCGTTGCAGATTGGACCGATCACGGCCACTCGACAGGACGAGGGTAACTCCGTCGAGGGCGTTCAAATTACGGAGCAACTCCAGGACGGACTCATCCGGGCGTGCATCCTCGGGCTGCCGATGAAAACGCATGAGCGTGCCGTCATAGTCGAGAAAGAGCACAATCTTTCGCGAGCAGCGCCAGCGCTTCTCGATTTCCGTCCTTGTCGGTAAATCGAGCGGCTTTGCCTGCTGGATTGCCTGGATCGCATGCATCCCCCGCAGCTTTTCCAGGAAATCCTGGGCCCAGTACTGCACCGTGAACCGTTGCACTCGCGCCCGCATGGCGGCCATGTTCCGACCTTGCTCTTCCGGAGTCTGGCCGAGGGCGTCGTTCATCGCATCGGCAATTTCGTCGAGATTGTTCGGGTTGACCTGAATCGCCTCGCTTAGTTCCCGAGCCGCTCCGGCCGTTTCGCTGAGCACCAGGACGCCTTGTCCGTCATTCCGAGCGGCGATGTATTCCTTGGCGATGAGGTTCATGCCGTCACGAAGCGGCGTAACCAATAAAACGTCTGCCTGGCGATAGATTCCGCTGAGTTCATCAAAGCTGGCAGTCTGGTACTGATAATGAATAGGATTCCAGTCCAGCGTGCTCCAGCGGCCATTGATGTTGCTTACCAATTCGTCAACTTCGCGCTTCAGTTCCATATACCGCGGCACCGACTCTCGCGAAGGCGATACGATAATCAGCAATACCACCGTGCCGGCACGCTCCGGGTGCCGCTCGAGCAGACGGCCAAATGCACGGATTCTGGTCGGAATTCCCTTGCTGTAGTCGAGACGGTCCACCGAGAGAACCAGCTTCTGCCCCCGATATTGAGAAGCGACCGTTTTCTGAACCGCCTGCACCTCCGACAACGACTCCGCGCCGGAGAAACGCTCCCAGTCAATGCCCATGGGAAACACATCAACCTTGACAACTCGGTTGAAGGTGCGAATCATTCCCATCGAATGGTCGTGACCAAGAAGGCGGCGGACGCTGGAAAGAAAATGGCGAGCATAATCGTAGGTGTGGAATCCGATCAGGTCCGCTCCGAGCAAGCCCTGGAGAATGTCCTCTCTGGCCGGCAACAATCGGAACATCTCATAGGAGGGAAAAGGAATATGGAGGAAGAAGCCGGTCTTCGCGTCGGGGAAGTGTTCGCGAATCAGGCCGGGCAGAAGCATCAGTTGGTAATCGTGTACCCAAACGGTAGCGTCCTGCTCCATTTCGGCCGCAAGCACTTCAAAAAACCGTTGATTTACGGTCCGGTACGATTCCCACGGCTCGGGCATGTACTCCGCGTAGGTCGGAAAATAGTGGAATAGCGGCCAGATTGTATCGTTGCAGAAACCGCTGTAGAACAGTCCCAGGTCGTGTTGGCTCAGAGGAACCGCAACGGCGGAGTGGTTCGTCCGCAGCTCGCGCCCCACCCGATCTCGTTCCTCTAGGGAGAGATCCTCTTCCGCCAACCCACTCCAGCCCACCCATAACGGCGGGCGGGCTCCCGTTGATACGGAGCTGAGCCCGGTGGCAAGCCCGCCGACACTGGGGGTAAGTGTCAGCCCCTCCGGTCCACGATCCACGGTAACGGCCAGGCGATTGGACACAAAAATCGTTTGTCTTTCCATAACCCTCCGATGATACCATGGCCGTTGCAGGGCCACAACGGGGGGGGATTCACGAGCGGCCAAAGAGCCGGTCCGCGATCGGTCGCATGAAAAGGACTGGCTCAATCGCCGAAGTTGTTCACGTCGGCGCTCTATCGTTCATTCGGGCCAACGATCCGTAGGAGCCGTGGGATAAGCGAGTCGGCAATGAAGCGATGGCCGCGGGTGTCGGGATGCAGGCCGTCGAGGAAATAGTCCAGGCTGCCGCTGTCCTGCTGGAACGCGTCGTACACGTCGATCAGTTCAACCTGTTTCTCGGTGGCGACGTCGCGCATGGCCCGCGCGTAATCCTTCACGAGAAAGTTGATGCCGTGTTCTCGGTACGGCTTCAAGTGTGCCCCCGCGTATCGCTCGGTCATCGGCGGACAGGTCATTAGCACGACCGATATCCGCGCCGCGCGGAGACGATCCACGATCGTGCCGAGTGCGACCTTGAACTCATCGAGTCCGACTCGCGGCGTTTCGGCAAACCTGTTTGTCTCCGGCCGATAGAAGCCGGCTTCATTTCCGCCAAACATGATGGTGACCAGGTCCGGCTTACGGTTCAATACGTCTTTCTCCAATCGATTTACCGCTTGCGTGACGATATCTCCGTTGATTCCGGCGTTGATCACCTCCACCGGCGTCCCGAGCTTCTTCGTCAATTCCCTCTGGGTAATGTCTCGAAACGTTTCCGGTTCCTTAACGCCGGTCCCGTTGGTAATGGAATCGCCAAGCATCACGATACGCACCAATCCCTTCATCTCATCGCTCCCGTTGGCAGACGTTTGCTGATCGTGCCGATCCGCTTGTTGAGCGTCCGCCACTTGGCTGAGTAACAATATGCAGCAGGCAGCTCTTGTCAGAAAGTCAACATGGAATGATCGCAGCGGACTACCGTTCGTTGTTTTTGCCATCGTTGCCTCTCTCTGGCCGATTCGGTACGTAGTCGCTGAGCACCTGCACCTCGTCCACCTGGGCCGCCAGGAAGGTCCACCTGGGCCGACAGGAAGCGTGCTTGCGGATCGTCGACACCGTCGCCAAACCCTGCACCATTTGGGGCTCGACCCGGCTCAGACCGACTGTGACACTATCCGGCCACTTTTGCAAGCACTCCGAGTGCCGATGCGGTCATGGTCTGAGTAGCAGTGGGGACGAACGGCGGATAGTCCAGGATCTTCGGCACCACAACGGCCGCGTATTCGCCTGCCTTGTAGGCGTTCACGTCCGGCGCATAGCCGATTGTGCCGTCCGCATAGCCGACCACCAGCGTGTCGGCCAGCGGCGAATCCCGGCGAATGGCTAAGCCATAGTAGCTGTACAGTTCGGCCGGATGGAAGACTAGCCCCACCTCGCCCAGCCGAATCGCCGATAGGGTGATCGGCAGATGGGTCTGGTTGATATCTTGCTTGGCGGCGCTCTCGAACCAAGCTGCGGCAAACCCGGTGTCGACCCAAGGGCCACTCTTACAGGCGGCCGGATCGTTGCGATACTCTTCCAGCCACGACCTAAACAGAGTCATGTCCAGCGGCAATTGACACACCTCGGCAGCCACCCGCAACGCATCGACCTTGACGGACTTGGCGCCGTCCAACGCCCGGTCGAGAGCGTCACACACGGCCGTGGCGGTCGGCTCGGCCTCCCCGATCCAGATCTTGCCGTCGCCGGGATTCACGTCGCCCGCATGGCCCTGCAGAAAGACCGGCGTGACATGGTGCTTCTCGGCGATCCGCGTCGCCACGATTCCTGGCCAGTCCGGACCGGCTTGGCTGTCACGGAAGCAAACCGGATGATTGGAAAAGTGATACCACAGCAGGCTCCGCTGACCACCCGGCCGCTCGAACCGCAGTACGTGCAGCATCGTGTCGAGCCAGCGCTGGTCCTCGGTCGACTCCTTGGTGAACTCGGCGTCGGTCTTGAAATTCTTGGTGGTCCGGTTGAAATTCCCGCCCACGGCGCGGGCCTTGCCTAGCGCGACCTCGGCCGGAGCCAGATCCTCTTTGGCCAGGCGACACGCCTCGACGATCTTCTTCTCAACGCTGGCCATGTACTCGCCCGGCACGGCGCCCCATTGGTGCGAGAACTGGAAGGCAGGCATGCTGTGGCTGTGCGTGGCGCACACCCGAACGTGAGCCGCTGGGATGCCCGTTTGGCGTTCGACCTCCACTTGGACGCGGCTGGTGAAGTCGTAGGGCACGTCGAGCATGTCGAGTGACACGATCGCCGTCTGGGTATCACCGCAAGCCAGGACCAGTGCCCGTGCCGAAGTGGCCTGACGAATCCCGGTGATCAGCCGCGGATTACCCGGCGGCCGATGGAACCCGCCCATTTCGATTCCCAAGGGCGGCGTCGTATCGACCACGCCCTCGCCCGCGAGCAGGCCGGTGGCACGCGCGGCACCGTAGCTGCGGCGCGTACTCAGAACCAGCCCCGCAGCCGTCGTACTGGACGCGACTTCGCCAAGAAAGCGGCGTCGGGAAAGGACGGGACGATTCGTGCATGTCATGGTTTGGTCTCCTTCTTGCGAGATGGGTTCAGCTAGC
>CAZASB010000346.1:0-5181 GCA_964487655.1 uncultured Planctomycetaceae bacterium
AAGCCCCCAAGATATTCCGCCTCGGAGATGCGAAACGACACTAAATCAACAGACCGCGCGCGGCGGTTGACCACGGCCGGTGGGCCAAGTATGTTTGCCTTGGAGTATCGTTGACAACCGGCGACCGATGGGTGGCGCAACCGAGGAGAATGATCCGATGACGCGCGCGATGAGACGAATGTTCTTGGCATGGATTCTGGCAGGGGGCGTCTTCGCGCTTGCCGAGGCGCCGAATGCGTCCGCCCAACTTCGATTCGAGGCGGAAGATTACAGCACGCCGGCCGACGCCTGGCTGAAAGACAAGGATTCGCCCGACCGCTGGACGCTTTGGAGTACCGATCGGGATGCCGACAAGAAATGGTCCGGCGGCGTCGTGCTCCGAAGTCCGGGGGTCATGGCCGATCGCGCCACGCCGGCAGAAGGCGCCCCGCCGTTGCATACGGTCCTCACCGGCATCCCCAAGGGTGTGTACAACGTACGGATCAAGGGCGGCCGCGTCCCGGGCGTCTCGCTGGACGGCACGAACTGGACGCCTTACACGGGCGGCCTGCTTGCCCAACGTGTCGTCATCGACAACGGAACGTTCGAGCTGTGGGTCGATGACCGATTCGCGGTCGAGAAGCCAGAGGGGCGCGGTTCCTCCTACTACGACTATGTGCTGCTTGAACGCTGTGCGCCGGTGGTCAACGGCGTGCCCAATGGCGACTTCGAACTCGCGGCGGAAGACAAGGACACGGATGAGCAACTCCCGTTGGGCTGGACCTTCTCTTCGCGAGAGAAGGTCGGCAAAGTCTCCCTCAATCCGACCGATCCACGCGCCGGTCGCTTGGCCGTCCGAATTGAGTTCGACGGCGAAGCCGATTGGACCCTCGCCTGCACCGAACCCATCTCCGTCAAACCGGGCGACGAACTGGCCATCTCCGCCTGGGCCAAGGGTACGGTCGTTAAGGCTGCCGGAGTGCAAGTGGCCGGTTACCACGAGGGGACGCGCGTTGTGCGTTTGGTTGGGCGTGCGGGCGTTGCCGGGGGCAAGGAGTGGGCCCAGGTCAAGGGATATTTTACCGTCCCCGAACCGGTGACGGAACTGCGGCTTTCGCTGGTCGGCTCGGGTCCGGTCGACGCGAGCGTGGATGATATCGCCATTACGGACGAGCCGATGGTTTGGCCGACCGCCGCCAAGGTTGAGGGCTGGGCCAAGCAGCGTGTCGAGGAAAAGATCGATCGCGGCGTGGTGGCCCTGCGAACGCCAGAGGGGGTTTATCTCGGCTGGCGATTGCTCGAAAGCGATTCGGCCGACGTCGGCTTCAACGTTTTTCGCCAGACCGGCGACGGCCCCTGGGAGAAACTCAACGACGCGTCCATTACGCAAACCACTGACTTCACCGACCAAGGAGCGCCTGCCGATGGCCGGCTGACCTACAAGGTCGAGTCGACCACGGCCGGCATGCATGCCTCTTCCGGAACGGCCTCGCCCGTTCCGCTTCCCGTCGACGCGGCGCCGTATGTGAGCATCAAGCTGCGGGGTGCCGAGACTCGATTCTCCAAGCTGGCCCTCGCAGACCTCAACGGCGACGGCCGGTACGACTATGTCATCAAGCATCCGGAAAAGAATATCGACCCGGCCAATACCTATTGGATTCCGTCATCCGAGACCTACAAGATCGAAGCCTACCTGAGCGACGGGACATTCCTCTGGCGGCACGACCTTGGTTGGGCCATTGAACGCGGCATCTGGTATTCGCCCTACATCGTGTGCGATCTGACCGGCGACGGCAAGGCCGAGGTGGCCGCGAAGATCGGCGAGGGTGATCCGCGCGACGCCGATGGGCGCGTGCAAGCCGGTCCCGAATGGATGGTCGTCTGGAACGGCATGACGGGCGAGGAGATCGCGCGCGTGTCGTGGCCCGATCGGTCCGGGTTCCCCAACTACAATGTCGCATCCCGCAACCAGATGGCCGTGGCTTGGCTCGACGGCAAGACGCCTTGCCTCCTGGCCCTGCGCGGAACCTACAATCGCATGAAGGTGGACGCGTACCAACTTCGCGACAACAACCTGGAACGGCTCTGGCAGTATGACAACGACAACCTACCCGGTGATTACTGGGGGCAGGGCGCCCATTTCACCCGCGCCATCGACGTCGATGGCGACGGTCGCGACGAGGTTCTTCTGGGCAACGTCATGCTGGACGACAACGGTGTCCCGCTCTGGACGCTTGGCATGGGGCACGACGACTTCTCCTATGTCGGCGACATTGACCCGCGTCGGCCAGGCATGGAGATCTTCTACGGAATCGAAACGCGGGCCGAGAAGAACGGCATGTGCCTGGTGGACGCCGCGACAGGCGCCGTCCTGTGGGGCTTCGGCGAGCCGACCGTCCATGTCCACGGCACCGGCATGTGCGCGGATATCGATCCGACCGTTCCCGGTCGAGAGTGCTTCGGGCTCGACTGCGTATCGAAGAAGCCTGACGTGCGCAACGGCCCCTGGCTATGGGCGGCCGACGGTACGTTGCTCTGGTACGACCAGCCCCTGCTGCCGAAGACGTACAGCCTCACCGCCGTTCACTGGGACGCGGACTTGCAGAAGGAACTCCTGCTGCGCGGCAAGCTATGCGATTACGCCGGAGGCATGGTGCAGGATCGAGTGGCGAGCCCGGTGACCATTGCCGACGTGCTGGGCGACTGGCGTGAGGAGATCATCGCCTCGCTGCCCGGCGAGATACGCATCCAGACGACCACTATTCCGGCGGCCGACCGGCGCGTGTGCCTCATGCAGGATCGCATCTATCGGGCCGATGTAAGAATGAACAGCATGGGGTACTTCAAGGTTCCGACGACCTCCCATTGTCTGGAGGCCCAGTCGCCGGGCCTGAACCTGACGATCATGAAGAACGACGCCGGCAAGCCGTGCTGCCGCGTGGTGGTTACCGCTCCGCTCGATGCGGGCGTTGCGGGCGTCGTTCGTTTGGAGGCAGCCGAGGGCGTGACACTTGCGCCTGGCGAGTTTACCGTGGACTTGAAGTTGGGCGAGCGCGAGGTCCGCTTCATCGAGATCGACGCCGGCCCACAACCTGCCGCCCCCAGCCTGATCCGGGCCAGCCTAACCACCAAGGATTTCGTTCTTCGCGGGCAAGTGCCCGGCGGTGGGTGAGCAAGAAGAACATGGAAATCCCGACTTTGCTTCGCCCGCTGCCGCGGAAAGGGCCTTTTGTGCCTCGCGCTTCAGTGCGAGTGGACAAGCGACTTGCGAACAACCTCGGGAACCTCGATGGAAACAAAGCGGTCTTGAGAGTAAAGATAATCCTCACCGCTCTCGTCAACGACGCGGATGTCTCCGTCGACTTCTGCTTCAGCATCTGGAAGCGTTCTATAAATCTTGTGCAGTTCGAGGGAGGCCGGGTAGTCCGTGTTGTCCACGCAAACAACAAAATGCAGTGAGTCAGTTGTGGAGGTTGCCATGATCGGCCACACGACCGTGCCACGCCAAATCGTCCATACTTCTCTCCACTATTATGTGGCCGAACGCGCGCCCTGTCAAGGTGGGGACGGTGAGAAAAGCGAGGTGGTGACCGTGCGAGAAAAACCAAACTAAAGGCCTGTCGCGATACGGCTGGTGACCAACTCGACCAGATTGGCTACAATAACATTGGGACCGCCGTCAGGTTTGCATAAAGGGACGGCGTCATGAATACACAAAGCGGTCTTCTGGTTCATCGCGAAATGGAAGGGCAGGAGCAATTGAACCGGTTCGAGAAAGAACCGAGCAAACCGAAGGGAGACAATTCATGACTGTCGAGTTCACGATCAATTCTTGTGCGCGCATTCTGTTGGCAAGCGTGGTGGCATGCGCCGGGGTGGAAACGGTCTTCGGCTGGGGAGGCGAGCACAGCGCGATCACGGCGGCGGCCATCGACCGGTTGCCGCCGGAAATACGCGCTCTTATCGCGCCCGAGGCGCAAGCATTGAGCCAAAAATACTGCGATTTTCCAGATCAGAACTGGCCCTGCCAAGGTCAGTGGGGGGGTGGAACGGCCGATCCGACCAAGCCCCGGTTCCCCGATGCGCGCCGTGAATGGGACATCTCGTTCTACTGCGGGTGGGATCCCGTTCTGAGGAAAGGGAAAGGTTGCCCGCATCGTATTCCGGAGGCCTACGAGTTCGTTCCTTCCTGTTTCGAGAAAGCCGTTACGGCCTTGCAGGCAGGCCAACTCCAAGATGGCGCGCGGTTCCTGGGGGTTATGTTGCATTACATCCAGGATTGCAGCTCGTTTTCGCATATCCAGCCGATTCACCGCGCATGTCACACCAAGAGTCTCGATGTCATTCAGGCTGAAGACTACGTGCCGCGCCGCCTGGGACAGACGCCTACCGAGGCCGCGGCCGCGCTGGTCGCGCGAATGCGTGAAATGGTGACTTGGACCGAGAAACGCCTTGATCCCCTGTTGACGAAGGCAGGCGTTACAATGGAAGAAGCCAAAACACTCAGCGGCCAGGAACTGATGCATGACCGCACCGTGGACGCCGTGGCCAAACTGCGCAAGGAAAGACCGGACGAGTTCGACGCGGTCACGCGGGACTGCGCCAATGAAGCTGTTCGCGTCTGCGCGGACGCCTTGTATAGCGCGCTTGCGTTCACGGCATCGCCGCCCGCGGCGCCGAACCCGCTGAAGACCAACCTCGTCTTCAATCCGTCCTTCGAAGAGGATGACGGCGACGGCGTACCGGACGGATGGTACGTGGGCTGGCTCGATCTTTCTGACCGCGTGGGACGGGCCGAATGGTATCGCGACAAGACCCACTGGGACTCGCTTGTCAAAACCGGACAGCATTCCGCGCTGCTGCTCTGGGCGCCCGAAAAGGGCCTCGAGTGGCGGCAGTCATGGCGTCATGCCATACGAGTCAACAGCGGCGAAACCTATTGCGCAAAAGCATTGGCCAAAGCGCGCGGCGCTTCCGGAGCGGCCTGGTTCGGCTTGCAGGCGTACGATACGAACTACCAGCCGCTCGACCTCGTTCGGAGCGAGCCGGTGACAGACGATGGCGCCTGGCAAAGCCTTTCGGTCGTGATTCACGTGCCCCAAGAGGCCGCTTGGCTGCGAGTACTTCTGCACAGTGACGCCGACAACGGCGCAATCTGGTTCGACGACGTTGAGGTGGTCAGGAAAAATTAAAGGTGTCCGG
>CAZASB010000347.1:0-5165 GCA_964487655.1 uncultured Planctomycetaceae bacterium
TGGATTGACTCTCAAGGAACAGACGGTACACTTGCTGCGGGCCTGATCGATTGAGGTGTCGTGGAAGAAGCGCGCCGTGAGCATGGCGGATTGCGCCATCCAGCGAGTCGAGCCTGACAACCGAGGAGAATTGAGCGTGAGTACGAGGAACAAGCGATTACTGGCGTGGGTGGCAAAAGTGGAGGCCATGTGCCAACCCGACCGGGTGGAATGGGCCGACGGTTCGAAGGCCGAGTACGGTCGGCTGATGCAAGGCATGGTCGATAGCGGCGCGGCCACGCAACTGAACGAGACGAAACGCCCCAACAGCTACTTGTTCCGGAGCGATCCGAGCGACGTTGCTCGCGTCGAGAATCGCACGTACATTGCGTCGGTCAAGGAAGAAGACGCGGGCCCGACCAACAACTGGATCGATCCGGTTGAATTGAAGAAGACCATGACGGAACTGTACACCGGCTGCATGAAAGGCCGCACGATGTACATCATTCCGTTTTCGATGGGTCCGATCGGGTCGCCCATTTCGAAGATCGGCATCGAGATTACCGATTCGCCCTATGTCGTGGCCAACATGCACATTATGACCCGCGTGGGCGACGGCGTGCTGGGCGCGTTGGGCGACGACGGCGAGTTCATCCGCTGCTTGCACTCCATCGGCGCCCCGCTGGCCGAGGGGCAGGCGGACGTTCCCTGGCCGTGCGCGCCAATCGAGCAGAAGTACATCGCCCACTTCCCGGAAGAGAACCTGATCTGGTCGTATGGATCGGGCTATGGGGGTAATGCCTTGTTGGGCAAGAAGTGCCTGGCTCTGCGCATTGCGTCGAACATGGCTCGCCGAGAGGGCTGGCTGGCCGAGCACATGCTCATCCTCCGGTTTACCAATCCGGAAGGGCGGCGATTCCATATCGCGGCGGCGTTCCCCTCGGCGTGCGGCAAGACGAACCTGGCCATGCTGCTGCCGACCATTCCAGGCTGGAAGTGCGAGTGCGTTGGTGACGATATCGCCTGGATGAAGATTGGCAAGGACGGCCGCCTGTACGCCATCAATCCGGAGGCCGGTTTCTTCGGCGTGGCGCCCGGCACCAGCATGAGTTCGAACCCCATGGCCATGCGCTCCCTCGATGCGAACTGCATTTTCACCAACTGCGCGCTGACCGACGACGGCGACGTCTGGTGGGAAGGAATCGAGAAGCCGTGCGACCACGCGATCGACTGGAAGGGTAACTCGTGGACTCCGGAATGCGGTCGAGTCGCCGCGCATCCGAACGCCCGATTCACCGCGCCCGCCGCCCAGTGTCCGGTCATCTGTGACGACTGGGAGAACCCGGCCGGCGTGCCGATTGACATTTTCATTTTCGGCGGACGTCGAACTCGCACGGTGCCGTTGGTAACGCAGGCGTTCGATTTCGACCATGGTGTGTTCATGGGCGCCATGGCCGCGTCGGAGACGACCGCCGCCGCACTTGACGTCGGGCAGACGCTGCGGCGAGATCCATTCGCCATGCTGCCGTTCTGCGGGTACAACATGGCCGACTACTGGTCGCACTGGTTTGCCATGGGCGACCGGCTTGGCAAGAACGCGCCGGCTGTCTTTTATGTGAACTGGTTCCGCACCTCGCGCGACGGCCGCTGGCTCTGGCCTGGCTTCGGCGACAACAGCCGCGTACTGAAGTGGATGTGCGAGCGGGTCGAGGGAAAGGTCGGTGCGAAGGAAACGCCCATTGGCAACATGCCTCTGGACGGCGACCTCGACCTCACTGGCCTCGATATCGCTCCGGAAGACCTGGCCGAACTCATGGAAGTGGACGGTGCGGCCTTCAAGGCCGACTTGCCCGACGCCGAGGCCTACCTAGCCAAGTTCGGCGACAAGGCGCCTGCCCGGTTGATCGAGCAACTCCAGGCACTGAAAGTGCGTCTCGCATAACACTGTCAACCGATGCGCGAAGCGATCCAGAAGATCGAGGGAATCACCGCCTACTTGGCCCCGCAGCCGTTCATTACGGTGCTAGGGGTCAAGTACCTGCACCTCCGCATGGCGGACGGGACCGATCTGTACGTGACCGAGCGGGGGCTGCCGTTCACCAAGTGCCTCATGCCGGAGAATCACTGGGCCGACGAGGCATGGATGAAGGCGCATGGCGTTCGCTTAGCGGGCACCAGCGCGGTGCATCACGTTCGCACGAAGACGGTGGCCGGGCGGTCGAAGGACATCGTCATCAAATGGAACCGCATGGGGCAGGACATTCCGGGCGAGACCCGGGCCCTGGATGAAGCGGGCGCCGAGTTCAACAGCCCCTTCCTGGAGTTCAGTTTGCTGTTGGAGTTGCAGAAGGCGAAGCTTCAGTCGCCGGACCACATCTGCACGCATCAGCCGCTGGCCATCTATGTTCCGCGCCAGTACGTCAAAGCCGAGCAACTCGGCCGCAGACCCCATAGAATGGAGTCCGTTGCGCGACGCCATAGCGAGATTGCAATCGACTGGAATCGGAACTATGCCGTGATTTACGAATGGCTCAAGGGTATTGACGCCGTCGAAGCGCACCGCAAGGGCCTGCTCGATAGCGAGGCCATGACGGCGCTGATCGAGCGGGCGAAAAACGACCTGGACGCCCAGGGATTCGTCGTCAGCGACAACAAGCCGCAACACATCATTGTGCGTCCGAAGGAGAACGGCCGCCTGGCGACGGACCGCTTCGGCAAGCTCCTCTATGGCCTGATCGATTTCGAGTTGCTCAAGCGAACTCCGGAGTGGGAGGAACGGCTCCGCGCGGAGAAACGCCAGGAGTACCTGGTGCGACAGGCCCGGCGTTTCCAACTCAGCGAGCCGTTCCCGCCAGGGCTTGCGCAGGTGAACATCATGGGGGTTGATTACGTATATGGGCAGGTGGAGAGCACGGGCGGTGCGCTATGGGTGGTCGGTCGCGACCCCATACTGTTCGATTACTTTCTTCCGGAGAAATGGCGGCGGACTCCACGTACTCGCCTTAGCTCAACCTACGAAGTGTACGAAACGGTCACCGACGACAACGTGCATTTGGTTTGGCGCGTCTCGCGCGTCGGGCGCATCCCCGACGCCGACCCATTTGTGCGACGGGAAAAGCGCATCCTCGATCACGGATACAACAGCCCCTTCGAGGAGTTCGCCATCGCCATGGAACTCGGGCGATACGGGATCGAAACCACCTACCCGCGCGCCATCTACATGACCGGTCGCCGATCGACCGTGTCCTCGTCGCTGATCGACCATAGCCGGTATGAGACCCACGCGCGATTCACCACGCCCGAGGAGTACTCGATCCTCAGCCGACAACACGAGTACGTGAGCATCTGGGGTTACTGGAACGGTCCCGACGACATGCTGGCCGTGAAAGACGAGCCCGTATATGCCGGAATCGACGCCTTGGCCGCCTATCGGGAGGGCCGGCTGACCCAACGTGGCTACGTGCAGGTGATGCGCATCGCCAAGCAGCGCATGACGGCCATTGGCGTGGAAGACATCAGTTTGCGCGGCAATCACCTTTTGCTGTCGATCGATCGCCAAGGACAGTTGGCCCTCGACGACAATGGCGTTCCGCTCATGCGTATTTGCAACTTTGAACTCCTTCAACGCGCGGCAATGCGATCGCGCATAGACGCTGCGACGCAGCCACTTGTTTCAGAGTGAGCTAACAACACGCTGCTGCAACACCTACTTGATCATCGTATTGAGTTCCTTCAACAGTCGGGGCAATATCTCGTCGTACGAGAATGCTCCAAGCGGCTCGCCGCCGCGCTTCAAGTTCACGGCGTTCGGGCCGCACCAGAGGCCCAGGTCGGCCACGTCGGTCTCACCCGGCCCGTTCACGCGGCAGCCCATCACGGCAATGGTAATCGGATGTTCGGCGGCGTAACGCGTCGCCTCGCGCACCCTCTCGGCCAGTTCGACGAAGGCCGCGTTCTGCACGCGCGAACAGCTTGGACACGCAATGATGTTGAGCCGCTCGCGGTTGAAGGCGGCAAGTTGCTCGATGTCAAGGAACCGGCCGGCGGCGATGGCGGCCAAAATGTCGCGCGCGGCGGCGATCTCCTCCGCCTTGCGCTGGGCCGGCACGGTAAGCGATACGCGCACCGTATCGCCAATGCCGCGAGGAATGAGCTGCTCGAAGGCGATTCGCGTTTTCAGGATGCCCTCGGGCGGCATGCCTGCCTCCGTCACGCCAAGGTGCAAGGGCACGTCGGGCCGCGCGGCGGCGAATCGGCGATTGGCCTCGACCACCTTCGCCGGATCCGAGTCCTTCAGCGAAACGCAGTAGCGAGTAAATCCGATCCGATCCAACTCGGCGCAGTGCTCCAAGGCGCTTTCAAGCATGGGCCGCACGTTGTCGCCAGGCGCCAAGTCGCCCTGCTTGGTCGGATCGACCGAGCCGCAGTTCACCCCCACGCGGATCGCACAATCGTGTTCCCCCGCGATTTCCGCCAGGAATCGGACCTTCTCCCGCCAAGTTCCCTTCGATTGCGGACTCGCAAGATAGCCCGGGTTATACCGGAGCTTATCGACCCAGGTCGCTACGTCGGCGGCCAACCGGTAGTTCTCCTGTAAGTCGACGGCCAGATTCGCCTCGGTTTCCTGGCGGATCTGCCGCAGTGCCTCGACGTCGCGCGGCGTATCGACGGCAATACGGATCACGTCCGCGCCTGCCGCGGCCAGCAGCCGCACCTGGGCCGCCGTCGCCTTTACGTCGGTCGTTCGCGTGGCCGCCATGCTCTGCAAGGCGATGGGATGGCCCCCGCCGATGGTAACCGATCCGATACGGACCGCGCGCGTGCGATTGTTCTTGAAGTCGCCCGAGGACGACTCGCGATCAACAGTTTCCAAGGTCGTGCTTCCTTTGCCAAGACTGGTTCTTCCGTTTCTAGGTACAGCCCATCTGAGCTGGAGTCCCGCCTTCAGGCGGTTTCTTCTTGCCAGGCTCTTCCGTTTCTAGATGCAGACTCTTTTGCCCCCGGGGACGGCACAACGGCGTGTGCCTACTACATTGGAGCGGCCTGCACCTAGAAACGGAAAAGCCTCCTGCCGGCTAAAGCCGGGACTCCAGCGGAGCACGATTTGCGCCCAGAGACGGAAGAGCCCCAAGACTCCACTTACGGTCCCCCCATTCTACAGCTTCCGAGGTCCTCCGACGACATAG
>CAZASB010000348.1:0-5138 GCA_964487655.1 uncultured Planctomycetaceae bacterium
GTTGGGACAACTGTTCTACATTCGGCAGGTAAGCTCGAACCTGCCGATCGCCTTGTGCCGCGAAAATTGGGACAGTCCCCCTGTGAACGGTTACGCCCGGGTGTGCCGACGCTATAATGCATGCCTGCCGATGGAATCCTTGAGCGTATCGTGCTGTCGCAATCGTCGAGGCACGTCTCGCCTACCGGCTTCCGCATGACTTTTGAAACCCTCGCTCGGCAAAGACAGGCAACACGAACTGCCAGAAATGGGATTTTCTGCCAAATGACCACACTTAACGACCTTGCCACCCTGGAGAAGATCACGTCGGTCGAGCAGCTCGAAGAACTGCTCAGCCGGCCCACGCCCGAGGTCGTCGAGACCATGGGCCGGCTTGAAGGCGACGTACTCCTGCTCGGCACGTGCGGAAAGATCGGTCCGACGCTGGCGAGGATGGCGAGGCGCGCAAGCGACGAGGCCGGCGTGCGGCGCCGCGTCATCGGCGTCGGTAGAAACACGCCACCCGAGGTCAAGCAGACCTTCGACCGGCATGGCATCGAACTGCTCCAGTGCGACATGCTCGACCGCGAGCAGCTTGCACGCCTGCCCGAGGCCCCCAACGTCATCTACCTGGCGGCCATGAAGTTTGGCGCCACGGGCCAGGAGCCTTTGACCTGGGCCATCAATACGTACCTTCCGGCGTTGGTTTGCGAGCGGTTCCGGCACAGTCGGATTGTCGCGTACTCAACCGGCAACGTGTACCGACTATCGCCGGTGGACAGTGGCGGATCGACCGAGGACGAGCGGCTGGAGCCGATTGGCGACTATGCGATGAGCTGCCTGGGCCGCGAACGTATCTTCGACCACTTCAGTCGCACCCTCAACATTCCGGTGTGCCTGCTCCGGCTGAACTACGCGAATGAACTCCGTTACGGAGTCATGGTTGACCTGGCGCGGACGATCATGGCCGGGCAGCCGGTGGACGTGACCATGGGGTACTTCAACGCCATTTGGCAGGGCGACGCCAACGCCATGGCGTTGCGCGCCTTGGAGCACGCCGCCGTGCCGGCGCGGCCGATCAACCTGGCCGGCGCCGATCAACTCAGCGTCCGCCGCGTTGCCGAACGATTGGCCGAATTCCTGGATCAACCGGTTTCGTTTATCGGCCAGGAAGCGTCGGATGCCCTGTTGAGCAACGGCAGCATGGGGTATGAGCTGTTGGGCGAGCCGCAGGTCGTGCCCGAGCAAATGGGGCGCTGGATCGCGAGCTGGCAGCTTCAAGGCGGCCCCTTACTGGGAAAACCCACCAAGTTTCAAGTCAGGGACGGGAAGTTCTAGTTCGCAGGAGGGAAGGATCCCTATCCTTTTGAAGTATTGCCCATTAACAACCAGGAGCCCACGATGATCGAGTTCGACCACATTGGCATCGTTACCGAGGACAACAAGAACGGTGAAATTTTTGTCGAGGCCACGCGAGTATGGGTCACCGACTTCCGAAAGCACCCGTTCCGCATCGAATGGCTGCGTTACGAGCCGGACACCCCGGTAACCGGTCCGGTGCGGACGATGCCGCACTTGGCGTTCCGGACGGACAGCATCGCCGAGTCGTCGAAGGGCATGAAATGCCTGCTCGAACCGTTTGATACCCCCATGGGAGTGGTTGGCTTCTTCCAGACCGAGGACGGCGCCATCATCGAGTTCATGGAATATGCGGAAGGAGAAGCGAAACCGATGCAACAGGCATAATCGGTTTCAGACTGGGCGTGCGGATGCCGATGTAACTAGATAGGAACCTGCCGGGAGGGCGGGACACGCGTGATTCCGTATCAGGATAGACATCAAGGTACGCCGACGGATCGGCGTACCTTGATGTTTTTCTTGGCTCTTCCGTTTCTGGGTGCAAGTCCGTGGTGAAAAGACGTAGGGTGGATGGTTCCGGATGTCTCAGCATCCGGGTTCATCCACGTGTCAGGCAATTCTGCACCCAGAAACGGAAGAGCCTTTTTCTTGTTGCCCGCGCTACCGTGGGCGTCATGCCCGCCAGAGCCTTATTGGGTCAACTGCTTCAACAGGACCTCGGCCTCTTGCCGTTGTGAGAACGGCTGGGTCGTCTTCATTGCGGCATTGAGCAGTTGGACCGCCTGCTCCTTGCGCCCCTTTTGAGCGGCGACCACGGCCAAGTAATAGGCCGTATCGGGACTCAGGGCGCCGGTGCCCGTGGCCGCTTGCAACACACGGTCGGCCTCGTCGATGTTGCCGAGCTTGTACTGGACCCATCCGTAAGTAGATAGGGCTTCGGTGGCTCGAGGATTCTGTCGGGCATTAGCCGTGGCATACTCCAACGCGCGGTGTCGCTTGTTCTCGTCGTCTTGCTCAATCAGGGCCAGGGCCAGATTGTTGCTGGCGGCAAAGTTCCCTGGCGACTGCAAGTGCGCCTGCTCAAAATGAGTTTCGGCCGACTTGTAGTCCTTCAGGAACAGGGCAACGACGCCGCTGAAGAGCTTGGCTTCGAGCGACTTCGGATCGAGCTTCGTGGCGGCAGCGGCTTCCTCGCTCGCTTTTTTGAACTGACCTGTCTCCAGGTACCACTGCGCGGTCACCAATCGCGTACGGACGTTGCTCGGGGCCGTCTTGATGGCATGGTCAAACCAGACCTGCGCGTTCTTCTCGTCTCCGAACTCGTGGTAGAATCGCGCGAGTTGTGCCTCTGGCGTCAGGACGTCTTCGTCCAGTGCGGCGGCTTCGCGGAGGAGGTCCAGGGCCTCGCGAGGCTTCTTCAGTTGAAATTGAGCACGCCCGAGCCGCTGCAAGCAAACGGCGCTCTTCGGGTCCATCTTCTGCCATGCCGTCAGCCGCTCCAAGGCAGTTTCCCAATCGCCTCGGGCCTCCGCGACCGCAGCCAGCCCACTCAGGTTGCGTGCGTCGAGAATGGTTTTTCGCTTTGGGCTCTTCGTGAACCCGGCCAGTAGTTCCTGAGCCTTATCGTACAGGAGGCTGGCCTCCGTCACTCGGCTTTGGGCCATGGCGATGTCACCGATGATGACGTACGCCTCCGGATCGGCCGGCGCTTCGGTCACCGCCTTCTCCAGCGAAACCCGCACGGCGTTCCCCTGGTTCGCCTGGGAGAACAGTTGGGCCATGACCACCTGGGCCGGCGGCAGGTCGGCGTGTTCGGTAGCAGCCTTCTTGAGCAGCTCCAGGGCCCCGTTGAAGTCCTGTTGCTTGAACTTCTCAACGGCCTGGGTTACCTCGGGGATGACCTGCTCGGGCTGAGTCGGGGTCTTCAGCGAGTCGACCTCCAACGGTTCCGCTGGCGCCAGTGGAACGAGAAACCCATGGACGGCCAAGAGAACTGCAACACAAGACACCGAACGAATCGCGGAATAAACCATCACGCTCCCCTTAGTTTTTGGGTGTTTCTGCTGAAAAGCCATGGTGGCCAAGACCACGAATAGTACATAACTCATGGCCGATATACCACAAGAGTGACGAGGACAAAAACCGACCGATTGGTGTCGGTCGCTCTCACCACCCTATCTTAGCGTAGCTGCGAGAATTGGGTCGTGCAACCCGGCGCGTTGCGGAAATCACGAAATCGTGGACACCTACCGCAGCGAGACAGTACGAGTACGGCCCTCTTCTTCAATCCAAACCTTGTCTTCGCGGGCCAGCCAGCCCAGGGCTTGCATGACCGTGTCACGAGGCTCGCCAACGGCCTTGACAAGGCGGGCCATGCTCAAAGGCCCGTTTTCCACCAGCACCTTCCACACGACGCCCGACGTCGTTCCAATGTGCGCAACCGCATTTTCGGGGGCTGCCGTCGACATAATCGTACCTCCTTGATCACCAGACGATCAATCTACCTAGACAGGCAAACTACTCGATACACGTAAAGTATAGCGGATGCGACGAATTCATCAAGGGGGCAATTGCACGATTGTAGACAACAACATACACGCTAAAAAAAGAATGCGGAATATAGGTATCGTGTGGGTTATACACCGTATGCGTCGTGTAACGACTCTGGAACCTGACAACGGCCTTGCTCCAAAGACCAACCCCTCAAAGGATCCCTCAAAGACTGGAGTTCCACCGCAGATCTTTCAGACCACTGAAGAGGCTGGTCGAAATTGCACCAAAGACGGGCCCAATCCGCTCGTATTCACGGTCTTCCGCTTGATGGAAAACCACATAAGTCGATTCGTTGACACTTCCGGCAAGCACCTGCGCGGTGTTGGTCATGTCAAGGCAGTAAAAGTAGAGGTCGTAGCCAACCAGTTCATGGCCGGCAATGGTCCGCCGAGTCTCGTGGGCCTCGAGGGAATCGTATTCCTGCCGCATGGCGTTCACCGCGGCATGGATGAGCATTGCAGGATCAGTGGAGCGTGGATATCGGGCGACCGACCAGAAGGCGCCGCCCGGGCTGTATACGGTCACCGCGTTGCGTGCCGCCACGGTATCGTCTTTTTCAAGGGACCAGTTTTCCGGGTACTGGAAACAGAATCCAGGCAGTTCACATTTTGCGGGCATTGGCCCTCCTGAAGTTGCAGAATATCTGGGGCTTCCGGCGGAAGCCGCCAAGATATTCCGCCTCGGAGATGCGGAACGACACTAAATCAACAGACCGCAAGTCCATGGGCATCTTTTTCTTGCAACCGTCGGCGACGACTCGCGTCTTTCTTCCATTGCTAGCCCGGATTATTCACGATGGCAGAAAACGTCGGTATTTGCCGGACTGCCCGAAAACATAGTGCCTTTAGGTGGTGTGTTTGTAAGTTCTTACCGTTAAACAACTTACGACGATATCAGTCATGCTCGTGAATAACCCGGGCTAGACAGCCTACACGATCCGGCTCATTTCTCCAAGGCGACCGGCAGATTGAAATATACCCAGTGTAGAACAATTGTCCCAATTGTTTGTAAACAGTTGGGACAACTGTTCTACATTCGGCAGGTAAGCTCGAACCTGCCGATCGCCCAACACCCACCCATACCTCGAAAAAGCCGCGTACTAGCTTTTCCGCAACTACCGGCGCGACTTCAGCGGCATTGCTCTTGCTCCGAATGGGACTTTTTGTGAAACTACGCGCGTTAGGCAAAGAGACTCTTCCGTTTCTAGGTGCAGACCGTTCCAATGTAGTAGGCACACGCCGTTGTGC
>CAZASB010000349.1:0-5118 GCA_964487655.1 uncultured Planctomycetaceae bacterium
CCATCCACCCTACGTCTTTTCACCACGGACTTGCACCCAGAAACGGAAGAGCCGAAAATTATTTGAATCGCAGCGACTCGATGGCGAACTCAACGTCGGCGTGAGTGGCCGGGTCGACGCGGAGCGAGGTGACCACGTCGCGCCAGTTCTGGTTCGCGCCCAGGTCGAACACGAGGTCGTGGAACGCGCCATCGCCAGGTAGCGGAACGTGGACGCTGGCCCGCTCGTTGTGACCCGACCGGTCCGTGCCCCAGAATACCTGCACGCTCGTGTCGCGGTTGGCCTTCATGCGCGCGACTAGCCGCCGGTATTGTTTCGTATCGACGACCACGGGCGGAGCGCTCAGGACCGGGTCGTTGCCGGCGGAGCGGCCGGAGAGTAGTCCGTCGGCAACAGTCAGCCCGTCAATGGACTCACTGCTCCATCCTCGCCGGTTGCCCGGCTCGTTGAATACCCACGCGGTGGCCAGTTCAAGTTCGGGCAGATCGTAAGGGCCGCGGCCGACGTCGGCGGGGATGAGGTTGGGCGGATAGCTTCCCGGTTCGCAGAAGGCGCGGCGGACCTCGGCCAGGTCGTCGAAGGCGTACTCGGCGTATGGTTCGATGTAGCTACCCTCGCCCCACTCGTTCCACGGTCCGAGGATGACGCGGTTGGTGCCGTGAGCATCGGCGAACCGGCGCGCCTCGCGGCACAGCTTGCCCAGCAGTTGGGGCGTGCGGCCGGTCAGGGTCATGGCTCCGGGGCCATGCCACGGTTCGGAGGCCCAGCCCGTATCGACGATGGGAAAGTAGTCCATCCGGCCGGCGTTCCGTTCGATCTCGTCGCGCCAGAGCGTGGGGCCGTATTCCACCACCTCGGCAAACGGGAACCGACGGCCTAGTCGGGCAAGGAGCGGTTCGAATCCGTGGTAGCTGGTCGTACCGAGGAAGCCTTCGTCGGCCAGTTGTGCAGCGCTGTCGGCGTTGTGATGACCGAACATCGCGGCGAAGTAAATGCCTTCGTAGCCTGCCTGCCGCGCCATCGCCTGCGAGATGGCGTACAGCTTCGCCGCGTTTTCGCTGCCTCCGACGTCGCGGCGGATATTCTCCGGCGACCAGAGGAAGACGGCGGGCCGGCCGTTGATGCGGTAGTATTGCGGATCGGAGAAGTAGTGGTCAATCCAGTATTGCGTTACGGCGCGCCAGTCGTCTTCATCGTGCGAGCCGGGCGCGTTGTGATTCGCCCACATCATGCACCACTTCATGTGCTTGCGGAAGCGGGCCTTGGCAAACGCCTCGTGCAGCCAGTGCTCCAGGTGCCGGCCGCCTTTGTGCCAATACCAGTCGACCAGGAAGAAGCTGATGCCGTGCTCGGCGGCCCACTTGATCTGCCAGTCGGCAATTTCCGGATTCGCCTCGTCATACCAGCCGAGCACCGGCTTGCGCTCCGGATACGTACGGATCGGCTGCCATCGCGACATGGAGTGCCAGCCTGGAAAATAGTACGCGCCCACCTCGTATCGCGTCTTGACCGGTCGTGGCTCGGGGATATAGTCGCCTTGAGCGACCTCGGGCACGGGCGTCAGGTCAAGCGCCGTAGTCGCGGAGAGGAACGGTTCGCCAGGCGCGTCGGCGGTGGTGACTCGCAACTCGATGGGGAACCGGCCCTCGCGCTCGCCCGTAACGGTCCAACGAACGGAACGCGGCAGGCCGAAACCAATCGGTTCGAGCGACTGCCCGGCTGCGGCATCCACGTTCAACCCGGGCGCATCGAGCATGGCCGAGAGTCCCGCGGCAGGCGTTCCGCCATGGTTCTCCAACACGGCTATCACCGAAGCGGGACGGCTGGTTCGGTTGACGCCTTCGGTCCGGCCGAAGTAGCGGAGCCGCACGTCGGCGGGACCGGCCGGGGCATCGGCCAACTCAATTGCATCCAGCGTAACGCGCGCCTCGATATCGTCGGAGGCACGCAGGCCCAAGAGCAGGATGTTTCCGGACCAGTCGGAGCCGCGGCCCAGGTCGAGGTTGTAGGAATGCGGCCGACCGTCGGCAACCAGCGGGAACTCGACCCGCTGCCAGCCGGTGCTCTTGTCGGTCACATACATCAGGGTTGCCTTCTCGCCCCGGTCAACCGCCATGCGGACATGGACAATGGGGCATTCTTCGGCCGGCACGGCCAGCAAGGGGCTTTCCAGCAGGAGCGGCATGTCGGAGTCGGCGTCGATGCGAGATGGCGACCACGGCGCCGCGCCGTCGCGGAATCGCCATTGCGTGGCCGTGCTCGGCTCCGGCGCTTCCGCCAGATCGACGATGCGAATAGACTCGATGGCGAACGGACCGGCCGACGGGGGGTCGATTCGCAAACGAATGATCTTCCCGGCAGCCTGCCAGAACGGGCGGACCCGATAGATTTGCGTCTGATCGCCGCCAGCGCAGTCGAACAAAACCATTTTCCGACCGCTGAATCCGCCATACTGGCCTTGCAGGGTCTCGGTCCAGTAGAGTTCGGCATGGCCGGCCGCCGACTTCATTCGAATTTCGACCCACTGCCCCGCCGTGGCCGGAATGGGGTCGAACACGGGACTGACCAGCAGGGGATCATTTCCGGTAGGTCGGCCAGTGAGCGCGCCTCCTTCGACTTTCAGATCAATAATGCTGCCGGGCGACCATGCCTTGGCGTCGGCCTCGGTGGCGAATTGCCACTCGATCAGCGTCCGCTCTTCCGCCGAAGCGGCTGACATGACAAGAGACAGGAGTGCGAGGATAGTTGCGGTGGCGAGAGAGAATGCGTGGCGTTGCATGGCGGGGCAGGTGTCAGTTGACTGGGGACTGGTGGTTGGTTGTCAAGCCTGGTATTATCCGCCAATTGCATGGGGCGGACAAGCCCCGACGCACCACTTCGTAGTCTTTCCCTTCTTTCCTCTCCCGGCTCATCCGTCTTGAAATTTCCACACACGGTTGGACGCAATCCGAACATGGAGATGCAACCTTGTGTTCTTCCGTTTCTGGGTGCAGAATTGCCTGACACGTGGATGAACCCGGATGCTGAGACATCCGGAACCATCCACCCTACGTCTTTTCACCACGGACTTGCACCCAGAAATTGAGAAGAAGATTCACTGTTAGGACGGCAGTGGCACCCAGCAAAAGCTTGACGACGCAGTTTGCAGCGACTACACTGGCTGACGTAACCCCATGAAAGTATCGCCATGCAATCTATGCATCATTGTCTACCTCTCCGACTGGCCGTTCTCACGACTGTACTGTCCGCCGCGATTGTCTGGCACGGTACGCCGGGCCGAGCCGACGACCGGCCAGAATGGACTTTCAACCCGTTTGGCTGGACCGCGGATGGAGATGCGTTTCGCGCCGAGGGCCCAGCCGGGTTTGCCGTGCGACGCGACCTGCCTCGGTGCAAGCAGGTTGCCGTGGAGGCCAGTGTGCAAGTCGAACGATCCGCCGGCCCGCAATGGAAGGTGGCAGGGCTTGCCGTCTACGACAATCCGGAAAACTATTGGCAGCTTGCATTGGTCGAATCGCCGGACGAGGACGGCGCGAAACGATTCGTCGAACTGAGCCAGATGCGCGATGGGCAGTGGCTCTCGCACGGCAATCTGCAATGCAGCCGGAGGGAGACCGGCCGCCCGTGGCAGCTTGGGCAGGCGTATCATCTGGTGCTGTCGCTCGACGCCAAGGGTATTGAGGGTCGCGTGACCGATGCGGAAGACAACGTCGTCGGCCACGTACGCTACGAGTTCACGGCCGAAGCCGTCACCGTCGGCCGCCCGGCGTTGCGATCGGACGGGTTCGTGGCGCGCCTGAGCGGCATCACGACTCGATGCGAACAGCCATTACTCGACGTGAAGCCTGATTTTCCGCCTTATGCAAGCGATAGCTTCGTTACCGGCGTGCAGGGGAAGGCGACCGGCTTCTTCCGCGTGGAAAAACGAGATGGACGATGGTGGACCATCGATCCACTGGGCCGCGGCTGCGTAGTGTTGGGCGTTGACCACGTATCGTACCAGGGCCATTGGTGCCAGGCCCTGGGTACGCATCCTCATAAGGACCGAAACGACGCCAAGTACACAAGCCGCGAGCAGTGGGCCGTTGAGACGGCCCAGCGGCTGAAAAGCTGGGGCTTCAACATGCTCGGCACGGGCCAGTGTGCCGAGATGATCCACCGCGGGCTGGCCCATTCGCAGTTCGTGGGGATTGACGGCATGGCATGGGAGACTGACGACGAGCTGAATATCACGCCACACGAAGGCCGCCCTTGTTCGGCCTTTCCGAACGTCTTCCATCCGGAGTTCGAGGATTATTGCCGCCATCGGGTGGAGCAGCGATGCCAGCCCTGGGTCGGCGATCCCTGGCTGTTTGGCTATTACCTCGACAACGAGCTGGCGTGGTGGGGCCGTGGACACGTTGACACGGGTCTGTTCGACGCCGCAATGGCTAAACCGGCCGGCCACTCGGCCAAGCGCGCGTTGCGCGACTTCCTCGCGACCCGCCACGAGCACGACATCAAACGCTTCCGCGCCGCCTGGGGAACCGACGTCGAGTCGTTCGATGCGATCCTCGCACTCGATTCCCTGGCAGGCAAAAATGTCGAAACGGTTCTTTTGGACAAGCGCGAGTTCCTGCGGCTCATTGCCGAGTGTTATTTCGGCGCGCTGGCGCGCGAGGTCCGCCGCGTCGATTCCGACCATCTACTGCTCGGCTGCCGTTTCGCCGGCGGGCATGTTTCCGATGTGGTATGGGAAACGGCCGCGAAGTACAGCGACATCATCTCCATCAACTACTACGGCAACGTAGACCTGGATAGGATGGTGGCCCTGGACCACGATCACGACGCCGCCGGCGCCCCGCTGGCCGTGCCGTTCGAGAAGTTCTACAAGCTGGCGAGCGAGCGTCCGCTGCTGGTCACGGAGTGGTCCTTCATTGCCCTGGACAGCGGCCTACCCTGCACCGAGGGCGCGGGGCAGCGATTCTGCAAACAGCGTGAACGTTCTCTCGCTGCCGGCGTCTACGCCGAGACCCTGCTCCGCATGCCCTGGATGCTCGGCTACAACTACTTCATGTGGGTCGACGAGCCGGCCGAGGGCATTACCGAGGCGTTTCCCGAGAACAGCAACTACGGCCT
>CAZASB010000350.1:0-5100 GCA_964487655.1 uncultured Planctomycetaceae bacterium
CAAATCGAGCATCTCCTCGCACGACTTGTCGAACTGGATAATGCATCCTGGACCCAACTCGACAATCCGGCTGACCGGCTGACGCTTCTGGGCCAGCGTGACGACCACTGGTACTTTCACGCGCAACAGGCTGCGCGAATAGATGGGCAACTCGTGCATACTGGCTGGCCGGCCACGCGACGCCGCTGGTACGCTCGCGCCCGGCTGCTTGGCGGCGGGCGTTGCGCCAGCAGGCGTTGCAGCCGCGGGCGGCGTCGCCGGGGTGGCGGCCTTGGCAAGGTCGGCCGGCTTCGACGCGGGCCAGATCAGCCGCGCCAGGCCGCGCCGGCCGTCGGTGGTCGTTATCGGAAACGACACCATGGCCGCGCCTTCTACCACGCCTGCCGCCTGAATCGCCTTGGCCAGGTCCGGCACGCGAACCCATTCAAAGCGGTCGCTCGCACAATCGTCGGGCAAGACCAACATGCCCAACTCCTGCGACAGCGTGCTCAGCTTGCTCTGGCCGGTCGGGTCGGGCGCGGCACACCACGAAGGCACAAGCCCACTGCTCTCCGGTACCAGGAACAGGGCCGCCTCCTTGCCAACATACAGCGAAAACGCCAGCCCAGGCCCGTTCAACTCGGCTGGCAGCTCGGCTAGCGCAACGCGGTCGGGCGGCTCGACCTCGACAGTCATCGGGCTGTCCAGCGAACGGCTCAGCGCCTCGGCCACCTCCTGGATGCCGGCCTGGCACACGGCATGAACCGCATCGGAAATATCGGGAGATAACGCCGGCATGGACTCGTATGGCCGGTCGGACGGCTCGTTCCTTGGCAAGTTGCAATTGACCGTGAAAGAAAGTTCTCTGTCTGAAGGTCAGGCCTCGCTTGGCGTGCCCCAAGCGCGCGTTCCGTCCACGGTCTCCCGACGGAGCGCAACGCTGGAGCGCTGTCCTTATCTATCGGAAAAGATGCCTGCAAACTTTGCCCATTCGGAATAAACTGGCCGTCCGTAACGAATCGGTTACTGTTGGCGGAAACTGGCCTCGCCACGAAACCAGGGGAAACTGCCTGCTTCAGCGCCCGGAAGCGTAACGAAACGGTAACAGCCACCGTTACGGGGTTTGACAGGCTGTCTGCAACGCGGCATCATGATAGTTAATGGGGAACGACCGAATGGATCGACCACGCCTTGAGCCCCCAAGCGAGTGCCTTGTTGCATTCAACGGAGGGGGCTAGCTTGGTCCGATATGGGTAGGCATGGTTTCCGCCGCGTCGGGTCGAATGGTCCGGACGAGGCGTGGGTGGGCCCTCCCCCTTCGGTCGGATCAGCATAAATCTCGAAATGTCTTAAAGCCTTGTTGCGCCTATGCTTAGGTCGAGCGCTCCTTGGGACTTGGGGTCCCTGCGGGAACTATCCGGCCCCTCGGCGCGTCCATTCTCTGAGCCTGCGGTGAGCGACGACGCCCAACTAATTGAGCAGACGCTGGCCGGCCGTTCCGCGGCCTTTGGCGAGCTGGTCCGAAAATACCAGGACCGCCTGTTCAATTCCGTTGCGCACGTGGTCGGCAACGCCGAGGATGCCAAAGACGTTGTGCAAGACGCCTTTGTGCAGGCGTTCCTGAAGCTGGAGTCGTTCCGTCGGGAAGCCGCGTTTTATACTTGGCTGTACCGAATTGCGTTCAATGCGGCCATGAGCAACCGCCGAAGCCGCCGGCCGACCGTCTCCATCGAACAAGTGAGAGAATGCGCCGGGATCGAACCGGCCGATACAAACGATAGCGCCGAAACCGCGCTGCTGCGAAAGGAGCGGCGCGACCAGGTGCGCAGCGCCATCGCTCGGGTCAAGGACGAATACCGTGCCGTAGTCGTTCTCCGGGAGATTGACGGCTGCTGCTATGAGACCATTGCCGAGATACTCGAATTGCCAATCGGTACGGTGCGAAGCCGGCTCTATCGTGGCCGGCTGCAACTTGCCGAGGAACTTAAGGCCGTATTGGCCGCCGAGGACGGCTCGGGCCACTAACCCGCCGATACGCTGAAGACCCATGAATCTCCCGTCGGAACACGAACTGCTGAGCGCCTATCTCGACGGCGAACTAACCGCCGGCGAGCGTGCGCGCGTGGAGCGGCTCCTGGCCGAAAGTCCGGCGGCCCGACGTGTTCTCGACGAACTGCGCTCCGTGAGCGTGACGGTGCAGAACTTGCCCGAACTGCGGCTCTCCGAAGACCTGACCGATCGCATTCTCCGGCAAGCGGAGCAAGCAATTCTGTCCGGGCAGGATGGGCCGGCCTGCGTCGAGCTGGCCTCGCCACCCGCTAAGGGACGTTACCGCAGGCTGTTCCTTCGCCTGATCGCGTCGCGTGGCGTGGCGTGGTCGGGCGTGGCGCTGGCGATTGCATTGCTCATCATGCTTTCCGGACCGCGCGAGCACCAGCGCGATTTTGCCATGGCCCCGGAAGTGGCTTCCCGCAAGGACGGACCTGCCGCCCCGCCCCAATCGGTCCCCAAGACCAAGTCGCCCGCTATTGGAGAGATGTGGCCGGCCGACGCGCGGCGCGAGGATCTCTCACGCCCGGAGGCGGCCGACCTCGAAATGGCCATGCCCCGCGACGAACCGACGTTGTCGGAACCGACCCTTGACGTCGCACCGAAGCCGGCCGCCGCGCCGATCTCGACATCAGCCGCCACGTCCAAGTTGGACCTGGACACCACGTCCACGCCGAAACAGCCCGTCGTCTCCGAACCGCCGCGCGTTCGCTTTGGCGTTGCTCCGCCCGCTCCCATGGAGGCGCCAGCTTCCATGGAAGAACTCGAAGAAACGCCGGCCACGGAGCAGAGGCTCCGCAAGGGTACGGAGCAGAGGCTCCGCCGGACCACGGCGCGAGCGCCCGAACGCATGAAACAACGCGACGAAAAGAAGACCGAAGCGGCGAACCCCATGATCGCTGATTCCATGCAACGTAAAGACGTGGAGTCGGCCGAACTGCCCGTGCTGTTGGTCCACTGCGACGTGACACCCGAAGCCGCTCGCGGGCGAACGCTGGACCAGGTGCTGGTGGACCAGCAGGTCGTTGCGAGGGACAACCGGCGAAAGAACGTTGATGCCGATCGGTCGCTCGGGGCGGACGTCGCAGGCCGCCGCGCGAGCGGTCGCGCCGGGCGGGAATTGGCCGAAACGGACGATCCTGGCGCCGGTTTGCATGAACCGTTCGACGTTGTCTACGTTGAAGCGACACACGATCAGGTAGCGGCCACGCTGGACCAAATGGCACGCCTCCCTGATCAATTCCTTGCCGTCTCGATCAAGCCGGCCCCAGGCATTCCCTCCCAGAGCAATCTTACGCGATTCAACCGTCGCATCGCGCCACGCTCGCTGGCTGCCCCGGGCGGCGCGGTTGCGGCCGAGCCACAGCCCACGCCCGTGTTGGGCGGCGAGGCCGAGTCGGCCCGAAAGTCCAAGGAGCAGGTCGACAAGCTCGAATCGAACCAGCAAGCCGCGCCGATGCCCACCGCGCCGATACCCACCGCGCCGATGTCTGGCCCAACGTTTAGCCGTTCCGCACGCGGGCAAGCAGGCAGGCAGGGACCGCACATGGCCGGCGCGGGCGGCGCCGGGTATGGCGCGGCCGCGGACATCGAGGCGGAAGGACGTTCCGAGTCGACCGCGCCCCACCAGTCGCCGTCGTCCGAACTTGACCAACCGGACACCCTCCGCGACATGGCCACTGCAAAGGATGCCCCGTCCACCGACGCGCCGCTCGAGCAGTACCGTGTGCTGTTCGTGCTGCGCGTGGTGCCGCCGACCTTGCTTGCCGCGCCGGCCACTGCCACATCGGCCGCCGAAGCCGCTACCGAGAGCGCGCCTGCCGGCGCGGCCATGGAACCCGAGCCTCCCGCCGCGGCCCCGAGCGAGGCGAAGCCGACCCAGGAATAGTCCTTCTTTCCTTGAGTGGCCGGTGCGCCACTGCCTCGCACGGAAGTGGCACGAAAGCCCCCGTCCTGGGCAATGCAGCACCACCCTCACGGTTCTTGCCCACCGTACTCGACGCCTTTGCCCGTTTTCCCTACGATGTTACGCTATGGATTTGATCATGATGGGCACGGGGCCATTCGCCGTGCCGACATTCCGTGCGATGTTCCAGACGCACCACGCGGTCGCCGCGCTGGTCACATCGCCGCCGCGCCGGCATCGGGGGAAACTGGTCGCGCCGGTCAGCTCCATTCGTGATATCGCCAGGGAAAACGGTGTACCCATTCTCGATCCCGCAGATGTCAACAGCGACGCGTTCCGCATCCAACTGGCAAGGCTCCGGGCCGACCTGTTCGTCGTGTGCGATTACGGCCAGATCCTCTCGGCCGTCACGCTCACCACGGCCCGACTCGGAGGCGTCAACTTGCATGGGTCGCTCTTGCCGAAGTATCGCGGCGCCGCGCCAATCAACTGGGCCCTGTACGACGGCGAGCGGGAGACGGGCGTGAGCGTCATCCACATGACACCGCAGGTGGATGCCGGGCCGGTGATTGCCCAGGCGCGAATCGACATCGACCCTGATGAAACGGCCGCTCAGCTTGAACCCCGACTGGCCGAACTGGGCGGCTGGCTCATGCGTCGGGCCATCGATGCCGTCGAGGCCGGCCGGCTGGAGGCGATGCCGCAGGACCGGACCCAGGCGAGCCGCGCTCCGCGTCTGAAGAAGTCGGACGGCGCCGTCGACTGGTCCCGATCCGCGTTGGCCCTGAAGAACCACGTTCGGGCCATGGCCCCGTGGCCGGGGTGCTACACGCACTGGCTGCGGCCTGGAAAGCTGCCCGTTCGCATTATTCTCGGCCCCCTTGATGTCATCGACAACCATCAGTCCGCCGCCGCGCCGGGCACGGTGGTCGAGGTAACCGGCGATCGGCTGGTCATTGCCGCGGGCGAGGGCGCCGTCGCGCCGTGCGCCCTCCAACCGTCCGGCAAGCGCACGATGCCCATTTCCGAGTTCCTTCGCGGCCATCGCATCAGCCCCGGCGACCGGTTTGGCCAAGAAAACGAGGCATCCTGAAGGCCAGGGCGCCTTGTCATGGGCCGGGCTCTGTTCTAAACTTAGAAGTCTTGGCTCCGTGTCTCCCGCGCGG
>CAZASB010000351.1:0-5061 GCA_964487655.1 uncultured Planctomycetaceae bacterium
GGCGGCGTCGAGCCGCCGCACTCCAAAGGGGGATCAGCCGAACTGCCAGTAGACACCGATTTCGATCAGGGCGATTAGCGAGGCCCAGAAGCGGGCGCTCTTCCACCAGACAACCGGGCCGTCGCCTTGACCAATCAGGCGTGCAGGCATGAGCAGAATCCAGACCAGTAGGGCGATGAAAACGCCCATGAAGGCCAGCCGGCCGACCAGCGGCCCGCCGCCGACGTCGGCCAGTGGAAATGTTGCGGTGCGTAAGAGGTCGATCATGTCTTCTGCTCCTCGCTCGGAAGCCAGCAAACCAGGCCGCGAAGGCGCTGCCGATCGTACGGCCGGGTCACGAGGCTCACCGCGATCGTGCCCAACAGCGCCGCGGCAAACGACCACCAGGCAACCCAGAGAAACGATATGGCATGTTCCCGGCCGAAGAGGAATCGCTGCGAGTGCATCGCCACGGCCGCGCCCACGCCCAGCAGCATCCCGGCAAAGCCGCCCGCCGCAGTAGCCCGGCAGGTGAGCATGCCCAGGAGCAACAGCGCCAGTAGCGGCCCCTGGAACAGGCTCATGAACGTCTGAAAGGCCTCGAACACCGAGCCGAAATAAGGACGAATGAAGTAGGCGCCCACCATGCCGCCGCCCAGCAGCACGACCACCAGTGAGCGCCCCACGCGCAGGCAGCGCGCGTCCGAAGCGCGCGGCGCCAGCGGCCGGTAGAGGTCGGTCACCAGCAACGTGCTGGCCGAATTGACGTAGGAATCGAGGTTCGACAGCACCCCGGCGCAGAACGCGCCCAACACCACGCCCAGCACGCCACCGGGCAGCAGTCGCACCAGCAGCATCGGCAGCACGGGATTGTCGGCCGCCCAAGTGGTGTCGGGCGCACCGAGTTGATCGTGCAGCAAGACCACGCCAATCAGACCAGGCAGGACCAGCAGCACGGGAAAGACCAGCTTAATTGCCGCGCAGAGCAAGTACGACGCCCGGGCCTGCCCCTGGCTCTTCGCGCCCAGGGTCCGCTGCACGATGGCCTGGTTGCCAATCCAGTAGGCGGGCCCGAGCACGAAGCCCAGGCCCAGCAGCACGGCAGGCCAAGGATACTCTGGATGATCCGCCGGCAGCACCATCTGAAAATGGTGCTCGGTCCACTCCAAGGCGGCCACCTTCTCTTGCAAACCGCTGAATCCACCTACCTGCATCAGCCCGCTAATGCAGATCAGCGCCGCGCCGCCGATGAGCACAACGCAAGAGAGCGCGTCGGTAACCACCACGGCCTTCAGCCCGCCAGCCGTTGTGTAGACGGCTACCAGGACCGCGGTCACCCCGACCGAAAGCCAGAAGTGCCAGCCCAGCAAGCCTTCGAACATCACCGCGGCGCTGACAAAGATCGTGCTGACCGTACCGGTCATGAAGAAAGCCCAAAGCAGGGCGAAGCAAGTTCGTACCTTGGCGTTGTAGCGCCGGCCGAGGTATTCGGGAATTGTATAGATGCCGGCCATCCAGAAGAACGGCATGAACAGAAACGCCGCCACGAGCACGGGGAAGGCGCAGCCGATGAAGTCGAAGTTCATCATCACCAGGCCATAGCGATAGCCGTCGGTCGCTAGGCCGACCATGTCCTTCGCGCCGATGTCGGACACGACCAGCGACATGCCCACGGCCCACCAGGGGAGCGACCGGCCGGCAAGGAAATAGTCCTTGCTCGACTTGATGCCCCGGCTGTACCAGAGCCCCATCGCCGTGACGCCCAGAAGGTAGAGCACCACGATGGTCATGTCCAAGGGCGAAAGCGCGATGTTCATCTCAATACGGCTCTCCGCATGATCAATGCGTTTTCGGCAGATTATGATCGATTGCGGCCGGGAGGGCAAGCCGGCAGGCTGACCTTACAGCCATTCATGGGGGCCGATACTATTCAACAGGATCGCGGGGTGGCCACTTCCCCAACCACGGTTCGACCGGGTATGCTGATGGCATGATCGCGGAACGATTTGAGCGACTGGAACTGCTGGCCGACGTCGATTCGCTCCTGGCGCGGGTGCGACGATGGCTCGACGGCGCGCCGCCTTGGACCCCGGCGGTGCCCTGCCAGGCACTGGTCGATCGACTATTGGACCGTGCCGGCAGTCTTCGCGTTCGGCTGGAAGCGCCGCTGGTGGTCGCCACGTTGGGCGGCACGGGTACTGGGAAGAGCGCGCTGGTCAACGCCCTGGTGGGCGACGACGTTGCGCCCACGGGCAAGGCCCGGCCAACCACCGCGCAGCCGGTTCTCGTGTGCCGGCCGGGCATTGAGCCGGAAATGCTGGGCATCGAGCCGGCGGCCGTCCGGGTGATCCACCATTCCTCGCCAGCGCTGACCGACCTGGTGCTGATCGATTGCCCCGACCCCGACACGACCGAATCCAGTCCGGGCGACGAGATCGAACGCCGGCCGACGAACCTTGCCCGATTGCGCGACATCCTGCCGCACTGCGATGCGGTGCTAGTCACGGCCACGCAGCAGAAGTATCGCAGCGCGCGAGTGGCAGGCGAATTGGCCGACGCCGCCCGAGGCGCCCGGCTTGTCTTCGTGCAAACGCACGCCGATTCCGACGACGACATCCGCGACGACTGGCGCCGGGTTCTGGAGGCCGAGTACGCGCCGGGCCACTTGTTCCGGGTCGATTCGCTCGCGGCGTTGCGCGACGCACGGCAGGGGCTCGCTCCGCGGGGCGAGTTCGGCCGCCTCGTCGACCTCTTGGCCCACGAATTGAGCGGAGAGGCCGGTAATCGCATTCGGCGAGCGAACTTCCTGGACCTGGTTGACGAGACGCTCGCCGCGTGCCTGCGGCGCATCGACGCGGCCATGCCTGCCGTCGCGGCAGTCGACGCGCCGCTCGATGAGTATCGCGCGAGGTTCAACACCGGCCTGGCCACGCGCATGCGCGACGAACTGCTCGGCGGGCGCCGCGCGTGGGAGCAGCGGCTTCTTGGGCAAGTTGCCAACCGCTGGGGACTGAGCCCGTTTTCCCTGATGTTGAGGGGCTATCAGGGGCTGGGCTCGCTTCTCTCCGGGGCCATGCTCTACCGAATGCGCACCCCGGCGCAGTTGGCTCTGTGGGGCGCCGTCGAGGGGACGCGAGTCTGGCGGCGACGCCACCAGGCACGGCACGCCGAGCTTGCTCCCGAGCGCGCCTCGGCCGCAGGCATCGACTCTGTGGAGCTTCAGGCCGCGGCCTTCGTCATGGAGGGCTACGTCATCGACGCCGGCCTGCGCTGTGAACTGGCCGATCTCGACGCGATCCGCGACGGGGCCGAGAAGGCCGGCGCCGACTTCGTTACCCGCGTATCGGGCGAACTTCAAAGTCTTGTTGAAGGCCTGGCCGCGCGGCACACCGGCTGGTTCACCCGCTGCCGGTATGAACTGCTGTTCCTTGCCATGCTGGGCTTCCTGCTATTCCGCCTGGGCAAGAACTTCTTCTACGATTCCTGGCTGGCCGAGCCCCTGTCGCCCGTGGCTGGGGTCGACTTCTACCTGACGTCGTCGTTCTGGCTGATTGCCTGGTCGCTGCTGCTCATTTGGCTGCTTTCCGGCCGGCTGCGGCGCGGGTTGCGCCGCGAGGTCGATCGACTTGCGGCGGCCTGGCCGGAATTACCGGGAACCGGCGGGCCGTTCAGCCTGATCGAGGCGGAATGCCGCCACGTTCGGCAGTTCCGAAGCGACCTGGAGCAGTTGCTCGGCGAGGTGGAACGTCTGCGCCGGCAGTTGAGCCTGCCCGACGAGCCGCTTGGCGCGCGCCGCGAACGAGGCGATGGCTGAGGAAATAGAGGCTCTTCCGTTTCTAGGTGCAGGCCGTTCCAATGTAGTAGGCACACGCCGTTGTGCCGTCCACCGGGGCAAGCAGTCTGCACCTAGAAACGGAAGAGCCGAAATAGAACGTAAACCGATCTCGACTACTTGCTCACGTCGTAGCAGAACAGGGCATCGGCGTGGCGGAGGTAGAGGCGTCCGTCGCACACGACCGGATAGGCCCAGCTCTTCCCTTGCCCGCCAGGCGGCAGCTTGAACTGGGCGACAAGCTTGTGGGCTTCCGGCGTTGCCGGCACGAGTCCCATCGTTCCGTTTTCGCTCAACGTGTAGAACATGCCATCGGCATACGTGAGCGACCCCTTGCCCACGCCGCGCTCGGAGTAGACCGTGCGGCCGTCTTTCCAATCCAGGCAAATCCACGCCCGCCGCGAGTCCGAACCGTATACATGGCCGTCGAGTAGTACCACGCCGCCGTGGTGATTGTCCAGGTCGGCGTTCTTCCAAACACTCTCGACGTCGACTTGGTCGCCCTTCACGACAACACGAAGCAACCGCGAGCCGGTCCCATAGCCCGAGGTCACGAAGAGACATCCGTCATGGAAAATCGATTTCGTCGCATTGACGTCGTACTTGGTTTCGTGGGGGAATCGCCAGTAGAGGCGACCTGAATCGGCATCGACGCAAATAGCGGCCTTGGCCGTCATGGTGAAAAGGAGCCGCTTCCCGCCGTGCTCGGCCAGGGTGGGCGTGGCATAACCGGTGGCGTCCCCCTCGGCGCTTTCCGACTGCCACACCGTCTCGCCGGTCATCTTGTCCAGCGCCACGACCGCCGTCTTGGGACCGCCCGGCGTGCTGATCACACGATTGCCGTCAATCACGTTCGACTCGGCCAAGGCCCACTGAATGTTCTTCGCTCCGAAACGCTCGAGGACGTTCACCTGCCAAATCAGCTCGCCCGTCGCGGCATTCAAGCAGGACAATTCACCCAGCGGGTTCTGGTAGTACAGTCGGTCGCCGTCGAGGGTGGGCGTGCCGCGCGCGCCGGGATACTCCTTGATCCATGCGTCGCCGGCCGGCATTTGCCAGTGAATCTTGCCGTCCAGATCCAGGGCCGTCACGACAGTCTTGCCGTCGACGTTGCCGGCGGTATAAATCAGCCCGCCTGCAAGGCTGACGGTAGCATACCCTTCGCCCATTCCCTTCGCGGTCCACAGCAGGGCGGGGCCGCCGTCGGGCCACTGACGAAGAAGGCCCGTTTCCGTCGAGATGTTGTCGCC
>CAZASB010000352.1:0-5054 GCA_964487655.1 uncultured Planctomycetaceae bacterium
CGAGCGACAAAGACGCATGAACTCGACTCGGAGAGTCGAGCGACTATTTGCTATCGCTCGCCGAAAGGGAACGTGTAGCGGCACGGCGCAAGCCGTCCGACGCGCCCACGAAGCACAAGGCCGAACTCGATTCCCTCCCGACCCTCCGCTTCCAAACATTCTCAAACACGCAAGATCAGGGCTCTTCCGTTTCTGGGTGCAGAATTGCCTGACACGTGGATGAACCCGGATGCTGAGACATCCGGAACCATCCACCCTACGTCTTTTCACCACGGACTTGCACCCAGAAACGGAAGAGCCAAGTTCAGGCCGCGTGAAGTATATACGCCACTTGGCCTTCGCACGTGGGATCGCGAGCCCCCGTGATCACCTACCGCGTATTGGACGGCGACTCGGTGGTCGACACCTTCGAAGGCCCTCACGGGTTTTTATTCGAGCATGTTCGCCAAGCCGAGAGTGACGGTCGGGTAACGGTGTGGGAATGTGCGGACGAAGCGACCGGAGTGCGGCATCGTTTCCGTTTTCTCAACGAGGTTCCGCTGAACGACTCAAACCGGGAACTGTTGGTCAACTTCTTGGAGTACTGGGAGATCCACCCCAACGGTCGCCAGCAGCACTTCAGTCGGGTGACGGACTTTTGGCTCGACGAATAGAACGTGAATTCTAGCTTTCCTCGCGACTCCAACTTGTCTACAACAACGAGAAGAAGGTTTGCACCCCTGGCGATGTTCGACTAGACTTGACGGGGCAATCGGGGACTGCTTCCCTGATTTCGGTCGGCACAAACCCCAGAAGGAGCATCCGTTATGCGAAACTACTCGATCCTACTGTTATCCGTCGTGGTTGCCACGGCGCTCTGTGGTCCGCTCGCGGCCGCCCCGCCGGAGCACTGGGCCGTACTGGGCGATGGACCAGGCAGCGCGATGCTGGCCGATTACTTTCGGGCCGAAACGGCCAAGCTAGCCGAGCGGTCCCTAGCGGATATCAAGACTCTCGAACAATGGCAGTCACGGCGCAAGCAGCTTCACGCCGAATTGATGGAGATGCTTGGGCTCAATCCCATGCCGGAACGTACGCCGCTTAACGCGACCATTACCGACACGCTCGACCAGGAGCGGTTCACCGTCGAAAAGCTGCACTTCCAGTCGCGACCGCACCTGTACGTAACCGCCAACCTGTACGTGCCCAAGGGGCTCGAAGGCCGCGCGCCGGCCGTGTTGTATGTGTGCGGGCATGGACGAGTCGTCGTCGACGGCGTGAGCTGCGGCAACAAGGCTCATTATCAGCACCATCCCGCGTGGTTCGCGAACAACGGGTATGTGTGCCTGGTAATCGACACGATTCAGCTCGGCGAGATCGAGGGCATCCATCACGGAACGTACCGTTACGATAGATGGTGGTGGAACAATCGCGGGTACACGCCTGCCGGGGTCGAGGCGTGGAACTGCATTCGCGCGATCGACTACCTGCAAACCCGGCCGGAAGTCGACCCAGACCGGATTGGCGTGACCGGCCGCAGCGGCGGGGGCGCCTATAGCTGGTGGATCAGCGCCATCGACGAGCGGATTCAAGCGGCCGTGCCGGTAGCGGGAATCACCGATCTGGCCAACCACGTGGTGACCGGCTGTGTGGAGGGGCATTGCGATTGCATGTACCACGTGAACACCTATCGCTGGGATTTCCCGATGGTGGCCGCTCTGGTGGCGCCGCGTCCGTTGATGATCGGCAATACCGATGACGACCGCATCTTTCCGAAGGACGGCGTGGACCGGCTGCGCGAGGCGGCAGGGTGTATCTACGCCTTATACGGCAAGCCGGAGAACTTGGCCCTGACCATGACCGGTGGCGGTCATGCCGATACACCCGAGCTGCGCGAGGCGGCTTTCCAGTGGATGAACAAGCACTTGAAGGACAAGGAGGCGGCGATTGAGGACGATGGAGCAAAACCCTTCAAGCCCCAGCAGGTGAAGGTGTTCGAGACATTACCGGCCGATTCGATCAACGCGGAAATCGACGAAACTTTCGTGCCGGTCGCGGCCGAGCCCAAAGTGCCTGAGTCGGTCGAGGCTTGGGGCCCCATGCGTGACGCTTGGCGCGTGGCCCTTGAGAAGAAGTGCTTTGCCGGTTGGCCGGCTGATCTTCCGACTGTCGCGGCGCGTAAAATCGCGTCGGCCGAGCGCGACGGCGCGCGGCTGACGGCATACGAGTTCGACAGCCAACCGAACGTGCGGCTGCGGCTCTACCTACTCCAGCCGGCCGGGCAAAAAGGCGGCGACGCCGTGGCGCTCAACGTGGCCGACGAGCAGGATTGGCAAGAGGTGCTGGCCGGCCTGCGTGGGCGTTTTGCCGACGTGCTTGCCGGCGAGCCGCTCCCCGAAACGGCGGCCGACGTGAAACCGATCGAGATCGGTCCGAAAGGCCCGGCCATGGCGTTCTTCGCCCCACGCGGCATTGGTGCGTCGGCCTGGGGCGGCGACAAGAAGAAGCAAACGCAAATCCGTCGCCGATTCATGCTGCTCGGCCAAACGCTCGACGGCATGCGAGTATGGGACGTGCGTCGCGCCATGCAAGCGGTCCGCTCGCTAGATGCTTCGAAGGACGCGAACCTCTCGGCCAGCGGCGCGGGCCAGGCAGGCGTGCTCGCGCTGTATGCCTCGCTGTTCGAGCCCGCGCTGGCCGGAATCCGGTTGGACAATCCTCCGGCCAATCATCGCGACGGGCCGATCTTCCTCAATGTTAGCCGCTACTTGCACCTTCCGCAGACCGTAGCCATGGCCGCCGAGCGCGCGCCGATAATCGTTAAGACGGACGCCCCCGAGATTTGGGCTTATCCGATTGCCGTCGGGAAGATGTTGGGCTGGGACGCCGAACGCGGGGTGGTTCTGGACTGATTGACGTCAGGGAAAGCGCCGGTGAAAACTGGCGGGAGAGATGTAGGATGGGTGGTTCCGACTGTCTCGACAGTCGGGTTCACCCGCGCGTTATACCGTATTGGGAAGCGCGTGGATGAACCCGGCTGCTGAAACATCCGGAACCATCCACCCTACGCGGCTGGTCCAGTGAAAAGAAGGCTGCAAGCGAGCGATTCGATAAGCCACACCGGGGCTTGTACTGTGTACGTACGTATAGTATCCTGCGGGTTGATGGCTACATGCACTGCCCTGACGCAAGGAGAATCGACGTGCAAAACATTGACTCGGCTCAGACGGTTGACGGTCGGAACGACCAGGATCTCGCGGCTACCTTGCGCGAAAGCTTCGGGTTCGGCACTTTCAAGCCCGGCCAGCGAGAGGTTATTGAGCACTTGCTGGCAGGCCGGTCAGCGGCGGCCGTGTTTCCGACCGGGGGCGGCAAATCGCTGTGCTACCAGTTGCCGGCCGTACTGCTGCCAGGCCTGACGCTGGTGGTCTCGCCACTGATCGCCCTGATGAAGGACCAGATCGATGCCCTGGCCGCCCGCGGCATCGCCGCTCGGCGGCTCGACTCGACCCTAACGGCCGACGGCTATCGCGAAGTGATGGACGAGGTCCGCTCGGGCCGGCTGTGCATGCTGTACGTGGCGCCGGAGCGGTTCAATAACGAACGGTTTCGCGAGGCGATCGGCCGGGTCCGCGTTTCGCTGTTCGCGGTCGACGAGGCCCACTGCATTTCGGAATGGGGGCACAACTTCCGACCCGACTACCTGAAGCTGGCCCAGTTCGCCCGCCTGTGCCGCGCCGAACGCATGTTCGCGCTGACGGCAACCGCCACTCGGCGCGTGCTCGACGACATTGTCCGCGAGTTCCGCATCGAGCCGCAATGCGCGATCCGCACCGGTTTCTACCGGCCGAACCTCACGCTGTTGACCACGCCGGTCGCCGCCGCGCGGCGCGATGCAGAACTGGTCGATCGGTTGCGCAATCGGCCGCCCGGCCCGGCCATCGTCTACGTCACACTCCAACGCACGGCCGAGGAAGTGGCCACGCGCCTCGTTCAGGCAGGCTTTCCCGCGAAGGCCTACCATGCAGGCATGGAAGACGCCAACCGCGCGGCGGTGCAAGATTGGTTTCTCGGCTCCGATCGTGGCGTGGTCGTGGCGACAATCGCGTTTGGCATGGGGATCGACAAGGCCAACATCCGATATATCTACCACTACAACCCGCCAAAGAGCCTCGAAAACTTCGCCCAAGAGATCGGGCGTGCCGGCCGCGACGGCGAGCCGGCCACATGCGAGGTACTGTTCGTCTCCGACGACCTGAACGTGCTAGAGAACTTCGCCTACGGCGATACGCCCACGGCCAGTGCGGTGGCCAGTCTGCTCGGCGAGTTGTTCGCGCTGGGCGATGAGTTCGACGTGAGTTATTACGAACTGTCGACCGCGCACGATATTCGGCTGCTCGTCGTGCGTACGCTCTTGTGCTACCTGGAACTGCTCGGGTATCTCGAGGGCGGAACGCCGTTCTATTCAAGCTATCGATTCAAGCCGTTGGTCTCCTCGGCGGAAATCCTTTCGCACTTCGAGGGCGAGCGGCAGACTTTTCTGAAGAACGTACTCCGCCGTGCGGTCAAAGCGAAAACTTGGCTCACGCTCGACACCGACAGCGCCAGCCGCGCGCTCAGTTGCCCACGCGATCGGATCGTCCGCGCGCTCGACTATTTGGCCGAGCAGCAGTGGCTTGAACTGAAGGCGGCAGGGGTGCGGCAACGATATCGGCGATTGCGGCTGCCCGAAGACGCGCGGGCTTTGGCCGCGAAGCTGCACGAGCGGACGTTGCAGCGCGAGAAGAGCGAAATCGACCGGCTCGGCCAGGTGCTCGACCTGGTGCGGCACGACGGCTGCCAAGTTGGCGCCCTGGGCGCGCACTTCGCCGAGCAGCGCGACGAGCCGTGCGGGCATTGCTCCTGGTGCCTCGGTGGGCGGAAGCCGGTTGCCGTCCCCCAGCGCGGCGAGGCGCCCATCGATCCAGACCCATGGCAGCACGCCATGGCGGTGCGCAAGGAATATGCCGACCTGTTTCGCGATCCTCGCGTTCTCGCCCGCTTTCTGTGCGGGGTCAGTTCGCCGGCCCTGATCC
>CAZASB010000353.1:0-5047 GCA_964487655.1 uncultured Planctomycetaceae bacterium
TCGCCGCGCAGGTCGTTCAGCCAGCGGGCACGCAGCAGGTTGCCGTGCCGCGCGGAGGACATGGGGTCGGAGGCCAACTGCGAAACGGCCTTGTCCAATTCGCCGGTCGCCTCGTGAGTGCGGGCCAGGTTGTAGCGTGCTCCGTGTGTCCAGGGTCCGTCGGGCGAGGCTTCGAGGGTGCGTTTGGCGAGGTAGTCGATCGCGGCGTCGTAAGCGCCTTGCTCGTAGGCCATCAATCCGAGCCAGTAGCTGGCGTCCTGCTTCGCCCGAACGAACACCGGTTTCTCCATGGCGGCCCGTTGCGCGGCCGCCTCGCGAATTGCGGCGTCGTCGGCGTCGGGCTGGGCGGTCTTCATGGCCTGGTAGAAGAAATCCGCAAACTGGTCCAGTTCCGAGTTGGGAGGTCGGGCAGCCTGGTAGTATTGGGTTGCGCTCTCCTCGCCGATGAATCGGCCCTTGAAATGCAATACGCGGCCCTTCCATAGCGGCGCGTCCTGGGCGACGTGAAACGGCGCCATCTCCATCAATCGCGTTCGGACAAGATCCGGATTATCGCCAATCGTGACTTGCCTCGCGATGGTTACATACGGGTACGCCCATAGACGCGCGCCGACGACGTGGGGCACGGCTGCAAACCGTTCTCCCTGCGCGGCCGCGTCCACGGTAAGCACGAGCTTTTGCTCCCCGACAAGCTGCGATTCGACCATCTTCATTCGCTGGGAAAGGGCGGTCGGGGCGGCAACCACCATTGCGATAACCTTCTTGAGGTCATTGGAGCTAGCCGGATAGGGGGTCGCTTCATCCAGGTCCAGACGGTGGAGTATGGCCGGATCGGCCGCCGCTTCGGCCAACGTCGTCGGCCGTAATTGAGGCCGGCCGTCGTCGTCGAGTGTCATACCGTCCGGTCCGGGTATCGGCAGTCCGAGAACCGGGTCGAACAGGTAGACTTCACCGCCGATCAATACGCCAATCGTCCATGCCCGGGGTACTTCCGAATCCGATGCCTCAAGGGCCGGCAATGCCAGCATGGCGGCATCGATTCCCTCCTGCCGAAGCAGTTCAATGTAGACCCACGCCCGTTCCAACACGCCCCCATGGCCCAGCAGTAGGGTTTCCCACGGAAACCGTCCTAGCGGCGTTGCGTTCCCCGGTTCGTCGGACGGATCGGGCATTGGGTCGAGTTGGATATTGCGAACGGTCCAGTCGAACAGGCGCACCGCGCGGCTGAGTTCGTCCACCTTCTCGCCCCGAGCCCAGCGGGCCACGTCGCGAAGCCAGACCGCCTGCTGAAGAATGGCCCCGTCATGGCGAGGAAACTTCGTTGAGCCCAGTTCTTCGAGTACCGGCAGCCCGGCGAGTTGCTTTGGAAGAGTATCGAGCAGGGGATCACGGTACCACTGGGGCGTTGCCGGCTGGGTTGCGGTCCACTGGTTGAGCCGCTCCACGATGGTCTCCAACATCTCGCCCGAACGATACCGCTCGAGCTGCCCGAGATTCTCCAGGGCAACTGCGAGTAACTCATCGCTGTATTCGGTCTCCACGACTTCGGGATTGTCCTCAAGCAACGGCGCCGGCTCGCGACAGCCTGCGACAGCCAGCAGGATCGCCAGGCCGGGGACAATGCAAGCCACAACGGAAGCAAGGCGCTGGATGGTCACCGCAATTCCTCCACGGTTTGACGGATTCGAAGCAGTCGCCTCAGCAGGCCGGACATTTCGTCCAAGGGAACCATGTTCGGGCCGTCGCTGGGCGATTGCTCGGGAATGGGGTGGGTCTCGAAGAACAGGGCGTCGGCGCCAATGGCGACGGCGGCCCGGGCGAGCGGTTCCACCATGGCGCGATTCCCGCCCGTGGCCCCTCCAAGCCCGCCGGGCTCCTGAACGCTGTGCGTGGCATCGAACACCACCGGCGTTCCCAGGGCCTGCATTTGCGGAATCGCGCGCATGTCGGTCACGAGGTGTCCGTATCCGAAGAACGTGCCCCGCTCACCGAGCAGTATGTTTCGACAGCCGCCGACCTCCAGCTTGCCGACGACGTGCTTCATGTCGGATGGCGAGAGAAACTGCCCCTTCTTCACATGCACGGCACGTCCGGTGGCTGCCGCCGCCAGAAGCAAGTCGGTCTGACGCGCCAGGAATGCCGGAATCTGGATCAGTTGGCATACTTTTGCCACGGGTGCCGCTTGCGCCATCTCGTGGATATCAGTCGTAATTGGCAACCCGGTCGCCTGCCGAACCTCGTCCAGTATTGCCAGCCCGCGTTCCAGCCCTGGGCCCCGGTAGGCCTTGACGCTTGTGCGATTGGCCTTGTCGAACGATGCCTTGAAAACCAGCGGCACGGAAAGCTCGTCGGAAATCCGCTTGAGCGTTTGGGCAATTTCCAGGACAACCGACGACTCTTCCAGGACACATGGCCCGGCAATGACAAGGAGCGGCTGGCCCAAGCCGCAGCGATAGGGACCGATGGTTGCAGGATTTTCAGGCACGGCAATACGCGATTGTGGGAAAGGGTTGGGCCGATTCGGCCGGATCGTCTTCCTTAGCGGTTCTTTGGCACAACAAGGGTCAGGCGTTGGGGAACGGTCTCGATTTCCAGCGGCAAAACACCGCCCGGGTCGCCATCCAACTGAAAGGGTACCTCTGCGTCGGCCGAAATCGTCAGGCGGCGAACTCGTCGAGTGACAACGTCGTTCATGCGACCGTGGAACCCCAAACGGATGCTGCACGCATAACGCAACCCATGCCACATCCCGCCGCCGCGGAACAGGCACGCGTCCAGTAGACCATCCGAACCGTCGGCATTTGGCGCGATTTGAAGACCTCCACCATAACAGGGCAGATTGAACACGAACAGCCACCTCGCCATGTCGATGACGCTGGCCTCCTCGGCCGCCGGTACGGAAGAGGCATCGTGCATGACCTTCATCGCCGGGTAATCATACGTACGAATCGAATGGAGGATCGGTTTGAAGTAATCGCGACTGCGAATATGGCCGGTGCGTCGACCGTGGACGCAACGCACCACGTGGGCATCGAAACCGCAGCCAACCATCAGCAGGAATAATCGGCCATTGGCTCGGCCTGCGTCGAGTTGCCGGATGTGCCTGTCGAGAAGCATTTGGCACACGGCCTCCGGCGATTTCGACCAACCGAGATACCGGGCCAGCAGGTTCTCGTTCCCCGACGGCAGCATGGCAAATGGCAATCCCGAGGGGGTTCGATTGACCAGTTCGGCCGCCGTGCCGTCGCCGCCAACCCCCACCAGTGCGAGCAACCGGCCCTGGCCATGCCATCGGATGGCCGCTTCGGCCACGGCGTCGAGTGACGTATCGACTTCGGCAACGATTCCCCTCGCATAGAGCATGTTGACCAGTCCATCGACTGATTCACGTACCGACCGGGCCCCGGCCTTTGGATTGACGGAGATGACAACTCGGTCGGCGTTGGCTGGAGGCGGCTGACGGGGGTAAGTCAAAACGGCGTTCTCCGCTGGTGGAAAAGAAAGATATGATTTGGACGGCGATAGGCTCTGAAAGTACGGAACGGCCGAGCCAGCGCGGGGCACCCAGTATACCGGTCGGCAGGCCGATGTGCAGTACCCTTCCACTACACATGTAGCGAAATGGTACAACCGGCCCGCGATGCTCAACGGCTGCTTTCTATGCGGTCCCTCGATGGACCTATATTTCTAAGTCGTTGATATCAAACGAGATACGTTATTTACCGCCCGTAAAACAAGGATAACTGTCGCAATTGGCACGCCGCGTGCTCTCTGATGCGGTCCGGTCGGCGGGCGGTTGCCCGCCAGAGTGCCAAGCTGGCCCGTGGGGCCTCTGAAAGAAATTGGTCGAACGGTTTCCCTTGCCCTTATCGTTCGGCGAGCCACTGTGTAGGTGGCACTTCAGAGGCCCCAGTTTTTTTGCGCTACGGTAAGCTAGATTTTATTAGAAACCCCATGCCATTCGCCCGGGTTCCGTATACACAGCACTTGCCGGAGGTGCAATTATGGCTAAACCGAACGATGCGCCCACCCCTATTGAGAACCCGCTTGCCACGAAGTCCAGTTCAGGGAGTTCGGCTGGCGCGGCGCCGCCTTGGTGGCGGTACCTGCTCGAACCGAAATGGCTTGTCCTGTTCGTGGCGCTCGCGGTCGTAGTTCCGGGAATCGTCCTCGCTCTTTCTCGACTCAGTTCGGCGGCCGGCGCCGAGGAAAACGGCCACGACGAAATGAGTATTGGCGAATTCCGCTTCCTGGCCGACGCCAACGAACGAAGCCCAATTATCGCCGCCACCTTCTCCCTGCACTTGGCGCTCATCCCGGAGGCGGAAACTGCCGGGCACGCCAGGCTGGCCTCCCACAAGTTCCGTGTGCAGCAAGGTGTGGAACAGCTTCTCCGGCAGGCTCACGGTGGAGATTTCGAGGATCCGACCCTAGGGGATCTCAGGCGACAGCTCCAAGAGCAGGTCAACGAGACGCTGGGCGTTCGGGCGGTGGCCGACGTCATTGTGACGGACCTCGAACTGGAGTATTTACCCAAGGCTGCCACCTCTGCATCCACTGCCGACGTGGCAGGCGCGACGCCGTGGGGTGATCGATCCCCCTGATGTGCAGGGGATGGTTGTCTGGGGGTGGAGGTCTGACTGCTTTCTTTTTGGGGGTTGCCACGGCGACACTTCTCAGGTAGGTTATTTGAGAGTTTCCACCTTGAAGTGCCGAAAAAACACCTAGCCCCGAATTGACGCCGCGCAACGGATCGTCTAAACTGGGACGTTTCGGCGTGTCCATGGTGTCGCGTGTTGCCAGCGTAGCTTCAATTGGCAGAGCACCGCATTCGTAATGCGGGGGTTGTGGGTTCGACTCCCACCGCTGGCTCTTGGTGCCCCAGGTTCTCTCGGAAGGTGTTTCTCGGGATGAACGCAATTGAGGTGCCAATGTCTTCGTCTTCCAAAGAAGCCGATGTCTTCCAAAAAATTGGACCGGTTGTCGCCCGGTGGCCTAGACACCACCAGGGCGTAGAGGAGTTCGTTTGATGCCGGAAACGGAAGTG
>CAZASB010000354.1:0-5014 GCA_964487655.1 uncultured Planctomycetaceae bacterium
CATTCGCCGGACCGACAGGTTGATCTTGACTTTACTCGTTTAAGGGCCTACATTTGGAGCAGATTTCACCTCTCCGGTTTGGGACTTGCGTGCCCTGCCAACGACCACTCCTCGCGGGAGACACTGTCGTGACCAAAAAAGAGATCGTTTTGAAAATGGTCAACGATCTGCAGTTGTCGCATTCGCAGGCGAAAGGCGTAGTCCAGATTTTGTTCGACGCCATCATCGACACACTGGTCGAAGACGGTCGCATCGAACTGCGGAACTTCGGCGTGTTCGAAGTCAAGCGACGGGCTGCCCGAAAGGCGAGGAATCCGAAGACCGGCGACCGAGTCACGGTCCCCTCAAAGCTCGTGGCCACCTTCAGGCCGGGCAAGGTCATGGAACAGCGAGTCAGGAACGCAAAAAGACTCGTTTTGGATTAGCGACCGCACCGGAAGGGCTGGACGGGGAGATGGACTAGCAGCCAGCCCCCAAAAGGACAGTGCCGCTACGGTCTATCGAAGTGAACTACTTACGTGGCAGGTACCTGGGTAGGACGCCTCAAGTCTCTACCGAGGCAACATTGCCTGGCCCCCGTTCACACCGCCGGCTGCCGTAGTACACCCTCTTCCGCCGGTACGGTTCCCATTGGTTTTCGGTTCCTCGCAGCCCCTGATGGCCGCCGACGGACCGTGCTTGGTTGTACGTTCACGCGACGGGTATTGCTTTCGGCGTCTCTGCATGCCCGTTGGAGAATTGAGATGCCACTCATCGAGAATATGAAGTACACCCCGACGGACCGAACTACTATTCGGAGCGTCCGCCGGAGCAGCGAGCCGCTGTTATAGAAGGAGCTGTCTCATGCGTAGACTGCTATTGGCGTTGTCCTTAGCACTCTTGATTAGCCCCACCGTGGGGTGCATCATTCCGGCGTACTCGGGCGATCCGGTCCGCCGCACCCAGCAGTTGATCTTCACGTCGGAAAACCTGCGTCTGATCCTGGACGAATGGGAACGGACGTGGTTGCTCGACATGCCGGATCATGGCACGCCGTATCGGACGCACGGCGGCGTGATCTAGCTCGTCGCGAGCCTGACGTCAGGAGCCGGGTGTAGGACACCACCGGCGGCCGAACGGCCAATCCTCGGATAGGCCGGGTATGTCCTCGTCGCCCGGTTTCCGTGGCGGCCATTGCTGCCTTGCACTTTTTCGCAGCGCTCGGGCCGCGCGCCCCCCCTGCCGGAAAACGCGTTGCTCCGTTAGATTCCCAAAAGGGTTTATTGATTCCTGCATAGTCAATGAGCGGTTCGCAGCCGTTTTACCGGGGAAGCCGGGCTTCGCCCTTGTCCATTGGCTATGCAAGCCCCAATAAGGGGGCTATTGTGCCCAAAGTGGGCACGCAATCCAGCAACGGGGCTGCACGTGGAACTGGCGGTACAACTCGGGCGGTTGACGGTGCGTAACCCGATTCTCGTTGCATCGGGCACCTTCGGCTACGCGCGCGAAATGAAGGGACTGGTTGACACCACCAAGCTTGGGGGCATCGTGCCGAAAACGATTACTCGGCGCCCTCGGCAAGGTAATCCCCCGCCGCGCACCTGCGAAACGGCGGCCGGCATGCTCAACGCCATCGGGCTCGACAATGACGGCATCGACGCATTTCTCCAGCGACAGCTTCCTTACCTGGCAAGCCTCGATACGGCGATTATCGTAAGCATTGCGGGACGAACGGAAGACGAATTCTTCGAGATGGCCCAATTGCTCGAGGCCGTCCCGGGAGTCGACGGGATTGAACTGAATATCTCATGCCCTAATGTTAGCGGTGGAGTTGATTTCGGTACCGACCCGGTGCGTTGCGAGCGCGTGGTGGCAGGTTGCCGGAAGGCATGCAATCTTCCGATCTTTGCCAAGCTCACGCCCAACGTGACCGATATCGCCGGCGTTGCCAGGGCGGCGGAGAACGGTGGCGCCGACGCGGTTTCGCTTATCAACACATGCCTGGGGATGGCCATCGATTGGCGTCGGCGTCGGCCTCGTTTGGGAAACGTCGTGGGCGGGTTGAGTGGGCCTGCCATCAAGCCAATTGCCCTTCGAGCCGTCTTTCAAGTTGCGCGCGCCGTGGCCATTCCCGTGATGGGGATCGGCGGTATCGCAACCTTGGACGACGTCATGGAGTTTCTCGTGGCCGGGGCCACCGCGGTCCAGATCGGCACGGCAACCTTCTACAACCCCACGGCCACGATGCAAATACTCGATGCCCTGCCGGAGGCCCTGGCCCTGGCCGGCGCCCAATGTGTTTCGGACATCGTGGGAACCCTCAAAGTACCATGAAAACATTTTAGAAAGGGCTCTTCCGTTTCTAGGTGCAGGCCGCTCCAATGTAGTAGGCACACGCCGTTGTGTCGTCCCCGGGGCAAAGTAGTCTGCGCCCAGAAACGGAAGAGCCTTGGAAAGACGATAGAGACAACATGGTCAAAGTCATTCTGCCCGACGGAAACAGCCTCGAATACGCCCGGCGGGTAACTCCCATTGAAGTGGCCAGCGACATAGGGAAGCGCCTAGCCAAGGCGACCCTGGCCGCCGAACTAGACGGGCGATTAGTCGGATGCGATGAAATCTTGCCGGTTGACGGCGAGGTTCACCTGCGGCTGATTACGGCAAGAGACTCCGAGTCGCTAGGTCTGCTGCGGCATTCGTGCGCGCACGTCATGGCGCGAGCGGTGATGCGCCTTTTTGAAGGCGTTCAATTGGCGTTTGGACCAACGATCGACAATGGTTTCTACTACGACTTCCTGACCGAGAAGCCTATCTCCGACGAAGACTTCCCTCGCATTGAGGCCGAGATGAAGAAAATCGTCAAGGAGGACGAGCCGTTTGAGCGGGTCGTTCTTCCGCGGGACGAAGCCATTGCGCTATGCCGGGAACTCGGGCAGAAGCTCAAGGTCGAGCACATTGAAGAGGGACTGGGCGACCAGCCGACCGTGTCGTTCTATCGCCAGGGCGAGTTTGTGGACCTGTGCCGCGGTCCGCACGTGCCGAGTGCGGGCAAACTGAGCGCCTTCAAACTCCTTTCCGTGGCCGGGGCCTACTGGAAGGGCGACTCCGCCCGCGCGCAGCTCCAACGTTTGTACGGCACGGCATGGTTCACCCAGGGGGAACTGGACGATTACCTTCATAAGGTCGAGGAGGCCAAACGACGCGACCACCGCGTGCTGGGTCGGCAACTCGAGTTATTCATGATCGATCCCCAGGTAGGCCCTGGCTTGGTCATGTGGCTTCCCAAGGGAGCCACCGTGCGCCGCGAACTGGAGGGCTTCATCTACGGCGAGTTGCTGCGTCGGAGGTATCAACCGGTCTACACGCCTGCCATCGGGCGAGTGGAACTGTACGAAACCTCGGGCCACTATCCTTACTACAAAGAAAGCCAGTTCCCGCCCATCGATCTGGCCGAATATTGGGGCGAGGGAGAGAAGTACCTGTTGCGGCCAATGAATTGCCCGCATCACATTCGCATTTACCAGTCGAAGCCGCGCAGCTATCGCGACTTGCCGCTGCGACTCGCGGAACTCGGACTGGTGCATCGGTATGAGCAGTCGGGCGAGTTGAACGGAATGACTCGCGTGCGAGGATTCACCCAGGATGACGCGCACATCTTCTGCACCGAGCAGCAGGTGGCCGAAGAGTTTCGTGGATGCCTCGAAATGACCCAATTCGTCTTAAAGACGCTCGGGCTGGAAAACTACCGCGTGCGGCTGAGTTTCGGCGATCGGTCGAGCGATAAGTACGTCGGATCGGCCGAAACCTGGGATCGGGCCGAGGCGGCACTGGCGCAGGTATGCCGTGAGATGCCCGGCCTACCCGAACCGCATATTGCGGTCGGCGAGGCTGCCTTCTATGGTCCCAAGGCCGATTTCGTTGTCAACGACTGTATTGGCCGCGAATGGCAGTTGGGCACGGTGCAACTCGACTACAACCTGCCAAGCCGGCAGCGGTTCGGTCTGGAGTATGTTGGGGCCGACAATCAACCGCATGAGCCGGTCATGATCCACCGAGCGCCGTTTGGATCGCTGGAGCGCTTCGTGGGCATGTTGATCGAGCATTTTGCCGGTGCGTTCCCGCTTTGGCTTGCCCCGGAGCAGGTACGAGTGCTGGTCGTGAGCCAGAAATTCGAGGACTACGCGCGGCAGGTAGAACGCCGACTGGCCGAGATCGGGCTGCGGGTTAGCGGAGACTATCGACCAGAAAAGGTAGGCGCGAAGATCCGCGATGCCCAAATCGAGTTGATTCCGTATATGTTCGTCATCGGCGGACGGGAGCAGGAAACCGGCGAGGTTGCCGTGCGCGACCGACTGGACGGCGACATGGGCTCCATGCCGGTCGATGTCGCCATTGCTAAGTTACAAGCGGAAATCAGCACAAAGACAGTTCGCCAAACTGCCCAATAACCCCAACTCATCGCGAGGTTCCTGGAGCACCCCCGATTCCGGTCAACATTGGTACCCGCCGGGTCATTCAACTATTGTGCCGAGCGACCCCGGAGCGGTTGACTGGAAAAACGCCCACACGCTGCGTCAAAGGACCCCGCAAGTACGGAATGTGCAGTTCGTCGGGTTTTTTGGGAAAGCACAGGTTGACTGGAAGCAACCTGCACGCCATACTCATTAGAGAAATGAACGGTAGGGGCGGGTCGGTCCGTAGAGTCGGCCTGCCTCGAAAGCGGACCAAAGTCGGTGACAAGTCTGGCTTTGGTGGGAATGAACATCGGGAACAATGAACAGGGAGTTGAATGCGGAAAACGCCGACATTAGACACAAAAGGGCCGCGGATCAATGAGCAAATCCGAATCTCCACGGTCCGTGTTATTGGGGCCGAGGGTGCCCAATTGGGTATTTTGCCTACCGAAGACGCCATTAAGGAGGCCCGCAAGGTCGGGGTTGACCTGGTTGAGGTCGCTCCAAACGAGCACCCCCCCGTCTGCCGGATCATGGACTACGGCAAGTACAAGTACCAGCAGAAGAAGCGGCACCACAAG
>CAZASB010000355.1:0-5005 GCA_964487655.1 uncultured Planctomycetaceae bacterium
GCATCCGGGTTCACCCACGCGTCACGCAATATCTGCACCCAGAAACGGGAGAGCCTGGATCATTGGGAAAGAACGCCCTTTGTGCCGCGAAAATTTGGACAGTCCCCCTGTGAATGGTTTCCAGAAAACCGCCCACGCGAACGGCTCGTTTGCCACGAAATACGATGCAATGCGAGGATCGGTATAGGACCGCCCCGATTGGGGCTTCTGGTCGCGACGGATCGTCTAGCGAGCGGGGAACCTATCTCCGGCAAACTCCAGGGCTCGATGGGAATCGCCACTGTTCGGCGATCACGGGCACGGGGGGATGACGAGGGGCGCTCCCTCGGAGGTGGCCGCACGCTGTACGCTGATGCCGGCCGGTTCGCTGCCGTCGGGGTCGGTTAGCGTCGACGTATCGGGGGTGGGGCCATGGGGGCCGCTTTCCCATGAGTACTTCACCGTCCACGACTGGTCCAGATGGTCGAGTGCAACCGCCAGATCGCCAAACTCCTGAACAAACTGATTGCGGAGCGTTACCAGCCCAACGGTCATGCCGAGAACCAGGATCGTATAGAGCAGCAGGGTCGAAAGGACCGAGACGGCGCCCCGCTGATCCTTCCAAAGTCGTGTCCAGATGCGTTTCATCGTTTCGCCTCGGTGAATGATTCGTCTTCTTGCGGGAATAAGCCGCTAAGCGCCTTCGTTGATCGGGCTTACCTGCACGTTGATTCCCGCAGGCTCCTCGTTCGGCTCGTCGGGCTCGTCGCAGAAGTCGGGGTTGTCCGTGTAGGAGCTGCCCTCGACGGTTGCATAGCTGGCATCGGTTGCGGGGTTGCCAAATTCGTTGCCGGTGTACTCGTAGCCCTGGTTCAAATTGCCGATGGCCGTGGCCAGATCGCCAAACTCCTGGACCACGCTATTTCGAAGCGTTGCCAGCCCGACAATCGTTCCCAGAACGAGAATTGTGGCAATCAGGATCAGATCGGTGGTAGCCACGACGCCCCGTTGGTCACGCCAAAATCGTTTCAGTAGCATTGCTCGATATCCTCGCGGGAAGTTCCGCCTTCCGGGTTCGGACGCGGAAGGAACGTAGTCAAAGGCGCGGAGTCCAATGGACCGGCCGACGTGCGATACTGTGCATTTCCCGCGCCAAACCGGCTTGATCACCGAAAAACCACTCCACCCGCCATGCGCGGCCCATGAAACCATGCCTTGCACCAGTCCAAGGCAGTCAGAGTCTTTCCGAAAAGGGGGTTTTGCCACTTCGCAGGCAGTTGATCGCCGAAAAGACGCACGCCTTCCGTATTCATCGACCCGGCCGCTCAGAACATCGTAAACGTCCGCTAGCGCTCCCGATGCCAGAGGGAAACACTGGCTGGGAGCTAGGAGATGGAAGATGGGAGATGGGAGTTGAAATCCGAGATTTCAAATTTGAGATTTGAAATCGTCATCGCTCTTCCAGCTCCCAGCTCCTAGCTTCCCGCTTCCCGGCGGGCGAGGAAGGTGTGCTCGGTTTCGAATACGGCAGTCCAAGCATGGGATAGTTTGACGGCATGGATTAAGGAGGCGTGGTGGTCGGGAGTGAGTACGAGGACATCGACATCGTAATCGTCCAGTGTTTGCTCCCAGCCTTCGGCGCCGAGGGCCACGCGACCATAGTCGGTCCAAACGTGTTGCGGAACGCCTTGCCCATTCGAGGTCATCATGGCCGTGACGCCATTCCCCCCCAGACCTACCAGCAAGTCCGACCAGTGGGGCAGCGCATGGACGCAGGCGTTCGGTGCGTGTTCGCGGAGCCACTCCGCCGCCCGAGCCACATCGTCCGAGCCGACCAGTTCGCCTAGCGGCCGTGGACTGCCGCCCAGCAGCGTTTGAACGCCCGGCGCGAGGCAGAATGCACAATAGACCGCAAGTCCACATAGCAGCGTGCCAAGGAAACTGCGGGCGGTCAGTTCCGAGGGGGCCGGCGATCCGTTAAGGGACCGCCCTTCAGCCGAGGCCGGCAATCCCATTTCCGCAATGGAGCGGCGGATCGAAACGGATTGCCTCTTCCTCTGTTGCGAAGGCAGCACCAGCCTCCCGAAGACCGTCACCCCCCACCACCGTCCGCGGCCAACGAAATGGGCAAGGTGCGGCATGGCCACGAAGACGTAGGTCAGGGCGTACCAACTTTGCGCCTGCCGCGTTATGAGCACGGCTGCGGCGAAAGCCGCCAGCAATAGCACGTCGGCCGCGCGAACCTGCGGCCAATCGGCCAGCAGCAGGATAACCAGCACCCCGAGCGAACCAAAGAATACGACGCCTGGCAGGCCGCCCGGATCGAATGCGCCCCATGCCGGTATGGCCGCGTGCGTTGCACTACCCAGAGCCGCCATGTCTGCAATCGCCAGATTGGGGCCGTAAGGATTCAGCAACGATGCAACAGCGGCCGTTGCCGCCAGCATGGCATACATCTTGACCAGATCATCCGCCACTGCCAGGCGGAAACTTCTTAGTTGCCAAACAGCTTCGCCTGCGTGGGCCAAGGCGTAACAGACAAGGACGGCAATCCCCAGCAGGTAGGATTCGTGTAGATTGGCCCACAAGGCAAACAGGCCGGCCGTACCGAGCAAAACCATGGCGGGGCCCATCCAGCCGTGGGCGCTGGAAGTGTTCTTCGCCGTATCCTGCACGCAGCTCTGCATGAACGGAACCGTGTGTCGGACAAACTGAACGGTCCTCCGGGTCTTCCGAGTATGCGGATGGGTGCGATGGAGCTTCGGGACCGAGCCGAGCAGCCAGAGCATCAGCACGAAGCAGAGCCTCCCGAACACGTCATGAAGCGTGAAGAGGCCGAATCCGTCGCTGATCAGCACACCGAGACCGACGCCGAGCAGCATCAGCCAAACGCGTTCTGTTTGCTGGTACACCACCCTTGCGAGGACAACCAGATAGCCGACGGTCAACACGGTCAGCAGGTTCACAACCCATTGCGGTCCTCCAAGCCGATCGGCCGCGGCCAACGCAACCTGGGAAAGCCAATTGCCGTCGACAAAACTCGTCCCCTGGCTCAACGCCTGCGTTGGGTCGGCCAGCGGCAACGCGCCGTGGGCGAGAATCCACCGGCCCACGCTCACGTTCCGCCACACGGTCCAATCGAGCAGCGGGAGCGAGTTGATGAAGACAAACGCCGCGCAAAAGAAGAGGCACACCAAGCAATGTCGCGGCCGGAAGACCCAACGCTCGCCCAGCATCGGCGCCAAGGCGGCCGCGTTCGAGCGTTTCGTGTTGGATTCCGGGAGCGAGGCCAAACGAAGCTCGTACGGTGGGGGCTGGATACTCACGGCAAAGTCACTATAGAGAGTTTCGCGGACGACAGCACTTGCGGTCAAGGGGTACTGGCATCTTGCTCGAGTTCCTTCGTCACGAGGGAACTCGCCCGGAGTGTTTGGCCCGCGAAACTGAGGCCCCACGCGACCAACGCATCGCAGAACTGCGTAGCCGCCAGATCGACGCACACGGTCACTCGAACCTCGTTGGGGGCGAGATCATCCAGCGTCACCTTCGCGCCGGACCCGCTAACACCGTTGATATCGATGCCGTGGACATCGACTACCCGCTGAACGGCGTCCTTGACCTCACCGAGATTGGCGCCCTTGCCTGCCTCGCGCGCGGCCACGGTGGCCGAGTGCGTAACGGCCGCCTGATAGAGGGCGATCATTCCGAACTGGAAGGAGACGACCAGCACGATCAGCAGGATCGGAATAACTAGGATCAGTTCCAACGTGGCTACCCCGCGGCGATCTTTCCGTTGGCGCACGCACATTCGACGCCAACGGATCGCGCCAACAGCAGGCACTCGTTTTCTAGCCAACACATCCACGACCCTGACTCCCATGTCCATGACGAAGAAAAAGGACGACAGACCGAAACTGCAATCGGCCACACCGGAATGACGCTTAACGGGCGGTCCAAATACGTCGAGCAGACGCGACAAACCCACTGATACCCTCAGCGCCCGGCAACGATTCCACTTTCCGCCTCCCGGAAATTGCTATGGGGGAGTAGGGAGAGTGACAATCGCGGCAATCGCCGTGGCCAGATCGTTCAGTTCGCTGATCAGGGCTTCCTTCAGGGCGGCCAGGCCGACGATCACGCCGATCCCGACGATCGTGCAAAGGAGCAAATACTCGATGAAGACCCCGCCGCGGGTATCGCGTCGCAGTCGCCCCAGGTTTCGCAGGAATCGGATCATGACAGGTTTTCTCCAGGCAAAGCATGCATTTTTGACCTCGTGGACCGAGGATACCGCGGCATGAAGGTGAGCAAATGCCGTGCCGTGCTCGGCCGATTGCGGACTTGGACGCTGCCAACCGGTCAATCGCGGCAAAGGACACTAAATCTGTCGTCCCAGGTACGAAACGCTTGTCCGGAAGCGACGGAACGCTCCGACACTCAGCGAAGCGGCGGGGGGAGAGCCAAGGGCTCGCGAAGCGCTAACTTTTGGCAACGGTTCCTGTTCGCGCAAGGTAACAGCCGGGCGCTTCGAGGCGGCCTTGATTGGCTTCTGTTGCAGTTTTCACCTGCGGCGAGTATCGGTTGAAGATGCGTGCGATGCCCCCGGCTTGCCAGCGATTTTGCGGGGTAGTTGATTTGACCTTTTCGCCCTTTGGGTCAGCTTTCGATTGCCAGGATTGAGTTTGGAAGGCGAATACGCACACCAATTTGCCCCGGAGGGGCCAAAAGGGTGTAGCCACGGGTGGAGCGAAGTCCGAGGACAGTCGGACGACGCGGAACCCGTGGTTTCCATCGCATGGATCCGATCAGCCCCGGTAGGGGCGAAAGGGGGGATTCGCGCAGAGTCACAACTCCTTCCGCCCCTACCGGGGCTACTGGGGGGAACTTGTACGCCTGTACCACGGGTTACGCAGCAAGGCGGCGACAACGCCGCGATGCTGCTTCACCCGTGGCTACACCCTTTTGGCCCCTCCGGGGCGCGTGAGCCGCAGTGGCTTGGAATTTAGTCTACCTAGAAATAAACGGT
>CAZASB010000356.1:0-2383 GCA_964487655.1 uncultured Planctomycetaceae bacterium
GCTCGTAGCTGACTGACCATGGCTCCGGCGGGGCAAGCCCGCACGGTGGCCTTCCTCGTATGCACGCTGGCGGTTGCAGAACGGACACAACACCAAGTACAGGCAAATACGATTCCATGGTGAATGTGGAAAACCGGAAAACTGCCACCCAAAAAACCGAGCCCCGGTTTGGGTAGGTCCACACAGTCTAGTTGCCAGTTGTCAGTAACGCGCTGTCGCGGTTGGCCGGCCGCACTCGCGCGTCACGAGCAACTAACAACTAGAAACTAGCAACTGGTTTCCCCGCGTGGGTGAACCCGCCTGCTGAAACAGTCGGAACCACCCACCCTACGATCTATGATTTGTCATCCGCGTGCGTCCCCAACTCCCATCTCCCAGCTTCCAGCTTCCAACATGAGAGTGTTGTCTTTCTCCTACTGCTTTCCTCATGCGGCGGCGCCCACCTGGGGCGTGTTCGTCGAAAGGCGACTTGCGGCCTTGGCGCGAAGGCCGGGGGTTGACCTGCAGGTGGTTGCGCCCGTACCGAACTTCCCGCTGGTAACGCGGTGGCGAAGGGGTGTTGTGCCTGCGTGCGAGCAGTGGCATGGCCTGACGGTGTATCGGCCTCGGTTCTTCTGCGTGCCAGGGGTGCTGAAATCGCTGGACGCAAAGCTGTATGCGCGGGGCGTGGGGAAGAAGTTGGGAGCTGGGAGTTGGAAGCTGGAAGCCGGGAAAGTGCTGACGCCCATGATTGACTGCGCGAGTGCGTCTCAATTTCCGATTTCCGATCTTCCAACTCCCAGCTCCCAGCTTCTAGCCGCAGGCTATCGGCCCGACGTGTTAGACGCGCATTTCATTTGGCCGGACGGGGTAGCGGTGAGTCTGCTGGCCAGGCGGCTGGGGCTGCCGTATGTGATTACGTTGCGGGGGAAGATCTATCCGTGCCTGGAAGTGCCTTGGCAGCGGCGGCAGTGTGCCGAGGCGCTCAGGGGAGCGGCGGCGGTGATGAGCGTGGATGAGCGGATGGCGCAGATTGCGCGCGAGTTGGGGGCGGCGCCCGATCGAGTTTCGGTCGTTCCGAACGGCGTGGACCTGACGCGGTTCCGGCTAGCCGACCGGTACGAGGCGCGGCGGCAGTTGGGCTTGCCGGAGCAGGGGCGGCTGCTGGTGACCGTGGCGCACCTGGGCGTGCGCAAGGGGCATCGCGAAGCGATTACCGCGCTGGCTCGCCTACCGGAGGACGTGCGGCTGCTGCTGGTGGGCGGCGGCTTGACGCGGGGCGACGCGAATCGGCTGCGCCGCCTGGCCGAGACGCTGGGCGTAGGGCAGCGGCTGCTGCTGGCCGGCGTTCAGTCGGCGGACCGCGTGCCTGACTATTTCGCCGCGGCCGACGTTGGCCTGCTGGCTTCTTATCGTGAAGGCTGCCCGAACGCCGTGCTGGAGTGCCTAGCGTGTGGGCGGCCGGTGGTGGCTACCGACGTCGGCGCCGTACCGGACCTGATTGAGCCGGGCCGCAACGGCCAGATCGTGCCGGTGCGCGACGTCGAAGCGTTGACCGCCGCGCTCCAGAAGGTTCTCGATCGCACGTGGGAGCCGGAAGAGGTCCGCCACAGCCCCGCCGTCCGATCGTGGGACGACGTGGCGGGAGAAGTCCAAAAGGTGTTAGTTGCCAGCTCGTAGGGTGGGTGGTTCCGACTGTCTCAGCAGGCGGGTTCACCCACGCGAGCAAGTCAGAAGGAAGCTGGGAGTTGGGGGAAAGAGGTGTCGGGTGTCAGTGAAATGCACCCGTGCGGCCGATCATCCGCTCTCGCGCGTTACTGTCACCTGGCATCTGACAACTGTCACCTTTCCCTCTGGCAACTGGTCTCTTCCGTCTGCTGGCCGGCTGGGGTATAATGCGGTGTTGGAGGCGATCGGCACGTAGTCTTTTGGGGAGCATGGACCATGGAACACTATTCGAGTGAACTGACCACGTTTCACCAGTTTGTTGGCCGGCAACTCGCCGACGGTGTGGATTGGACTCCCGAGCAGTGCTTGCGTGCATGGCGAGCCGAACAGCCAGGTTCGAAGGAACTGGAAGATAGTGTCGCTTCGGTTCGGCGAGCGTTGGAGCAAGCGGAACATGGCGAGGGGAAGAGCTTAACCGACTTCGATCGCGATTTCCGCGCAAGACACCGAATGTCCGGCGCATCATGAGCTATTCGGTCATCGTCCTGCCGGAGGCGGAGCAAGATGCCGATCGAATCTACCGGTGGATCGCGGAACGTTCCGCTGATGACGCAGAGCGATGGTATGATCGGTTCCTTGCGGCCCTGCGCACGCTTGCGTTTGATGCGAAGATTTGCGGGCTCGCGCCTGAAGACGAGTATGTGACACAAGAGGTCCGCCAGCTCTTGTTCAAAAC
>CAZASB010000356.1:2483-5002 GCA_964487655.1 uncultured Planctomycetaceae bacterium
CTGCGCTATCGCGTGTTGTTGACGATCACTGCAGACACCGTCTACGTGCTCCATGTCCGCGGCCCCGGACAACGCCTTATCGCCCCGGATGAAATGTGAAGTGGATAGCGCGGGTTGATGGCGTGTCTGGGCTCAGCGCGCTTGCGAAGAACTGGGAAGGAAGACCGCGGAAGGCTGAGAGCTGGAAGCTAGGATTTGGCAGATGCATCGCTCGTGGTCGTGGCAAGTCGTGTGCCGACTCATCTGGTCTTTGCTCTGGACTCCGACTTTCGCATTTACCGCATGGCGGACGGTTCGCCCTTTCAGGTCGTACCATGACTGCAAAGCTATGGGAGCTAGTTGACAGGTGACCGAAGAGGAAGCTGGAAGATGGAAAATCGCAGATGGGAGTTTGGGATTCCTTCGACATTTGACATTTGACATTTGACTTTCGACATTCGCCATTTGCTCCCGCGGATGCCCGTTCGCGTGATCGCGTCCCCAGCTTCTAACTCCCAACTTCCATCTCCCAGTTTGTGCCCATGAATCCTCCCATCGCCAGAACGTTCTTTCGCATTCAAGAGCGGCTGCTCGGGCGGCCGACGTTTCGCTTGCTCGCTGAGTTGGAGCGGAGCGATCGGTGGCCGCGCGAACGGCTCGAAACGTTTCAGCTTGAGCGGCTCGGGGAGCTGCTGGCCGCGGCCTACACGCATACGTCGTACTGGCGCGAGGTGATGGACCGGGCCGGTGTGCGGCCGGATGATGTCAAAACGCTGGCCGACTTGCGACGGCTTCCGCTGCTGGAGAAGGAGACCATTCGTACGCGGCGCGAGGAGATGTCGTGGCGCGGGGCCGCGCGGCGCACGTGGCTGGGGCGAACCGGCGGCTCCACCGCCACGCCCATCGAGTTCTATACCAGCGCGCTGCGCGAAGCGCACATCAACGCCGCCCGCATGAGAGGACATGCCTGGGTGGGAATGCGGCGGGGCGAGCGGGAAATGTATTTCTGGGGCTCGCCGGTGGAACGGGCGAAGCAGGATGCGGTCAAGTCGGTGCGCGATTGGTTTATAGGCGACGGCTTCACCGACAGCTTCAATGTGACCGAAGACGCCGTGCCCAGATTGGTGGCCGCGTGGCATCGGTTCCGCCCGAAGTGCATCTTCTGCTATCCATCGAGCATGGCGCTGGTGGTGAAAATGGCCCGGCGGCAAGGCATCGACCTGCGGAATGTGAAGCAGGCGGGGCTGGAGATGATCATTACAACGGCCGAGATCCTCGGCCCGATGCGCGATGAGATAGCCGAGGCGTTTGGCGTGCCGGTGTACGATTCCTACGGACTGCGCGAGGTGGGTCTTATCGCCCACGATTGCAGCCACCAGACTATGCACGCCATGGAGGAGCAATTCATCCTCGAGACCATCGATCCGCATACCCTGGAGCCGACCGAGGGCGAGGGCGAGCTGGTTGCAACGAGTCTCATTTCGCATCCAACGCCCATGATTCGGTACCGGACCGGCGACCTCGTTTCGCTGAACGACGCTCCATGTCCCTGCGGCCGTACGCTGCGGAGCATGACGTTGAGCGATGGGCGAGCCATCGAGTTTATTGTGACGAGCAAGGGCGCCTGGGTATCCGGCTACATATTCGTGTACCTGATGAAGGAGGTGCCTGGGTTGATTAAGCTGCAGGTACAGCAGGAGCGGATCGGGCATATCCGGCTTCTGGTCGTGCCGGACGAGCGATTCGCCATCGTCGGCAAGCCGATGCTGCTTCACAACGTTCGCGCTCGGCTGGGCTGCGACGACGAAATCGAGCTATGCGAGGTAGCCGACATCCCGGTGAGTGCTTCCGGCAAGCACCGGCTGGTCATCAGCCGCGTCGCCGAGGAGCTGCGGAGAGAAGCTGGGAGTTAGCTTCCAACTTCTAGCTTTCCGCTTACACGCAAAGCTCGTCGTTGACGGAGTCGATGACGTCGGCGTCGATGTGCTGGAGTTCGGCGCCGGCGCCGGCGGCGAGAGCCAGGTCGGCAAGCCGGGCGATGCGGCGCGGCAGGCCGCCGGCAAGCTCATGCAGTCGCGAAACGGCCGGCTCGTTGAACACATCGGCCTGACAACCGGCTTTGCGGAGCGAGGCGGTTAGGAATTCGCCCGTATCACCCTGTGCCCAGGGTTCGACGTCGATACGCAGTTCGGCCAGATCCAGCAGTCGATGACCCAGCGATCGAACGTGCGCCTGCTCGGTTGCCAGCGTTAGGGTGAGCCGCGCGTCGGGCGACGGATCGTACTGGGCGATTCGTACAAGTATGTCGGCCGTGGTTGGGTGCGCGCATTCGGCGTCGTCGAACAACAGTACGGCCGGCCGTTGCTCATAACGCAGCTCGACAAGCCGATCGGTCAGAATGCGCCACAGGGCCGCAATGGGTTGCGTGGCGGAGCAGTCGCGGTTGAACTGACAGGCTAACTGGGCGAGGAGTTCATCGGACTCTACGCCCAGCAGGTTGACCTTGGCCACGGCACAACCGGCCACGGCGCACTGACGGG
>CAZASB010000357.1:0-4989 GCA_964487655.1 uncultured Planctomycetaceae bacterium
GGCGGCAGCAACGCGCGGCGAGAGAATGGATGATTGGGGGCATCGCGAGTAGCCTACAGACCATGGCTCCGAGCCGGGCAAGCCGGCCGGTGGCCTTTTCCCGGGATGCAAGTTCGCTGCTGCGTCTGAAGGGCGGCAAAAGCCCGGCAAAAGCCCGGTTACTTGCCAACCGTCCAATAAGGCGTTAAAAAAGGGTCTTTCAGGGCGAACCGTCGTGTTGGGTACGCGGTTTCGGTATTTTCCGATGTCGGCCATTAAGATCACGGATTCCTCGAATTAGAAGGGTAGAAAGAACCATGTGCGCTTCTCCAGTGGTGCAAAAGGATAACGTAGGGCAAATTCTCGATCAGGCCCTGGACGCCGGCCAGGGGATTCTCCGGCTGACTCCCAATTGGGTGCCGCGCAACTTCCTGCACCCAGGGAAACGGATCAAGCTGGCCCCGACCGACTGGTACGCCTTGGGCGTACACCGGGGCGGAATCGATGAGCGGTGGTTTGCCAGTACGACCGAAGCGATGAACGACAACCGCGCCTGGGACGAGGGGCTCAGTTACTGCCTGTTCGGAGGGCGGCGATTCCTTCTCCGCGATGCCATGGCCGAGGCCGGCCCCCGGTTGATCGGGCAGGCGATGTGGGACAAGTATCAGCGGTGGCCCGTCTACTCGAAGTTTTTCGACAACATGGGGCCTATTCCGCACCACATGCACCAGGATGCCGACCATGCGAAGCTAACGCAGCAGGAAGGCAAGCCGGAGTGCTATTACTTCCCGCCGCAACTGAACGCGGCCGAGAACCATTTCGACTACACGTTCATGGGCCTCGAGCCGGGCACAACCAAGGCCGACGTCATTCGCTGCCTCGAGAACTGGAACAAGGGCGATAACGGTATTCTCGACCTGTCGCGGGCCTATCGTCTGAAGCCGGGCACCGGCTGGCTCATCCCGGCCGGCGTACTGCACGCGCCGGGGTCCATGTGTACCTACGAGCCGCAGTGGGGCTCCGACGTGTTCGGCATGTTCCAGTCACTGGTCGAAGGGCGCGAGGTGCCCTGGGGCTTGCTGGTCAAGGACGTGCCGAAGGAGAAGCATCGCGACCTCGACTTCATCGTGGGCCAACTCGATTGGGATAAGAACGTTGATCCATGCTTCAAGGAAAGCAACTATGTCGAGCCGGTTGTTGACCAGAGTCGTTCCGGCGACGGCTATACCGACCGGTGGATCGACTACGGCCGGTTCGACGGCGAGCAACTCGTTTCGGCGAAGGAACTGACCGTTGAGCCGGGCGCGAAGTGCGTGCTGAAGGATCCGGGCGCCAGCGGCTGGATTACCGTGCAAGGCTCGGGACGGATCGGCGCGATTGAGCTTCAGACGCCGGTGATGATTCGGTTTGGCGAGGAGCCGTGGGACGAAGTGTACATCTCGCACGAGGCGGCCACCCAAGGCGTCGAGATCGAGAACACCGGCGGCGAGCCGCTGGTTGGCCTGCGTTACTTCGGCCCGGCCGTGCATGGGAACATGCCCGACATCGGCGCCCACCGCAAGTGTTGCTGCTGTGGTTGACGGGTGTGGGGTTGAGCCCTCGTTGTTGTACACAAGTTGGAGTCGCGAGGAAGGCCACCGGCGGGCTTGTCCCGCCAGGAGCCGTGGTCAGCAAGCTAAGTGAGCACGATCCACCCGATTGTAGCCCACTGACCACCGTTCCGGCCGGACAAGCCGGCCGGTGACGCCCCAGACTTGTGTACAACAATGAGGGCTGAAACCCGGCGAGTGAAAGTCGGGCGACGCATTCCGAATCGGAGTGAAGCGTTGGTTTTCCGAGTGCCGTCCGTTGGAGTTTGACCTTGGCTGGAGCGTTGTGGCCGCCGACATGTCGGACCCGATTGCTCCTTTTGGAACGGAATCGTTCCTTTCGACCCTTAGCAAAACGAGGAACCTGATATGAGTACCGAACACGTGAACAACTATCCGAAGCTTCACAACGCGGCGTGGCCAGGCGTAGTCGGTAAGGGCGATGGGGGCGAACCGCCAATCGGGCTCGACGAGATGCTCGACCTGACGGCGGAGGCCGAGGTGGACGGCGTGCGGTTCGACGGCTTCGATTTGTTCCTCTACCTTCCGCACATCGACATCGACTCGACGGTCGACAGTGACACGGCCGTTGAAGAGTTGGCCGAGAAGGCCAAATCGCGCGACCTGGAGATTGGCACGGTGGTGGCGCCCATCTGGCCACCCACCGGCGGCGGCGCGGCCATGGGCTCGTCGAAGGAGCGGCGGCAGTTCCTCGACCAGGTGAAGAAGGGCTGCCGCGTGGCCGAGAAGTTGCGAAGACTGGGCGTGCGCCCGCACGGCGCGGTCCGAATCGACTCGGCCTCGAGTGTGGAAGCCTGGTACGAGGACCCCGAGGGGAACCAGAAGCGCATCGCCGAGACCTTCCGCGAAGCCTGCTTCATTGCCGAGGACCACGGTGAGCAGCTTGCCGCCGAAGGCGAGATATGCTGGGGCGGCATACATAGCTGGAAACGAATGATCCAACTGCTGGAAATGGTCGACCGGCCCCAAACGCTTGGCTTCCAGGCCGACATGGCCCATACGCTCCTGTATATCCTCGGCTACAATGCGCCGGAAGACGCCATCCTGCCGCAGGATTTCGACTGGAACGAATCGGACCGGTTCGAGGCGGCCTACCTGGAACTCACCAACGCCCTACGGCCCTGGACCATCGACTTCCACGTGGCCCAGAGCGACGGCACCGTGCATGGCAGCGGCTCGCACGACAAGACCGGTCGGCACTGCCGAGCCACCGATCCCAACGGCAAGCTCGACATTGTCCGCCACGCCGGCTACTGGCTCCGCGAGAATGGCCAGCTTACCGACAGGATCAAGCATATCTGCTGGGACGGATGTATGTTCCCCAACGACGTAATGATGCAACGTGAAACATGGAACGACATTCTGCGGGCCATGATCGCGGTGCGCGACGCGCACGGATGGAAGGAATGACGAATGTCGAAAATCGCATACAGCGGCGAAAACTGCCTGCGCCGCCCCGTGAACGGTTACCGAAAATCAAATGACGAAGGAAATCTGAAGCACAAAGTGCGAACCACGAATGACGAATACGGCAGACAAGAGCGTTGAGCAACGGTTCGACCTCGAGGAACGTACGGCCAAGTTCGGCGAGGCGGTGATCGCGTTTGCCAAGCGAGTTTCGGTCGGACCGGTGACGGACAGCTTGATTCGGCAACTGGTACGTGCGGCAACGAGCGTCGGGGCCAACTATTGCGAAGCCGATGATGCTGGAAGCGGCAAGGAGTTTCGGTATCGCATTAGCATCTGTAAACGCGAGTCGCGCGAATCCAAGCATTGGCTACGCATGATTACCGCGGCTATGCCCGAACACAAGGACGGGGCAAGAACGCTCTGGACTGAGGCGAAGGAACTGAACTTGATCTTCTCCGCCATCTACCGCGGCAGGAAGAAACCGTAGAATGCAACGTGAGAACATGACGAATGTCGAAATTCGACATTCTGACATCCCCGGACATCCACCTTTAACCCACGGAGACTCGACATGACAAAACCCCTGAACGTCGGCGTACTCGGCTGCGGCTTTATGGGACGCACGCACTCGAACGCCTACTCGCAAGTGAATCACTTCTTCGATCGCGAACACAAGGCGGTGCTCAAGTGCGTCTACGGGCGCGAAGAGGACCGTGCCAAGCTCGAACAATTCGCTCAACGATGGGACTACGAGTCCATCGAGACCGACTGGCGCAAGGTGATCGCCCGCGACGATATCGACGTGATCGACGTGTGCGTGCCGAACCACATGCACCACGATGTCGTGATTGCCGCCGCCGAGGCCGGCAAGATGATCGTCTGCGAGAAGCCGCTGGCCATGACGACTGCCGAGGCCGAAGCGATGGTCGCGGCCGTCGAGAAGGCGGGCGTGGCCAACATGATTTCGTTCAACTACCGCCGCATGCCGGCCATCTCGCTTGCTCGCCAGGTGATTGACGAAGGGCGCATCGGCCGGCCGTTCCACTATCGGGCAACGTATCTGCAAGACTACACCATCGGCGCCGACGTGCCGCAGGGCGGCATGTCGTTGTGGCGGCTCGACTCCCGCGTGGCCGGCAGCGGCGTCACCGGCGACCTGCTAGCGCACTCGATCGATACGGCCGAATGGCTCAACGGGCCCATCGCCCGCGTCGTGGCGCACACCGAAACCTTCGTCAAGGAGCGAAAGCATGCCGAAACGGGGAAGGTGGAGAAAGTCGACATCGACGACGCCTGCATGTTCCTGGCCATCTTCGCAAACGGCTCCATGGGCACGTTCGAGAGTACCCGGTACGCTCGCGGACGCAAGAACTACAATACGTTCGAGCTGAACGGAGAACGGGGCGCGGTGTTCTTCGACCTGGAAGATCCGCACATCCTGCAATTCTTCCGTTACGCCGATCCGGAAACGGGCAAGAAGATCGAAGACCACCTGACCGGTTGGCAACGGATTCACGTTACCAACTTCGAGCATCCGTACATGAAGAACTACTGGGTGCCAGGCTGCACGATTGGCTACGAGCATACGTTCATCAACGGGCTGGCCGATTTCCTCGCCAGCCTGGAAGGCGGCCCGGCGTTTCAGCCCAATCTACGAGCCGGCCTTCGCACCCAGCGCGTATGCGACGCCGTGCTACAAAGCGCCCGCGAGGGCAAGTGGATTGACATTCCGGAGTAGTCTTCCGGCGGCGTAAAGGCGCGGAGGAAGAAACGCCAGCCACGGGCGCGGCCACAACGGCAACCGCGAGTGGCCACCCGTAGAAAACGCAGCGAGAAACGGCCGCACTCCAAGTCGTCATGGAGTGCGGCTTTCTTTGTTTGACCGCTAGTCCGGATTATTCATCTACGTAGGGTGGGTCGAGGTCGCGTAGATCGTTGGTGGGTCCGCACAAGCCGCAGCCGGGCTGATTTATGGCCGCCCGCCTGGAAA
>CAZASB010000358.1:0-4924 GCA_964487655.1 uncultured Planctomycetaceae bacterium
AGCTGACCAGTCATGGAACCGGCTGGGACAAGCCCAGCGGGGAAGGATGGGAATGCACGCGTGTTGCTGTAGCTGACCAGTCATCCGCTCGGCGGGGCGAGTTCGATGGGGAATCACACGGCTGCGGATCTACTGCGGACCTCACTGCTCTACGTTCCCTATTCGCCCGATGATTCGCTAAATCCGACTTTACAGTTCTCCTGCACTGGGCTGGCGGCTACTTGACACCGTGGCGCCCAGCGAAGACAATTGAGGGCGTTTCCTGCTTGGTGCCGTTCCGCAACCGTGAACGGCGCTCATTCCCGCCGAAAGGCGAGCTACCATCGAGCAAGAGCCCCGGGGCGATGCAAGGGTGCGATGGCTTGCGCCAAAGGAGATCAACCATGATACGATCGCTGGCGGTTGTCTGTGTGTTTCTCTGGCTGCCGGTTTCCATGGCACTCGGTGCCGACGAGCCCGAGATGTCGTTGCAAAGCGGCGATCTGCGTGCCACGTTGTCGACAGCCGACGGCCGATTGTTGTCGCTTTCCGTCCGCGGGCATGAGCTTCTGGTCTCGCCTGGCCAACTGCTGCTGCAAGTGGGCAAGCAAGAGCCGATACTGTTGGACTCGAAGTGGACCGGGCTAACGGTTAAGCAGGAGGAAGGGACCGTGGTCATCACGGGCCGGGAACCGGACTCGGGTATCGAATTACGGACCGTGTGGACCGCCGGCCGGAACCTCGAGTGCCGTACGACGCTGGTTCAAGCCGGGCCCGAACGCCTTGAGGCGGCGGTTGAGTTATCGCTTCCCTTCACGGCCTGCCGGCTGACGAGGATGGCGCCTTCGGGTAGTGAGTCCACAATCGTTGATTTCGCGCAACGCACGGGAATGGGCTATCGAGGCGACGTTGGCGGGCTAGTCATGCCAGCCACGTTTTTCTATCAACCCGAAGAGGATTGGGGCCTGACCGTACTAGCCGACTTCGCATTGCCCACTCGCGGGTTCGAAGTTTGGGTAGACGCCAATCCGGCGCGGATCGTGGCACGCCGCGTGCATTTGCGGCTTGAGCCGGGCAAGCCCGTTGACGTGTCGTTAATCTTGTTCGGCCATGTGGGCGACTGGCGGCCAGGGATAGGGCATGTGGTGGAATGCTACCCGGAGTTCTTCCGAGTGGCCGAGCCGCGGATTTCCGAGTTGCACGGGCCGTTCGTCTGCAGTGGCGGAACTCCGACCGACGAGGCCCTGGACCGGTGGAAGTCGCAGCACGTACAAACGGTTGAGGTCCATGGCACGCTGCCGTTCTACGGGCAGCATTTGCCGTTGGGCAATTCGTGGCCCATCTTCGCCGACGACCAATGGCACCGACTGCGGGAACAGCCCGACCCGACGAAACCGCCCGAGGATGCCTCTTGGAAGGCGATCCATGACTACGTGTGCGGCAAATCGTCGCGGCGGATATCCGTTGCGGAAATCAACGATTACATCCGCCGGTTGCATGAGCATGGCATGTTCGCCCTGATGTACTTCAACCCCACCGAGGCTTGGATGCCGTGGATTCGCGAGAACTATCCCGAGGCGCTGGCAGAGAACGCCGGCGGCGACTACTATCGGGCGTGGTACGAAAGCTGGATGGTTTGCCCCGAGCCCGAGAGCCGCTGGGGCCGACGCCTCTTGGACGAGTTCCAGAAGATGATGGACATCTACCCCGAGGCGGACGGATTCTTCATGGACCAGTCGTGCTACGATCACCTCGACTACGCCCATGACGACGGATGGACGATCCAAAACGGTCGCACGGCGTATCGCATGGGCTGGGCGATTGGGCGGCTCAACCAGGAGTGCCGCAAGCTGGCCAAGGCCCATGGCAAGTTCATCTGGTGGAACGGTCCCTACTGTACTGACATCGCCTATTTCGCCGAAGGCATGATGGCGGAAGCCGGCAACGAGTCGCAGATTCGCGCAAACTACTGGCTCAGCGCGGGCGGCCGAACGTGTTGCACGCTCTCTCATAAGGGCGAAGAAGTGTTCCAGAACTGCGCGGCCTATGGTCTGTATCCCACGGCCATGCCCGACGGCGAACTCGGGCGCCTAGCCGAACGGTATTGGCCGCTGTTTGCAAACTGGCGCGGCAAGCAGTGGATATTCTACCCCCGGGCGCTGGAACTGTCCGCGGGCGCTAAGGGCAGTATCTATCGTTTGGCCGATGGCAATGTCCTGGCCGTCATGGTGACGGACGGTCGTTCGATCGACGGAACGTCGGTCGATCTGGACGTACCGCTCGTCGTGCGTCTACCCGATGCAGACGCCGTTCGCGCCGCCTACTTCCTCTCGCCCGACCTGGCCGGTCTGCGGCGAATGGCATTCGATCGAGATGGCGACACCCTGCGGATCGTCGTGCCACGGCATCGCAGCACGTCGGCCGTACTGCTGGCCACCGGCGGCTTGCACTACGCGATGGAAGGCCCGCCGACAATCACGGTCGCCCGCAAGATCGAGGCCCAGTTGGTGGTGGACAACTGGACGGACAAGCCTGTTGCGGGCCGATGGGTTGTCGATGGCAAGCCGGATGAGACATTCCGCGTGAAGCCGGGCCAATCCGCGCGCCGTCCGGTCGTTCTTGCCGGAGGCGACGACAAGCAGGCGCGGGATCGCACCTGTCTTGACGCTCCCATTGAACTCAACGGTAATCGTCTGGAGGGGCGTTTCGAGACGTATACGATCGATCCGCTTGACATGAGCCTACATCTGCCCGAGGCCGCGGCCCTCCAGGACCGGCCCATTTCCGGTCGGCTGAGAATCTTCAACGCGAGCGCCACGCCAGAGGTCATGGTCGAGCTTTCCGGCGATGGGTTGCAAATCGAGCCGGCTCGCCAAAGCGTGTCGATCGGCTTGCAAGCGAGTGCCGAGTTCGACTTCCGCGTGACACCGCTCCGGCCGGGCGCGACGACGTTGCGAGTCTCGGCCCAGGCTGGCACGGATCGCGGGCAGTGTGACGCGGAGATCGAGGTGGCCGCCGTCCGTGCCACGCCGGCCATGCTACACGAGATTCGAGCCGGCCATCTCGTCTTCGACGTGTTCGGCTCCGACGGCGGCCCGTACGAAAATAAGCCGGTCTCGCTTAACGGCGTGGAAATCGGCTTGCTGCCGCGACAAAGCGATTCTTGGGCGACGATCGAGATGCCGCTGCCGCCGGCGGCCTTGAAGACCATCCAATTCGAGAATAGTATCCGCATTGAGAATCAAGTGGGTGACGCCTTCAAGGTCCGAAACTTCCGCCTGCGTCTGCAGGCCGAGGTCGGCCTAGTGTCCAAGACAAATCCCGAGACATATACGAGCTGCGGCTGGGAACATGCCGAAGGCCGCGTCTTCGATCTCCGCCAACCCCTGACAGGCATCGGTGTTCAGATACCCATGGAGCCCGATGCCGCCAAGTAATGAATGGGTTGAAATAGTGTTTTGCCAAGTCCATTAACCTCGAAGGAGACAATCATGGTTCGATTCACATTTCTGGTCCTTGCGGCGATTGTACTTTTGACAGCGCCGGCCGGTGCCCAATCGCCTGAAAAGAAGCCGCTGCTGGCCGGAGTTGCCACCAGCAACATTACGCCGTGGCTGGGCGATGGACTGGTGGGCAACTTCGGCACTCCGCCGCCGGCCGAGTACGTCCACGACGAGCTGCACGCGCGGTGTTTCGCCCTGGACGACGGCGAGTGTCGCATCGTCCTCATCATCATCGACAGCATCTACGTTAGCCGGGAAGTCCTCGACGAAGCCAAGCGGCAGGTGACCGAGGCAACTGGAATTCCGGCGGATCGGGTGCTCATGTCCGGCACGCATACGCACTCGTCCGTAAGCGCCCGCTGGAAGAATCCGCTCGCGCCGGATGAGGAGTTCACCGAATACCAGCAATTCCTGGCCCATCGCGTTGCCGATGGAGTCCGTTGCGCGGTCAATAACTTGCAGCCGGCGCGGATTGCCTGGGGCACGGCCGACCTCCCCGGCCAGGTGTTCTGCCGGCGGTGGTTGCTTGAGCCGGGCGCCGAATTGTTCAATCCCTTCGGAGAGCCGGACAAGGCCAAGATGAATCCGGGCAACCGGCCCGATCTGCTGAAGCCGGCCAGCCCGGTCGATCCCCAAATCGGCTTCTTCGCACTCGAGACGTCCGACGGCCGTCCGCTCGGTCTTCTGGCCAACTATTCATTGCATTACGTGGGCGGGGTGCCCCGGAACCACATCTCGGCCGACTACTTCGGCGTGTTTGCGGACCGGATCCAGCGGTTGCTCGGCGCGGATCGGATGGATCCACCCTTTGTGGGCGCTATGAGCAACGGCACCAGCGGCAACATCAACAACAACGACTATTCCATCAAGCGAGAAAGACGCCAACCCTACGAGCAAATCCACCGAGTGGCCGACCAGTGCGCCCAGGCCGTTTACGAGCAGTACAAGACGCTCCAGTGGCATGACTGGGTACCGCTTGCCATGCGGCAGCGAGAGTTGGAACTGGCGGTGCGCAAGCCCACGCCTGCCCAGCTTGAACATGCCAAGAAGGTCTTGGCCGAGCCCGAGCGACCCGATAAGTTTCCCCACGAACGCAACTACGCGGCAAGGGCCATTCAGCAGCTTGAATCCCCCGACACGGTTCGCGTGATACTGCAGGCCGTGCGGATTGGCGACTTGGGCATTTCCGCCATTCCATTCGAGGTATTTTCCGATACGGGCCTGGAACTGAAGGCCCGCAATCCGTTTAAGCCCAGTTTTACCATCGAACTGGCCAACGGCGGCTACGGCTATTTGCCCACGCCCGAGCAGCATGAACTGGGCGGCTATGAAACCTGGCTGGGCACTAACAAGGTGGAAGTGCAGGCTACCGTCAAGATTGTCGACGCGCTGCTAGAGATGTTTTCGGAGTTGAAATGATCGTTGAAAGACCAGTGCCTTTG
>CAZASB010000359.1:0-4923 GCA_964487655.1 uncultured Planctomycetaceae bacterium
ACGTGGGGCATTCGACCTTGGACCGAATGCCATCTAGCTTGGTTGTAAGTCCAAATTATCAAAGAACTTAGAGGCAAATACCTCGCTTCGCGAACCGCCAGGACGACGTAACTCGTTGCAGGGAAAAGACTAACGGCGAATCCCTGCGAATTTTCGTCTCGACGAGACTTCGCAGCCCAGGCTGTGCATCCCAAAGTTAACCTCATTATCGTCCGCGGAATCGGAAATCTTGATCCAGTCCGAATAATCGGAAAAACCAGATGAGTCTCATCTTGTCGTGTCTTGCGTTACCACGGCGTAGGCGGGCAGTTGCGGCATGGTCATCGCGCCAAGATCGGTCTCGATGCGAATGGTGCGGCTGATCTTACCACGTGCATCGCGGGGGGTAAATGTAACCGGAATCAGGTGTATGGGCTTTGGCGTGGCTGCATCCGAAGTGTCAAACTGAAAACTCTCGTCGCCGCACTGGATGGACAGGATTCGGAACGGCTGCTTGCCGCGAACCACCAGTTGCTTGGTAACCTCCTGCCCTGGCTCGACCACGCCCATGAAGAGCGACGCGGGGCTTACCACCACTCCGGACACGACGCACCCCTCAACCAGTAGAGGTACCTGGCTATGGTTCGGATCGTTGGTCGTTAGCAGAAGATGGTCGCGAACGTAGCCGGGAGGGGCCGTGGCATCCATGGCGACTGCCAGATCGTACCAAGTGTGTCCACCCTGGCGTTTTGTGTCGAGCACTCGTACGGACAGGTGGGGGTTTGCGTTCTTGACGCCGACGATTTTCCAGTTGCCGTGGCCCGTATGCTGCACGCGTACGTGAGTCTCCTTCGGAGTCCCCTGATCAACGGAACCGAACTGCACGCTGCCCGGGTCAAAAATGATGTCATCGCGGATAAAAACGCCGACACGAACCTGCACCTGGGCGTAGAAAGGCTTGTCGAAGGTTACTGTGAGCGTCGCCCCCTTGCGGCCGAGGAACCTGTCGGTATTGATATGGGCGACGATCGCGCCTTTTTCGTAGGTTTTCAGCAGGTCTTTCTCGATGCGCGATGTTGTACAACCACACGTCGAACTGACATTGGCGATATGCACGTCTTCGGTATAGAGGTTTTCAAGCTCGAAGGTGAACTCGGCTTTCGAGGCTCGGGCTACGTTTCCGAAATCGTGCTCCGTCACCTTGAACATTTTTTGGGCCCAGTTCTCGGCCCCCACGGAAGAGTGTGATAGCGCAAGCAGGAAGAGCAGTGCATGGCTAGTGGTGCGAATCATGGACGGAATCACTATTGTTGGAAACTCGATGGGTGGAAATACGGGATCCCGCGACCTGCAAGGATGACGTCTTGTCGTGTTGGCGAAGAACGCTGAGAAAATCTAGGTTTTGCATTGGCATCTGTCAATTTTCGATGATTCTGGGAATGGCGATCACTTGCGGGATGTCGATGAATAGACGCACGCCCCACCCGCATGGCGTTTCAACATGCAATATGAGTGTTAGATTTCTTCGTTCACAAGAGACTTCGGCGTACGGAAAGACACAAATTCTCGGTTTTTCTTATGCGACGCATTGCCAACGGGGGTGAGACTTCGCTAAACTAAGGGATTCCTCCGGGCGGCTCGATCCTGTTGTCCGCTCGGGGCCTGGAATTTCGATACTTGCGAACCGCGTTATGTTTGAATCGCTACAAAAAGGGCTCGACTCTGCCATCCGCACTGTTCGCGGTCGTGGGAAGCTGACCGAAGCGAACATGCGCGATGGCCTGCGCCTGGTGCAGCAGGCCCTGCTGGAGGCCGACGTCAGCGTGGCTGTCGCGAAGGAGTTTGTCGGCCGCGTGGCTGATCAGGCGGTGGGAGAGCGAGTCTTGAAGTCGCTCGACCCGAGTCAGCAGTTGATTGGCATTGTCTACCAGGAACTCATACGGTTGATGGGCCCGGTTGACCATTCGCTTCACCTGCGAGGCGACGGCCCCTCGGTGCTCATGCTGTGCGGCTTGCAAGGATCGGGGAAGACAACCACCTGCGGGAAGCTGGGCCGACTGCTCCATGAGCGCGGCCGCAAGCCCATGCTGGTTGCGGCCGACTTGCAGCGTCCCGCCGCCATCCATCAGCTTCAGATTCTGGGCGAGCAGTTGGGTTTGCCCGTCTTCGCTGATTTGACCGCAACCGACCCGGTGGCACTGTGCCAATCGGCGGTCCGTGAGGCGAAGAAGGGTGAGGTCGACGTGGTCGTTCTCGACACGGCCGGACGTTTGCACGTTGACGACGAGCTGATGCAGCAGTTGAGCCGAATCGACCGGAGGGTCCAGCCGGAGCAGGTGTACCTCGTGGTCGATGCCATGACCGGCCAGGATGCGGTTCTCAGCGCCAAGGCGTTCAACGAGGCGCTCGAGCTGGACGGCGTGATCATGACCAAGCTTGACGGCGATGCCCGCGGTGGGGCCGCGCTGTCCGTGAAGCATGTGACCGGCGTGCCCATCAAGTTTGTGGGGACGGGGGAGCATCTCGATTCGATCGAAGAGTTCCACCCGGATCGCATGGCAAGCCGAATCCTCGGCATGGGCGATGTGGTGAGCCTAGTGGAGCAGGCTCAACGCAAGCTCGATCAAGGGGAAATGGCCGAGCAGGAGGCCCGGCTTCGCAAGGGTGAGTTCACCCTTGACGACTTTAAGAAGCTGTTGGGTCAGACCTCGAAGCTGGGCCCAATGAACAAGGTGATGAGCCTGATTCCCGGCATGGGCCAGCTTACGGAGATGATGGGCGACGTTGACGCCGAAGGCGGCATGAAACGGCTGCGAGGCATGATCGACTCCATGACGCCCGAGGAGCGTCGCAACCCATCCAGGATGATCGACCAGAGTCGCCGCCGACGCATCGCTGCTGGGGCGGGCGTTCAGCCGCACGAGATCAACGAGTTGGTCAAGCAGTTCGACGGTATTGCCGACATCATGAAGAAGATGTCGAGCATGGGCATGCGCGAACGCATGAAGACCATGCAGCAAATGACTCAAAGCGGCATGCTCAATCCCGGCGGGCGCATTGCCAAGCAGAAGAAGGGAACTGGGAAACGGCTGACGCCGCAGGAACGGACAAAGCAGAAGAAGCTCCGGGAGCGCGAGGCCCGCCGTCGAAAACGAGAGAAGAAACAGAAGGATTAGATGATTTAGGCCGGGGGGCATGTTCCCTTCCCTCGTCGATGAACTATTGATCCGCCAAAGTGAATCTCGAGTCGAGAACATGGGACGACCTGCTCTCGGCCAAGTAATAGACAACCCTTACGGAGGAAACCGCGTGGCAGTACGAATTCGGATGAAGAAACTTGGTCGGCGACACCGCCCGTTTTACCGCATTTGCGCAACGGACGTCCGTCGGCCCCGCGATGGTCGCGTGCTCGAGGAGCTGGGTACCTACGATCCGTTGGTCCCGGAAACCGATGCCCGGGCTATTCTGAACGGTGAGCGGATCAACTACTGGCTTTCGGTCGGTGCGCAACCGTCAGAGAAGGTTCAGGTTTTGATTAAGAAATATGGGACCGGGGGCTCGCACCTGGACGCTCAGCGGCAGGCGTTGGACCGGCTGGCGCAATCGCGGCGGCGCACGAAACCCGTCGTGATTGCGCCGAAGGCGGCGCCAGCCGAAGCGCCTGCCGAGACAGAGGAAGCTGGCGAGTAATCGCGGTACCTAGCCGCCCGGTCGACCATGCGATTTGACGTACTGACCCTGTTTCCCGAAATGTTCCGGAGCTACCTCGGTCAGGGCCTCTTGAGGTTGGCGATTGAGCGGAGTCTGGTCGAGGTACGCTTGCATAACATACGCGACTGGACGCATGACAGGCATCATTCGGTCGACGATCGGCCGTTTGGTGGCGGGCCGGGGATGGTGATGAAAGTGGAGCCCGTGATCGACTGCGTTGAAGCCGTTCGCGGCGAGGCGGTCGAGCCGGAGAAGTTGGTCATGCTAACGCCCCAGGGACGGCGGCTCGACCAGCCAACCGTGGAGCGGTTGGCCGAGCATCGGCGAGTTGTGCTCCTTTGTGGGCGATACGAGGGGTTTGACGAACGCATTCGGCAAATACTCCAGCCGGATGAGATATCGATTGGCGACTATATCCTCAACGGTGGGGAGGTGGCCGCCATGGTGTTGATTGATGCGATCAGTCGGCTGGTGCCCGGCGTGTTGGGGGACGAAGATAGCAGCCAATTTGATTCGTTTTCGGGTGGGCGATGCGGGCTTGAGTTCGCCCAGTACACCCGGCCGCGAGAGTACCGCGGTTTGGCCGTACCCGACATATTACTCAGCGGAAATCACGAGGCCATTGCACGCTGGCGCGAACAGAGTGCCCAACAACGGACAAACGAGCGTCGCCCCGATTTACTGGCCGATCCGTAAAGCCCAACCGAACAAACTGGTACAAACCAACAAAGACGGTAAGCGTCAATTCCCGGGGAATAGCCTGGTTGTTGGATGCGATGCTCGCCGAATTGACCACACGAAAGGAACGTTAAGACAATGAGCCAACAACTTATGGGCTTGGTCGAGAAGACCAGCATGAAACAAGAGGTGTCCTATTTCGAAATCGGCGATACGGTTGACGTGCATTGCCGGATTCTCGAAGGGGAGAAGGAGCGTATCCAGGTGTTCAGCGGCGTGGTCATCGGTCGAAGCGGCTCCGGCTCGCGCGAGATGTTTGCCGTGCGGCGGATCATCCAGGGTGAAGGGGTCGAACGCAAGTTCCCGCTCCACTCGCCAAGAATTGCCAAGATCGAGGTGACGCGCGCTGGCGTGGCGCACCGAGCGAAGCTCTACTACCTGCGCGATCGTATCGGCAAGGCAGTCCGCCTGAAGGAACGCCGTATTGACGTCAAGCAGCGGCAAAAGTACGCCGCGAAGGCCGGACGCGACGAAGTGGTCTAAGGCTTACGAGCG
>CAZASB010000360.1:0-4922 GCA_964487655.1 uncultured Planctomycetaceae bacterium
ACGCCACCGTGCCGGCTTGCCCGGCCGGAGCGGTGGTCTGTTGGCTACAAGCGGTCCCAAGGTTCCCCATTTCCACCTGCGAATCGATGCCGCCGGAGGCGGCGTCGATTCGCAGGCGGAAATATTGCGGGTGAACCCTGCTTTAGCTGGCTGACCATGGCCCCGGCCGGGCAAGCCGGCACGGTGGCCTTCTGGGCAACTCGGACTTGTGTGTAACAACGAGGGGACCGCCCCGCTTTTCGCCGTAAGGAACCCCCAGAAGCCAGGGGCTCTTTCGCTCCTCAACGCAACTTGCGACAAAGTACCAGACACGGCAGCGACGTTTTCAATTTGCGCAGTCAGAAACGGAACAGCTAGTCCAGCATCCTTGTCGTGAGTTCCCGAAAGTAGGCGATGAAACTTCAGCAATGCCGAGCGACCGTCATGGGCCTGGGCCACTTCGGCGGCGGATTGGCAGTCGCTCGATGGCTTGCCTGCAACGGCGCCGAGGTCACCGTAACCGATCTGGCCGACGCCGATGCGTTGTCCGTGCCGCTTACCCAACTAGCCGGGGCACCCATCACCAAGTACGCGTTGGGGGGACATCGCGAGGCCGACTTTCGCGATATTGATCTGCTGGTCGTGAACCCAGCGGTTCGACCGGGGAATCGGTTTGTGCAAATCGCAATGGCTTCTGGCGCGCGCATTGCCACGGAGATCGAACTTTTTCTCGAGCACTGCCCCACAAATGTTATTGGCGTTACCGGAAGCAACGGGAAATCGACCACGACGGCCATGATCGACTCGATCTTACGTGCCGACGGTCGCACTTCATGGCTTGGTGGTAACCTGGGGGGAAGCCTGCTCGATCAACTCTCGATAATTCGGGCCGGCGATTGGGTCGTATTGGAACTGAGCAGCTTTCAACTATGGCGATTCCCGCAGGCCGCGTGTGCGCCGCGCGTTGCGGTGGTCACGTCCTTCGCGCCCAACCACCTCGATTGGCACGTCGACCATGCCGACTACATGGCCGCGAAACAAAGGCTCTTGCTCGGGCAGGGGCCGGACGACTTCGCCGTATTGAACACTTACGACGCCGAGGTCGCTACTTGGGCGTCGCTCGCGCGAGGAAAGCTTGTCCCACTGCCGTCGCTTGAAGAGATTCCCCCGCTTCGCGTTCCGGGGTGGCACAACCAGATCAACGCGGCGTGCGCCGCGACTGCAGGTGCCACCGTGGGCTGCTCGCCCAACGCCATTCGGAAGGCGCTGGAGCAATTCGCGGGCCTACCAGAGCGACTCGAACTTGCCGCAACCCTCGGCGGCGTCGAGGTTTACAACGATTCGTCGTCGACCACGCCCGAGTCGACCATCGCGGCAATTCACGCCATCAACCGCCCAGTTTGGCTCATGGCCGGCGGCCAGAACAAAGGGCTGGACTATTCCGATTTGACCATCACAATCGTCAAGCACTGCCGTGGCGCCGCCTTCTTCGGCAGCATGTGCGACACCCTTTGCAATGAAACTATCGCTTGCGATCGACAGTTCACGTGCATCTCCATGCATACACTCCAAGAGGCGCTGGCATGGTGTTTGCAACGAGCCCAGTTTGGCGAAGTCATTGTCTTTTCGCCAGGATGTTCAAGCCATGACCAGTTCACGAACTATCGGTATCGCAGCGACGTATTCCGCGACCATGTTGCATCCCTCGCCAAGCGCAACAATCGCTAGGATGCGACGCGCATGAAAAAATTCGGCGGCGTTTCCACAAACCCCTATTGACAGACCTTGCCGCCTTGATATAGAACGCAGGTGTTGCAGCATGCTTTCGAGCGCGCGGTAACGTGCCTCGGGGCGGACGGCTGTGAGGATTCCTTGTGGGAACCACCTCTACGGCGCTGGGAGCCGTCGCCTCGGGGCGTTTTCGTGCGCGGCAATGTTCTGAAGTAGAAAGGCGGCTTCTTCGTGCCGGCTGAAGTCGGGACTCCAACGGGACGCGATTCGCGATTGGAAACGGAAGAGCCATCGGATTTCCAGATCAGTCACGAGGTTATTCCATGAAAGTCGTTCACTATGAATCCGTCGAGTCGAGCCCGGTTGAAACGGAAGGGGCCGTCGGCTGCCAGATGCGATGCCTGATCGGCCCGGACGATGCCGCGCCAAGTTTCTCCATGCGGCATTTCGAAGTTGCCCCTGGCGGCTACACCCCCCACCACGCGCACGGTCATGAGCACGAGGTGTTCGTCTTGGAGGGAACGGGTGAGGTCTTGCAGGGCGACACGCCGCATGCGTTGAAGCCGGGCACGGCCGTCTTCGTTCCGCCGCGACAGGCGCATCAGTTTCGCAACACGGGCGCCGGGCCGCTCAGGTTCCTGTGCCTTATCCCTCATCCGTTGCGCGGCATGGCAGGTACCTGCACGGCCGCCTGCGGCTGCGATTGACGAGCAATTCCATGCCAGCCGATCCCACGAAGGAAGTTGTCCGGCTCCGTGAGGAGATTACCTATCACGACCGGAAATACTATGTCGAGGCGGCACCGGAGATATCCGACCTCGACTACGACCGCCGCATGGAGCGGTTGAAACGTCTTGAAGCGGAGCATCCGGAACTGATCGTGCCGGACAGTCCGACCCAACGCATCGGCGATCAGCCGGTGGAGGGCCTCACGGAGGTCGCGCATCGCGTACCCATGCTGTCGATCGACAATACCTACTCGATTGACGAACTGCGGGCCTATGGCCGTCGTACCGAGAAGTTGCTGGCCGGCGAGCCGATTGAGTGGGTCGTCGAACTGAAGATCGATGGCGTGGCCGTGTCGCTCCTGTACGAACGGGGCCGATTGGTCCGCGGAGTAACACGCGGCAATGGTACGGTTGGCGACGATATCACCCACAATATCCGCACGATCCGCGACGTGCCGCTTCGGCTGGCCGAGGACGACGTTCCCGGGGCGATCGAAGTCCGTGGTGAAGTCTACATGACCAACTCGGACCTGGTCGGTCTGAACAAGCGGCAGCAGGCTGCGGGCAAGTCGCCCTTCGCCAATACGCGAAACGTGACCGCCGGCAGCATCCGGCAACTCGATCCGCGCATCTGCGCCGAACGCAATCTCCGCGTATTTTGCCACGGCGTCGGGTATGCCGACGGGCTTCGGGCCAAGACGCACATGGAGTTTCTCGAACGATTGGCTCGCTGGGGGTTGACGGCCACGCCCCATGTCGAGTGCTTCGGAAGCTTCGATGCCGCAGTTGCCCACTGCGAGGAACTCATCGGCCGACTGCACGAACTGGATTTCGAGATCGACGGCCTTGTGCTCAAGGTCAATCGGCTAGAACAGCGAGATCGGCTGGGAAGGACCGCGAAAAGCCCACGATGGGTCGTCGCGTACAAGTTCGAGAAATACGAGGCCACCACCCGTCTTCTGGACATCAAAGTGCAGGTAGGAAAAACGGGCGCGATCACGCCCGTTGCCGTGCTCGAACCGGTTGAGTTGGCCGGTACGACGGTTAGTCGCGCAAGCCTGCACAATGCCGACGAGATCGAACGCAAGGACGTGCGGGTGGGCGACGTAGTCGTGGTGGAGAAGGCCGGGAAGATCATCCCGCACATCGTTCGCGTCGAGGCCCATCAGCGGGAAGGCTTACCGCGGGCGTTTGCCTTTCCGACGGCTTGTCCGGAATGCGGAACGCCGTTGATCCGCGATGAAGGGGGCGTGTACATCCGGTGCCCGAACGTGGAGAGCTGCCCCGCGCAGTTGAAGGAACGAATCCGCTACTTTGCCAGCCGCAACGCCATGGATATCGAGGGACTGGGCGACAAGCTGGTCGATCAGCTTGTCGAGCAGGAATTGGTTCGAAGCTGCGGCGACTTGTACCGCCTTGACGCCGACAGGTTGACCAAGCTTGAACGCATGGGCGAGAAGTCGGCCAGGAACCTTGTCGATGGGATTGAGGCCAGCAAGGATCGCGGCCTGGCCCGCGTGCTCAACGCGCTGTCCATTCGCCATGTCGGCGCGCGCGTGGCCACGGTCGTTGCCGAGCATTTTGGAACCATGGAGGCCCTAATGGCGGCTTCGGCCGATGACCTGTCGCAAGTCAACGAAATCGGTCCGATTATTGCCCAGAGCGTATACGGCTTTCTACACGGCGAGGTGGGGCAAGCCATTGTCGCCGATCTTCACTCGGTCGGAGTCAAGTTGGACTTGGAACGGCTGAACGCTGGAGCCGCGGCTCGGCTGCTGGAAGGCAAGACATTCGTTGTAACCGGCACGCTGCGGAAGTATACCCGCGATGAGATCAACGCCACGATCGAGCGACTCGGCGGCCGCGCGACGTCCAGCGTCTCGAAGAACACGGACTACCTGGTGGCCGGCGAAAAGGCTGGCAGCAAGCTGAGCAAGGCCCAGCAGCTTGGCGTTACGGTACTGGACGAAGCAGGATTCGAAACCCTGGTGTCCGGCAGTGAGTCGTGATGGGCCAGCATCCTGCATCGCTGCCGCTCGACGCGCTGCTCGGCCAATGCACAATGCATCGGCTGCGACGGTCCGGGCCAGGAGGCCAGCATCGGAACAAGGTGGAGACGGCCGTCCAGTTCATCCATGAGTCTTCCGGTATTTCGGCTGAGGCCAATGAGCGTCGTAGCCAGGCCCAGAATCGCTCGGTGGCAGTCTTCCGCCTTCGGGTCAACCTGGCTTTTGCCGTCCGATGCGCCGTGGACGAAGCGAGCGAGCCCAGCGCCTTATGGCAGTCCCGCTTGCGCGGCACGCGCATTGAGGTATCGGCCACCCACGATGATTTTCCAGCCCTGCTGGCCGAGGCCCTCGACCGCTTGGCGACCTGCGAAGCCGATCCCCAGCGTGCCGCGGGTCGCTTGGGTACGAGCAGTTCCCAACTCGTCCGATTTCTCAGTATCGAACCTCGCGCCCTTGCCCTGCTGAACCAGTGGCG
>CAZASB010000361.1:0-4917 GCA_964487655.1 uncultured Planctomycetaceae bacterium
CCCGGATTATTCATCTACGTAGGGTGGGTCAAGGTCGCGTAGATCGTTGGTGGGCACGCACAAGCCGCAATCGAGCTGATTTATGGCCGCCCGCCTGGGAAGACGCCGACAATAGCGACCGATGACCCACCAAAGAAGCGGCTTGTTTGACCCACCCTACCTATCATGAATAATCCGGGCTAGGCTTCGGAGAAGAAGGGGGATGGACGCGTGTTGCTGTAGCTGACCAGTCATGAAACCGGCCGGGGCTTGTCCCGGAGGATCGCACGGCTGCGGATCCGATACGGACCTCACTGTTCTACCAGCCCTACCCACTCGATGGTTCTCTAAATTCCACTTTGCAGTTCTCCTGAAGGGGCATCCGGCTCTTCTGCCGCCGACGGCAATCTCGAATACACGAGGACATTGACGTGAAAACGGTCTTCCGTTGGCGTACTCTCGTAGCGGGGGGTACGCCCCATACGATAGACTGGTATCTTGTGAAAGCCGGGATGGGCTGGTAGAAAAGACTGCTGGGAACGCTGGCTCATTCTTGCTCGTCACACGAACGCTTCGGGCACTGTTTCGGATCGGACTGTAAGCTCATGGCACTTATAACTTTACGTGTACTGGACGGAGCCGATCGGGGGCACGTCTTTGAAGAGGTTCCCACGCCGTTTACCATCGGACGCGAGGACGGGAATGCCGTTCAGCTCAACGATGAGCGGGTCAGCCGGTTCCACCTGAAGATACAGGAGGACAACGACCGAATCGTGATGACCGATTTGCAGAGCACCAACGGCACGAAGGTCAACGGCGAAAGCGTCCAGTTGTGGATTCTTCGCCCCGGCGACGTGTTGAACGCTGGTCGCTGCCTGCTGCTGTTCGGCTCGCGCGAGGAGATTGCCCGACGCCTGACTCGCTTGCGGCAGGGGAAACCAGACGACGGCATTCTCCTGGAGATGGACGAGCTGGAAGACCCGACCGAGTCGGTTTCGCTTGAGTTCGAACTGGGCTACGGTGACGATCCGGACGTGCAAACGACGCTCCACACGCTGCTGCCGCCTGAACTGCCGCGGAATCTGGGGCCCGGCCAGGCCGCGCAACTGGGCGAACTGCTCTATTACATGCACTTGCGATTGCGCGGCCTCATTCAGTCGGCCAGGCCAAAAGGGAAATCGGATCGGGTGACCCTGGAAATCCGGCAATGGCAGAATCTATTGGACCTTCAAGATCGGATTGCCGGCTACCTTCGGGCAGTGGGCGAGCCAGGAGACTAGCCTACTTATGAGCACGGACGCATTCACTCACCTGCATTGTCACAGCCACTACAGCCTGCTGGACGGTGCCGGCACGGTTCCTCGCCTGTTGGATCGCGCCCAGGAACTGGGAATGACCGCCCTGGCGTTGACGGACCACGGCAACCTGCACGGCGCTCTCGAGTTCTATCGTTTGGCCAAGGAGCGCGGCATCAACCCTGTGATCGGCTATGAGGCATATATCGCGCCGAAGAGCCGGCTGCTGAAAGACGCGTCGGGGATGAAGGACGCCAGCTTCCACCTGACGCTCCTGGCCCAGAATCAGATTGGCTTTCGAAATCTGGTGAAGCTGGCCTCGGCTGCCTTCACCGAGGGCTTCTACTTCCGGCCTCGAATCGACAAGGAGATTCTCGAAGCCCATAACGAGGGGATCATTTGCCTGAGCGGATGCGTTTCGAGCGAGTTGAACCGGATTCTAGTCGACGGGCAGGCGAACGCTCAGAAGAGGGCCGAAGAGGTGGCCGCGTGGTATCATGCCGTGTTCGGCGACCGGTACTACATCGAAATCCAGAACAATGGGCTTGAGATCCAGCGCATCGCCGCGGAGGGCGCTTGCGAACTGGCCGAACGTATGGGCATCCCCCTGGTCGCCACCAGTGACGTCCACTACGTCACGCAGGCGGACGCCAGTGCCCAGGATATCCTGCTGTGCGTGAACACCGGTAAGTTCCGCACCGACCAGAAACGCATGCGCATGGACAGCGACCAGTTCTATCTGCGCAGTCCGCGGGAGATGTACGATGCATTTCCCGAGCGGGCCGATGCCGTACGCCGCAGCCAGGAGATCGCCGATCGTGTGGATATCGAGCTGGAACTGGGAAAGCGGCACTTCCCGGTCTTTACTCCGCCAGACGGGAAGTCCTCGGAGGAGTATCTGCGCGACCTGTGCATCGAAGGGTTGAAGAAGCGGTATGCAGACGACTCGGAGCGATGCCTGGGCGGCGAGCTGTCCGAGGAGGTCATGGCCAGGCTCAACCGAGAGCTGGGCGTGATCAACAAGCTCGGGTTTCCAAACTACTTTCTGATCGTGTGGGACTTCGTCAACTTTTCGCGCGACTGCGGCATTCCAGCCACGGCCCGCGGTTCGGGCGTCGGGGCGTTGGTTTGCTATGCACTGCACCTGAGCCACGTTTGCCCGCTCGCGCACGACCTGCTGTTCGAGCGGTTCCTCGACGAGAGCCGGCGCGAGGCGCCCGATATCGACATCGACTTCTGCCAGCAGCGCCGAGCCGAGGTCATTCAGTACGTGAAGGACCGATACGGCGTGGAGAACGTCGCGCAGATCGGCACGTTTGGCCGATTGCAGGCGAGAGCGGCCATTCGCGACGTGGGCCGAGCCATGGGAATGCCCATCGCCCGGGTCGATACCGTTGTGGCCATGGTGCCCGACGTACTCAATATCAAGTTGGAAAAGGCCCTGGAAACGAGCGACCAGCTTCGCGAGGAACGGGACAAGGATCCGCAAGTGCGCGAATTGCTGGACTTTGCGCAACAGGTGGAAGGGCTCGCCCGCAACATCGGAACCCACGCCGCGGCGGTTGTGATTGCCGACCGGCCGTTGACCGATTACGTCCCCTTGCAACGCATTACCGGCAAGGAAGAAATCATCACGCAGTGGTCGATGAACGACGTTGAGCGGGCCGGCCTGCTGAAAATGGACTTCCTCGGGCTGCGCAACCTGACCATCCTTGCGAAAGCGGTTGAGCTGGTCGAGCAGATGACCGGCCAGAAGATCGACCCGTACAAGTTTCCGATGGACGACAAGGCCACGTTCGACATCTTCTGCCGCGGGGAGACGAAGGGCGTATTCCAGTTCGAAAGCGGCGGCATTCGCGAACTGCTGCAGCGCATGAAGCCGGACCACTTCCGAGACATCATCGCCACGAACGCCCTCTACCGGCCCGGGCCCCTCGAAGGCGGCATGGTCGATGACTATATCGAGGTCAAGCACGGGCGGCGCAAGCCCGAGTACAAACACCCGGTCATGGAGGAAGTGCTTGCCGAAACGAATGGCGTGATGGTGTACCAGGAGCAGGTGATGCGAATCCTCAATCGACTGGGCGGCATCCGCCTGGCCGACGCCTACACCTGCATTAAGGCCATCAGCAAGAAGAAGCTCGAACTCATCGCCAAGTTCCGCCAGGAGTTCATTACCAACGCCGGCGAGAAGGGGCTTGTCAAGAACGAGGCCGAAGACCTGTTCGGGCTGATTGAGAAGTTTGCCGGCTACGGCTTTAATAAATCACATTCAACTGCCTATGCCCTGGTCGCCTACATGACGGCCTACTTGAAGGCGCACTACCCGGTGGCGTTCATGGCGGCACTGCTTTCGAGCGATATTTCCGGGCGCAACTTCAAGCGGAAAGACTCGGTGGTGGAACACATGGAGGACTGCAAGCGGATGGGCATTACCGTCCTGGCGCCCGACGTGAACCGCTCCGATGCCGAGTTTTCGGTCGACGAGCAGGGAAACATCTGCTTCGCTTTGTCGGCCATCAAGGGATGCGGCGGGGCGGCATCGCGTGCTATTGCCGCGGAGCGTCGTCGCAGTGGGCCCTATGCCGACCTGTTCGACTTCTGCGAACGGCTCGATCCGGGTACGGTCGGCCGGGCGGCCATTGAAACGCTGGTCAAGGCAGGCGCGTTCGATACGCTCGGCTGCAATCGGGCGCAACAGTTCGCCGTGATTGATCGGGCGTTGCAGTCTGGAGCGTCGGCCGCCGCGGACCGGCGCAGCGGGCAGCTCGGCCTGTTTGGCGACGATGATGCGTCCGACCAGAGCGCCGCCGCCAGCTTGCCCGACGTGCCCGAATGGGCGGATCGTGAACGACTTAATCGCGAGAAGGAGGTGTTGGGCTTCTATCTGACCCAGCACCCACTGGCCGAGTACGAGGATATCTTGGCGACCTATCGCTCGCATCGATCTAGCGACCTTGGCAAGCTGGCGCCGAAGAGCGAGGTGTTCCTGGGCGGCATGTTGGCGGCGCTGAAGTACTCGCACACGAAGAACCCGAAACCGGGCAAGCCGTCGCGCTATGTAATGTTTGACCTGGAGGACACGGAAGGGCTGGTCCGTTGCATCGTTTGGCCGGACAAGTTCGCCGAGTACGAAGAACTGATCGTGGCGGACGCCATTCTCATGGTGCGAGGCAAGGTCGACAAGCGCCCCGACAGCGAGGAGGCCACGCTCATTGTGGACGAACTGATCCCGTTGGACGATTTGGCCGCCCGCTATACCCGCGGCGTGGCGATTCGCCTGTACGAACAGCAGCATGGCTTGCGCGTGATCGAGCAGCTTCACGAGATCCTGCTGGGCTACCCGGGCACGCGGGAGCTGAGCCTTGTCATCTACCTTGGCGACGGTAGCCGCGTCCCCTGCTCCGTGCGCGACGTGCGCGTGGAGATCAATGCCGAGATGCGTCGGCGCGTGGAAGAACTGCTTGGCCGCGACAATTTCCGCCTCATCACCGCCCGCCCCACCCCCGCCCGCGCCGCGCCCCAGCGCAACGGCAACGGTTGGAACGGCAATGGCGGGCGACGCAAGGCGAAGTAACGGGGGGAGCGCTAATTCAGGCTGAACTGCGGCGGGAAGGAAGTGACGTCGAGTTGAAGGGGCCCG
>CAZASB010000362.1:0-2819 GCA_964487655.1 uncultured Planctomycetaceae bacterium
CGAACCACGACGAGATCACCGAGCAGGTGGGCGCGAATGTTCTTGGGACCCCGGCCCATGTAGTCCTGCTCAAAGCGACCAATTCCTTCACAAATAGCGGCTTCGAGTTCTCCCAGTGTCCTCGTGGCCATATCCTCACCAAGATCCTATGCCCCGAGAAACCCTAAAGGAATGCCCCTCACTTGGCGGCGTAGTGGAAACCGGCGCTAAACGTTCACGGATAGTCATTGTACTCAATGTGGGAAAAATAGAAAAGGCCCCCTTGCCTTTCCACCGTGACGCGGTATAATTCATATGTTGGGAAGGACACAGGTAACTGACCGGTCCCTCTTCAACGGAATTGTCGGACGACTAGATAGAGAGCAACTCCGCCGGGCGGAGGGGCTCGGTGAAAAGTAAGCCGACGTGGTGGAGCACCTCCGGGTGTTCCGCCACGTCGGCTTTTTTCGTTCTTGGCCGCCGAAGACGCTTGCCCAAACGCAGAGGGAAATACCATGAAGAAGCTCGGCCCAACCATGGCGCAGCAGGTCGCACGCGCGGTTAGCGCCTTCCAGCATCGAAGCACCGGCCACTCGCCCAAGGCCGTCACGGTGGTCCTTAGCGGCAACACGTTGGTCGTCACGCTGCACGAAGCGTTATCACCGGCCGAGAAAGCCTTGGCCAACACCCCGGATGGAGCCACTCAGGTACAGGAGTTCCACCGGCAGCTCTTCAAAAGCTCCGTCAAACTGCTGCGGCAGGAAATCCGGCGCATTACCGGAGTGGCGGTCGGTGAAGCTGTCGCTGAAGTGGATATAACGACCGGTGCCGTCGTCCATGCATTTACGACCGGCACCATGGTGCAGGTGTTCCAATTGGCCAGTAGGATCTCCATGGAGGACTGGGACGGGAGCGGACTAAGCAGTCCATCACTCACCGCGGAGGGTTTGCCATGTTAGTCCCACCGAGGAAAAGTCGGCAATCAGTCGTTGCCGTTGGCCAGAGTGGAAGGAAAGATCGTCGCCGGACGGCGGCGAGCGGCCTGAAACGACGTTGTGAGTTAGACGTGTTCACCAGAGTTTCCGCATGGCCATTGGCTGGCCAGGCCCATCGTTTTCCAAGGAGAGTGAAGATGAGTGTACGTGATTTTGGCAAATGGTGCGCGATGAGCGCATTGGTGGCCCTGGGCTTGAGCTTTGGCTTCAGCAAAACCGCATTCGCACAACCCGGCCCGGTCGATGCCGAGGATGGGATGCAAGTGCTCACGCGAGGGCCAGTCCACGAGGCCTTCGCGGGAACGGTATCGTTCGACCCCGAGCCGGGCGTCGTAGCGCCAGCGGCGCCGCCGGCGGCTATCGACGAATTGCCGCCGGACCAGCGACCGGAAGGAGCCAACGTTGCGTGGATTCCCGGTTACTGGGCGTGGGATGACGAGAGAAGCGATTTTCTTTGGGTAAGCGGCATCTGGCGCGCCCTGCCGCCAGGACGTCAGTGGATACCCGGGTATTGGGGCCGTTCCGAGCAGGGTTTCCAGTGGACCTCCGGATACTGGGCCGACGCTCAACTGAGCGAAGTCGAATACCTGCCCGAGCCACCTGCAACCGTTGAGGCCGGCCCCAACATTGCCGCGCCTTCGGCCGACCACATGTGGCTGCCGGGCTGTTGGGTATGGCATCAGAACCGTTACGCTTGGCGTCCTGGCTTCTGGGCAACCACGCAGCCGGATTGGGTTTGGACCCCCGCCCATTACGTTTGGGCCCCCCGCGGCTACGTGTTCGTCGACGGCTACTGGGATTACTCCGTCGGCCGTCGCGGCGTACTGTTCGCCCCGGTGCATTTCAATCGTAGCCTCTACTCGCGAGCCGACTTCTCCTACTCGCCCTCGATGGTGATCAACCTGGGCGCACTCGCCAACCACCTCTTTTTGCGTCCGAGGTACCAACACTACTACTTCGGCGACTACTACGCCCCCAACTATCAAACGTCGGGGTTCTTCTCCTCGTATTCGTACCACTCCAGCCGTTACGGCTACGATCCGATTTACGCGCACCAGCGTTGGCAGCATCGACAGGAGCCTCGATGGGAGCGCGACGTGGCAACGGAATTCCAAAACCGCCGCGATCACGAGGATATGCGACCGCCGCACACATGGGCAGACCAAAGAGCGCTAATCACCGGCGACGCTGCTTCGAGGAGATCGCGCCCCGTCGTGGCCTCGCCATTCTCCGAAATCACAAAAAGCCAAGACAGTCCACTGCGATTCCAGGCCGTCGACCTGCCAGAGAGACAGAACCTGCGTAAGCGTGGGCAAGAGGTGCATCAATTCCGCCAACAGCGGCAGAAGCTGGAAGCCAGAGTGGCATCCCCCTCAGCCGACCCAAGTCCGAAGGAACTCGCGCCTGCCAGAGTATCGCTCCCCCGGTCGCCGATTGTTGGCAGTCCAGCCGCCGAGCTTGCCAAAGAACAGGCCGCGCCGAGGGCACACGCAGCGCCCGGGCCCGATTCCAAGGTTGAGCCCAGACCAAGAGTGGGTCGTTCGCCAGGTGGCCCCCAGCAACACAGGGTAGGCCGAATGCCGCTCGAACAGCCCGCCCCACAGCCGCAGCCTGGTAGCGAACGGCCAGACCCGCAACCGCAACCGGAGCCCAAAGTCGAACGGCCAGACCCGCAACCGCAACCGGAACCCAAGGCCGAACGACCAGACCTGAAACCGGAACCCAAAGCCGAACGACCAGACGCGCAGCCGCAACCGGAACCCAAGGTCGAACGACCAGACGCGCAGCCGCAACCGGAACCCAAGGTCGAACGGCCAGACCCGCAGCCTCAACCCAAGGTCGAAC
>CAZASB010000362.1:2919-4917 GCA_964487655.1 uncultured Planctomycetaceae bacterium
GCCTCAGCCTCGCGCCGAGCGGCCAGACCGGCAACCGCAGCCTCGCGCCGAACGGCCACAGCCTCAGCCTCGCGCCGAGCGGCCAGACCGGCAACCGCAGCCTCGCGCCGAACGGCCACAGCCTCAGCCTCGCGCCGAACGGCCGAACCCCACAACACGCGACAATACGCCGGCAGGTCCGAAGCAGCATGACGAACCCAGGGGCAAACATCGTAAACGCTGAGCATCGAACGCTCTTCTTGAGGAGTATATGTATGTCTATCACGAGGAATCGTTTTGGCGGACAGACTATGGAAGTGTGCAACGCCCAAACGCGGGAGGGTGCCCGTGCGGCCCTTCTGATCATCAACACCGAGAAAGTGGGAGGAAAGACACCATGAGAACTCTACTGATTGTGGCTGTTTTGCTGCTGGTCGGCATCGCCGGCTTGGGTTTCTACCAGGGGTGGTTCCGTTTTTCGACCGAAGGCACCGAACAACAGCCCAGCGTCACCATCACCGTGGACAGAGACAAGATCCGCGCGGACGAGACATCGGTCACGGACAAGGTGCAATCGCTCGGAGAGAAGGCGGAAGAGAAAACGGGCGACCTGACCGAGAATGTCGAACAATAGCCGTGGCAGCCCCGCGAATGCCTTCTGGACACTCGCGGGGCGGAACGGCTCCGGTCGTGGCCACTCGTCGTTGGACGGTGGTAGGCTGCCTGAAACGATATTGTGTTTTTTGGACACGCTAACCGGGCATCCTGCCGGCCATTGGCTGGCAGAGCCCACCCTTTTTCAATGGAGACCCTGATCATGTTACGGCTTGCTGTCGTGTTCCTTGTCATCGCTTTGATCGCCGCGTTCCTTGGCTTCGGAGGCGTAGCGGCCCTCTCCTGGCAGGGAGCCAAGGTGCTGTTCGTTGTTTTCCTCATTCTCGCCGTGCTGTCGTTCTTTGGGAACGGGTTCAGAAGGCGGCAGTTCTGGCAGTGACCCACGACTTGTTTTGAAGAACGTTAACAATAAACACGGAGATTTGCCATGTTGGTCTTGTCAAGGAAGAATCAGGAATCAGTTGTCATCGGAGGCGCCGATCGACTTCATCGCCTACTGAAAGTCACGGTGCTCGATATTCGAGGCACGCATGTGAAACTGGGCTTCGAAGTCGACTCGGATATCCCGGTCCATCGTTCGGAGGTATGGGAACGAATCAATGGGAACGGGAACGAAAACAGGGACGATCATGTAAGGAGCCTGATGAAAGACCACGTCGCGCTGCTTACGTGACGCCCGCAACCGACCGACGCCGTCACGCAATCACTTGCGTCTGGCGTCACGGTGCAGGTGTTCCAACTCACCGGCGGAATCTCCGCCAACGCATGGAATGGGAACAATAGCCCTCTTGGAAGGAGTCGTAACCATGGAAAGTCCAGTGAAGGATCCTGTAATTTCGCAGAAGGTCAGCCAGAAGCTTTCAAGCATGGGGGTACGGTCCCCCTGCCGAGTGACAGTTGCCACGAACAAAGGCAACGTAACGCTCTCGGGAACAATTCAGTACGAACATCAGCGGCAAGGCGCCGTACACGCGACCAAGGGGATCGCTGGGGTGCGACGCGTCGTGGACCAGATGCGGGTAATCCCGAGTCGGCCCCACGTGAAGGTCACCCTAAGAGGTGACGCGTGAATACCATTCGGCCGCTTTTCGTATCGACCTATCCGCCGGAAGCATGCGGACTGGCAACATTTACCCGCGACTCGGCCGACGCCGTCGATCTGGCGGCGATTGGACCGGTATCGTCGGTCGCGGCGATTCGAAAGACACACGGGCTTGGTTATGACGGCCCGCGCGTGGTCCACGTCATCGATAATAGTCACGACGGCGACTACCGTTTGGCCGCTGAAGCGGCCAACGACGGCCCGTTCGACGTGATGAGCTTGCAGCACGAGTTCGGCCTTTACCCGGGTGAATGGGGCCTTCGCGTGTTGGACTTCGTGCAGGCGTGCCGTAAGCCCATCGT
>CAZASB010000363.1:0-1316 GCA_964487655.1 uncultured Planctomycetaceae bacterium
CAGGCACGCCAGAACTTCGAGCAGGCGCGCAACCGGATGGTCGATGACGAGATTGTGGCGGCCGGGGTCAAGAATCCCCGAGTGATCGAGGCGATGCGGCAGGCACCGCGGCATGAGTTCGTGGCCTTGGCCAGCCGGCAGTACGCGTACTACGACATGGCCCTTCCGATTGGCGAGTCACAGACCATCTCGCCGCCATTCGTGGTGGCGTACATGACCGAGGCGCTCGATCCCCAGCCGACCGATCGCGTGCTGGAGATTGGGACCGGCAGCGGGTACCAGGCGGCCGTTCTCAGTCCGTTGGTCCGTGAGGTGTACACCATCGAAATCGTCCCTTCGCTGGGGCGCAACGCCGCGCGCACGCTCAAGCGGCTGCGGTACGACAACGTCTTCTGCAAGGTGGGCGACGGGTTCCTCGGTTGGTTCGAGCACGCGCCGTTCGACAAGATCATCGTCACTTGCTCACCGGAGCGCGTGCCGATACCATTGGTCGAGCAATTGCGAGAGGGCGGACGTATTGTCATCCCGGTAGGCCAACGCTACCAGCAAACCATGTATGTCTTAAAGAAGAAGGATGGCAAGCTGGTGAGCGAAGCGCTGCGGCCGACCCTGTTCGTACCCATGACCGGCCGTGCGGAAGACCGCCGGCAAGTGCAGCCCGACCCGGCCAACCCGACGCTGGTCAACGGAGGCTTCGAACAACTCGCGGGTGAGCCGCCTTCGGCGGCCGGCTGGCACTATCAGCGGCAGGTTGAGATGATCGAGTCGGTCGATGCGCCCGAGGGGAGCCGTTTTATCCGTTTTGCTAACACCGAGGCGGGTCGAGGCTGTCAGGCGCTGCAAGGCATGGCAGTCGACGGCCGCAAGGTCTCCGAACTTGAACTTACATTCGCCGTGCGCGGCCGCGACCTTCGTCCAGGTCAAACTCGCGATCAGATGCCCTTGGTGGTCGTTACGTTTTACGACGAGAACCGCGCGACCATCGGCCGGCACACCGTAGGCCCGTGGCGCGGCACTTTCGAATGGCAGCGCGAGCATACCACGATTCCCGTACCCGCCCGCGCTCGCGAGGCCATCGTCCACGTTGGTCTGCTGGGCGGCATGGGGCAAATGGACCTCGACGGCCTCGTTCTCCGCGTACCTGCCGCGCACTAGAATGCCAAGTATGGAACCAAGTGTCCAGCGTGATGGTCGAAGGAGCCAGTTGAAGCCTATACGGCTCAATCCCGCGAACCATGCGACGCCGCCAGTCGGTGGCGGTGTCCACTAGTAAGGCCAACCTGTAAACTTGGAGAAGACTCAAATGAAATTCTTTC
>CAZASB010000363.1:1416-4907 GCA_964487655.1 uncultured Planctomycetaceae bacterium
CAACCTGTAAACTTGGAGAAGACTCAAATGAAATTCTTTCTTGACACGGCGTTTCTTGAACAAATCGAAGAGGCCAAGAGCTGGGGCATTCTCGACGGAGTGACCACGAATCCAACGCACGTCGCGCGGACGGGGCTTCCGGCCCGAGAGGTGTACCGGCCGATTCTCGCCGCTGTTGACGGACCGGTGAGCCTCGAATGCATTGCGCTCGATGCCGAGGGGATCGTCAAGGAGGCCCGCGAACTGAACGTCCTGGGCGATAACGTGGTCATTAAGGTGCCCATCATGTGCGAGGGGCTCAAGGCCGTTAAACAGCTCTCCGCCGAGGGAATCAAGACGAACGTCACCGTGACCTTCTCCGCCATGCAGGCCATGCTGGCGGCCAAGTGCGGCGCGACGTACATCAGTCCCTTCGTCGGCCGGCTCGACTCGATCGGCCATTGTGGCATGGACCTAGTTCACGAAATCAAGACGATCTACGACCAGTACGGCTTCACCACGCAAATCATCGCGGCCTCGCTGCGAAACCCGAAGCACGTCCTGGATTCGGCGCTGATCGGGGCACACGTGGCGACGATGCCGCTGGAGATCATGCGGCAGTTGTACCACCACCCCCTGACCGATGCAGGCATTGCCCAGTTCCTAGACGACTGGAAGACCGTGCCCACGAGCGCGGGATCCAAGTGACATCACGGCGTGGGCAGGGTGGTGGTAGCTGGCCAGAAACGCGATGATTCCGTCTACTGTCGCTCGATGAGCTTCATCATGTCCTCGGTAATGGGAATGACTTCAAAGTCCTTGAAGAACATCTCGCAGTCGGCCCCGCCGTGCATCTGAAGCCCCAGCTTGCCCGTCTTCTCGCATTTCTCGTCGATGATGTCCGACGTGCAAAATCCGTTGAGGATTTGGACAAGGCGATCGCCGCAGGCGGCGGTGCAGGTGGTGTTCCACTGGTCGTCCTTGTTGCGGATCTTTTCGATGAACTCGTCGTTGGTGACCACCCAACCGCGACCTGGAATCATCTTTCCGTCGATAATGCCGGCGGTGTGCCAAAGGGCGGAGTCCCTGGGGCCATTGGCGATTTCATTCTGAAATCCGCGCAGCACCCACGGAGATTCCGTTTCCTCGGCGCGGAAATACAGCGCGCTGTTGCCACCGTGCATGCGATAGGTGACGCGAGTGATGAAGTTGTCGTAATTTCTGTCGGAAATGACCAGACCGTCCTTCTTTTGGTCCTTGGAGTGGTTGCCGCGAAGAACGCCTTCTTCGTCAAAGGACCATTCCTCCGGAAGGATGAACTTGGCGTCCACGAGCTTGTACTTGTCGTTGTCGCCCTTGACGAAGAACGGCTCCCACTCGCTCTCGCCCAGATCCTTCACACGAATGTTCTTCCAGGCGACCGTACCGGCCGAGCCCGCATGGATTTGTAGACCGAAGAAACCCTTCATCGTGAAGTCATCGAACATGTCGGCCACTAGGTTGCCGTTGAGCCACGTCTTGATGGACGGTCCGACGCACTGGATCTCGACATCGTTCCAATCATCCGTCTTGTAGCCGGCCTTGGCCACGTCGAGCTGCTCTTGCGGGGACATGAGGTCGAGCCAGATAATGCCGTGCTTGAAGCCGCGACGCCCCTCGTCGTAGATGCGGCCGGTCGAATCGCCGTCGGGACGCATTTCGTACTGATAGCCGTAGACCCGTTCGCCGTCGCCTTCCGGCCGGGCGGCCGAACGGAACTGCACGCCCGAATTGCCGCCTTCAAGGAACTTGAACTGCAACTTCAGAATGAAGTTGCCGAACTCCTTTTCCGTACACATGAACGTATTGGCCGGCGTATCCGGAACACATTTTCCGACAATCGAACCGTCCTCGACCGTATACTCCGCAGACCCTCCTCGCTTGACCCACCCGGTCAGATCCTGGCCGTTAAACAGGGAGACGAATCCCTCTTCAACCTCCGCTGCCAATCCATTCAGGCCAAACGTGGCCAGCAGCCCGATCGCCATGGCCGAAACAAAGAACTTTTTCATGGTTGCCTCTCTTGGAAGTGATGTTGACGTGCGGGGATCCAGCTCTCCGCGTATGCGTTATGCGTAATTGTGGCTTTATCTGAGGACGTTGTCAAGCTTTCGGAACGAGAACGCGACACAAAGCCCCCTGACGATCGAGTGCTAGCCTTATCACTCCAACGGAGGGTATAGCTAGGCGTGTCGACCGGCTGGAATCCATGTGTCGGGAGCACCTTCCAGCCACCGGAAGCTTTGGCTCTTCGCGCCCGGAACACGGCCCTCCGCCTAGCTCTTCGATAGCAAACCCGGCTCTTTCTGCTATACTGTACTTGATACTGGGAGTCGGGCTCCCAGTGTCGGCAACGCGTGTCTACCGTACATAAGGGGAAAGTAGCATCATGAGAACATTACCAGTGTCCCTGATCCTGTTCGCTCTGCTGGCGGCAGTGAGCCATCCTTTGCCGGCCCAAGTGACCGCCGAGAAATCGGAAAAGGGCGTCGTCGTAAAGATCGACGGCAATCTGTTCACGGAATACCTTACCGAGGTCGACGGAAAACCGATCCTCTGGCCCATCATCGGACCGACCGGCAAGCCGATGACGCGGGCATACCCCATGATCGAGGGCGTCGAGGGTGAACGCCGTGACCATCCGCACCAGGCGTCGTTCTGGTTCACTCACGCCGAAGTCAACGGAAGCAACTTCTGGGCAATCAAGGCAACAAAAGATGTCCTGGGAACGACCAGACACCGCGAGTTTCGGCGGATCGACAGCGGCAGGACGGCCACGATCGCGACAGTAGACGACTGGATCGGGCATGATGGTCGGAAAGCCTTGGAAGACGAGCGAGTGGTTGAGTTCGGCACGATCGGCGACAGCCGGTACATCGACTTCACAATCACCCTCAAAGCGACCGAAGGCCCGGTTACCTTTGGCGATACGAAGGAGGGGACTTTCGGCGTTCGCGTGGCCGCAACCATGGCGGTCGACGCCAAGCTGGGCGGAAAGATTATCAACAGCAAGGGACAGACCGATCTGGACGCCTGGGGTTGGCCGGCCGCTTGGGTCGACTACCACGGCCCGGTCGAGGGCGAAACCGTGGGCATTGCCATCTTGAACCACCCGAGCAGCTTCCGCTTCCCGACGCACTGGCACGTTCGAACCTATGGACTGTTCGCGGCTAATCCGTTCGGACTAAGCGACTTTCCGGAACCGGATGGAAGCGGCGAGTATACGCTCAAACACGGCGAGGATATGACCCTTCGCTATCGAGTGATCTTCCACCGAGGCACCGAGAAAGACGCGGATATTGCCTCCGTCTTTGATGCGTATGTCGGAAAGAAATAGTGCGCCGTGAAAGGATGATTTCACCGTTTGATTCGCCGTAGCCGATCTCGACCACCTTCGGTCTGACAAGTCGCTCGAAATCAGGTAACCGTTCACAGGGGGACTGTCCCAATTTTCGCGGCACAAAGGGCGTTCT
>CAZASB010000364.1:0-3389 GCA_964487655.1 uncultured Planctomycetaceae bacterium
CCATTTCCGCTCCGCCCTCTTCCATCAACTTCCCCCGCAATCCCTCCTCCATCCCGCCGTCCACCGCCAGTAGCTCCGCCTCGCCCATCTTTAGTCTTTCGCCTGCCCGTTCCACACTCCCGCCGCCACTATCAAGCGTCACCTGCACCGCCATCTTCGCCCTTGCGAACTCCAGCCCCGCCGCCTTGATCGCCTCGCCCACCCCGGCCATATCGCACACCGCCACCGGCTGGCCCTTGCCTGCCTTCACCTCGGCCAGCCGCTGCTCGCCACGGACCTTTTCCAGTTCGTACTCAGGCCATACGCTCAATCCGGCCATTGTCGCGGCGGCGTGCGGCGTCAAACAGAACGTGGCAAACTCCCGGCATCCCGGCGCGGCATCGGGGTGCAGGAAGATCAGGAGCGGGTCAATAAACGGATAGGTCCCCCGAGCAACCGTGTCGATGCCAGGAAACACGAATTCCGGGGTACCGTGACACCGTATTGGCAGAATGCGCACGCTCTTGTCAAGGTCACCCGCCAAAGGCAATGCCAGAACGGCCATGCTGTTGGGGTGCTTTGCCACGAACGAGAGAACTTCCAGGCGTGTTAGAGCATGTTTGCTGCGATCTCCGAGCGACGGATCGAGCGAGGGAGCAAGCTGCTGTTTCCGAAGAATTGCACCGCGCACAATCTCGCCGGCAGGGCCTCGAAAACAAGCGGGCGGAATCGCGATCGGACCCATGGGCTCTGCACCCGGAATGTCGCGCCACGAAGAAATGTCACCCGTTAGTATGCGGCGCAAGTCGTCCGATCCGATTCCTCGAAGTCTGTTGCTGGGATGCACCATCACTGCCAGCACAAGAGAACCGATGCGATGGCATTCGAACGACAAAATCGCGTTCAGTTCTTCGGTGGCCCCCTCCGCGCCCAAGAGCATCGCCATATCTGAACGATGATCGGCCAGCCGTTCGACAGCGGACGGAGTTGCGACGGGCAATACCGTAGGCATGGCCTGATCGAGTGCGCTGCCGTGTTCGCCAAGCAGCGATCGACAGGCAGGCAGAATACTCCAACTGGCCGTGACATTCCATCCTGGATCCGCAGATGCGTTTCCAGCGCGCGAGTTGGAACCAGCCGCTACGATCAATACAGCGTACAGCACGCGGCCCAGGACGAGCAGGGGATGCCGTGATGGAGCCGATCGTGCCCGGCTGCCGCACGACCTCTGGCGTCGCCGCTCCACGTAGGGCCTACCGGACCGCACGTTACGCGCCGTCGCAAGACCGTCCTTCATTTGTCCGGCTCCTTACTTTCGGGCACACCGGTCGCGTTGTCGAGCCGGCGCAAGCTTGCTTCAATCGACCACCGCACAATCTGCTCGGTTTCACGTTCATGCGCATTGCGCAACGCGGTCTTGACATGGTCGATCCACCGCTGCCGAGTTGCTTCGGGGGCTTGGCTGCGAGCGGCCGTCCTCGCCATTCCATAGAGTGTCTTGCCAGCGGAGCAGCGTACGATCCAACAGTCATCGTCCAAGGCTGCCGTTGCCGTATCAACGAGCGCCTCGGAGTGAGCGTCTGGAATATCGAATTGGAAGAGGTCGTGATCCTCGAGCACCCACAAACACGCACTCCGCACTGAGGACGGGCGCGCTCTATCAGCGATCACGCCAATCAATTGGTCAATGGTGTGTACGCGTTCATCGTGGTATTTGATTAGCCTACGTAGATGCCGGTGAACGAAATACGGGTCGTGCTCATCGAACTGAGACAGCCGTTCGATCAGCCACGCATACTCTTCGGAATTCATTTCCGGCTTGCCGGAAAGGCGGCTCACGAGTCTACTGGCGAGGAGCGGCACGCTCGCGGAGTTTGTTGAGTTTCGTAGACTGCGCATACGGTCCACTTCCTCTGGAGCGGCATCGAGTTCATCATGCGTTAGCAGTCGATTCAGAGCGTACATGGCGACGGTGGCGTCAACGTTACTTGCCGCGACAAACAGATCGCGCACCTTATCGCTCTTCCGAAGTTCCGCGATGCTTCTGAGGGGATTGACAAGCTTTGCCCTGATGCCTTCGTCGAGCAGATGGCGGCAGAATAACAAACACTTCCGTGATCTTGAGGCGATGACGAGCAGTTCATCGCCCGGCCCCACATCGGGAAGCGCGCCGAAATCGACATCCGGAAACGCAAACCACGATTCGGGAAACGTGCGCGTGCCAGGCGGGTCGGCGATGAAAGGCGCTGCTTCCGGAGTCAGCGATTCGACGATTGTGAGCGTTACGTGCCGCATTGTATCCTTTCCCTGCCGCGGCAAGACACTGACATGCCTCACCTCGACGACTTTCATTAAGAGGACATGGTGCGTCGCCCATATCCACTCGTCCGTCACGTCCGGCATGGCAACGGTGGCGGCACGGGGGCTGACGCCCCCCGTCAAGCCCATTGGTACCGCCACGAGGTAAACGGCAATGTGCGCAAACCGGTGAAAGGACATATGCAGGTTCCTTGTGTTGACGATGGGCGTAAGAGTTTATCTTGGAAGGACCGCAAGTATCGATTGCTGCGTCGTTCTTCGGCGCATCGCTCATTCTTGGGCCGCAGGCTGAACAATAATCTGTCGCTTGTACCTGTTCTTCGCAGTAACCGACGGAACCACAGCGAGGTTCGGCAGTTGCGTGGGCTCCCCGGGAGATGACCATTGACCCTCCACAAACTTAACCAACGGCCCCCCCGTCACGGGGTAATCGAACTCCACCTTCCATTTCTTCCAGCCGCTCACGTCGAATACACGTGTGTGCGCATTCAATTGCGTATCGGTTGTGCGCACGCCGACGAAAATCGTGAACGATTCATCTGCCTGAAACGAGTTGAGAAGCCGGTGGCTATTGGGGTCTTCCTCCCCGTGCTCCTTGAAGCCTTCATGAAACAGATTGAAAAATGAAGGATAAGCCAATGATGGCGAGTCGAGCGCGTCCAATCTCGCTTGAAACGTAGTATTGTTGCCCTCTCCTGTCGTGTATGCCGTAGGCAACGCATACCATGGCCATCTTTCGGTGGATCGCTTCACGTCGGGATAAGCGATCCAATCCAACGTACCGAAAGGGGCGTATGCTTCTATCGGGTAGATCGACGACCGCCCTCCCCCCGGCGGGTTCGTGTTGTACATGGCAGAACCTACGGACAGGGCGGAGTATTGAACGAACCCCACCTCAATGTGATGGTGGGCCGGCACATCATCGGACGGCTCAGGCGCGACCAGATCGATGTCGGCTCGTGCAACAAAAGCAGCCGTTTCTGGGGCAGCACCTCCGGAATTCACTTGCCGGTGCACTTGCGGCTCTTCCGACACCAAGTTCGTAGTGAAGGCACTCCAGTCGCTTCCCGGCGGCGACTCCATTGTGAATG
>CAZASB010000364.1:3489-4898 GCA_964487655.1 uncultured Planctomycetaceae bacterium
GGTCCAAGGATGTTTCGATCAGCATCATACGGAACGAGGCGGATTTCATCAACGGCAGTCTTCCGTTGCGAGTTTCCCTGTAACGTGCTCATCCACGTGAACTTCGCATGGAGACTTCGTGGACCGTCGAAGCGATCATTGGTCAGCACTCGCAAAGGCATCTCGGTAAGCTGAGGTACCGTGATGTCGAATGTTCGGTCCTTTGTTTCCGACAGGAAGTCGAACAGGAATTGGCCGTCCGAACCATAGACCGCGACGCCACTCCCGTCGAGCGTGAACTCAACCTGTCCGAGAACGCTGGGAGCATCTTTGTCCTTGTCGGGGTGACCGGCCCACGCAGTTCGCAAAGTCAAGTTCATGATCTTGTATTCCGTTCCAGCCGTGGTGCCTGGAAAGCCCTGTCCCGCGACCAGAGACTTCGGCAATCGCATGCCGGGATCGGTCTTCTTTTCGTCTTCAATGAGATCTCCTACCGGTGGCCAGTTAACATCGCTTCGGACCTCCTTGGCATCCATGTCGATGTCGATATCCACGACAGAAGCCCGATAGCGGTAGTCGCTTTGTGGGCCCTCGCCGGGAGGAGGAAGCAGTTCTCCGTCAAAGCGAACCCACGCACCAGCGTTCGCAACATACCCCACTCCGAGCCATGCGTGCTTTGTGCTCGCCGCCGGAGCGGTCGGTGGTTCAACGGGACACACGGTCAGAAGCCAAATGATTCGGCCAGATTGATCGGCTGGTGTTGCCTTGGGCGGGTCGGGTGGATCGATAATCCAGAGCCCCGCGGGGGGATTTAATTCAATCTCAAGTTCCCCTCCCTCCGGCGCGAAGAAATGTGCTCTTGCTAACTTATCAAACCCGACACCAACGTTCTCGCCGCGTCTTAGTGTGGCAGTTACTTTTGGCGGTGCATCGCCGACACAGATCGCTTGAATCGCCACGGCAAGGACGATGGAAATCCAGACACGTCCCATTACGACAACGTGTTGTGGCATACGTACTGACTGCACTCGCATTACCGCACCCCCTCTTGTGTGATGTTCGTTAGCTGCGCGAATGGTACACCGGTTGGTTAAATGTGTAATGACGTACTAATGGGAGCTCGCAGCCTCGTGCGATGCAGCATGGGTGCGAAGTTGGGTCAAGTGTCTCTTCGCAACGCTGGCGAACGGCGAATGTGGCCGACTCGCCAGTAGTTCCTCGAATGCCCGTATTGCGTCCTCTGAACGGCCCGTCCAACGATACACAACCCCTATGAAGCACGCTGCGCCGTCGCTATGATCGTCGTCAGGATAGCTGTGGAGTTGCCGCCGCCACACTGCAATTGCGGCATCTGCGTCCCGCTTGTAGTTCCACAAGATGTTGGCGGTCAAGAACATGGCTTCGCTTGCCCACGGTACGTTCGGCGCTAA
>CAZASB010000365.1:0-4885 GCA_964487655.1 uncultured Planctomycetaceae bacterium
CGCCTTGGTGATCATCCGTGGGAGGAGCCGTGCCTGGGCAGCCATGGCGGCCACGTAGTCGTCGTGCTTGGTCGTGCATTCCAGCAGCAGGCAGCCTCGGTAGTCCATTGCGACCAGCAGATCGATCAGTCGCTGCCAGGGATAACCGGACCAGTCCAACTCGCGTATGTGCGTGGTTGCACCGAGCCGATCCTTCAGCAGATTGAAGTTGTACTCGAAGCCCTCGTCCTTGAGGTCAATGGGGTTCGAATTCCAGCAGATGCCCACGTTTGGATCGGTTACGTGGTCCATGATCTTTTTTATGATGGCCGGCGCGGCGCAGGAGCCGTGCGTTTCGAGGCGAATTTGCTGGCCGTATTCGCCGGCAAACTTGCCGACCTCGTTCAATGCCTTGCCGATTTGCGCGATGGTCACCTCTGGATCAATGCCTTTATGAAGGCTGTTGGGCTTGACCTTCACGCCCGTGCCGCCCACGTCATGGCTGAGCTTCACGAAGGCCTTTGTCGCTTCGATAGACCGCTTCAGAACCTCGGGGTCGGGGCTGTCGAAGTTCTCGTTGCTGCCTGGGCCGACCAGCGTGACGGGACTGTCATCAAATCGTTTCTTCACTTCGGCCCGCTCGGCGGGGCTCAGGCTGGGCTCGATACCGTGGCGGTGCGTGGTACGAGGTTCCACGCCAGCCATATTGCCGCGCTCGCAGTTGGCAATGAGGGTTGGCAGGTCCCAATCGGCGCCCCACATGTACGTGACCAGGCCAAGCGTGATATGCTGCCCGGGCTTCGCGGCGGTTTGCGCTGCCGAGATGGCCAGGGGCCCCGCGCTAAAAGCCGCGGCGGCTGCCATCGAATGCTTGAGAAAACTGCGCCGAGTCGTTGATTTCATCGTGAATCTCCTGGATTTGTCTTCCGCGAAGGACACCGCTCCCCGTACGAGGCGTCAAAGGTGCTCTCACTTTACAACCATATTATGACTCCGTCATGTCGCCGCCGCAAGTTGACGACAGCAGCGATCCAACACGCTTGACGCAATTGCTGGTCCCACGTACGCTACCGTGAGCGGCCCCCTGATGCGGCTGCTTCCACACTGACGTCCAAGCCGAGGAACCCCGCCTCTTGACCGCTCGATCTTCAATTGCCGTCCCTCGCGTCCTACTGGCGTGCCTTGGTTGGCCCAGCGGGTTGCTGGAGGTCGGTTCTTGGGCGGCTCGACAACGACTTGCCGAAGTCGTCGTTTGGCAGCTTTCCGGCCGACCCGACGACGACCCGCAATTCGTCGCCAAGCTGTGCTCGATGCGACCGCACGTGGTGGGCTTTCGGGCCGAGGCCGGTTTGCTCGACGTACTGCGCGGGTATGCCAACCTGGTACGAGAGCACGTCGAGGCGGAGATCGTCCTGGGCGGTCCTACTGCCACGAGCCATCCGCGCGATCTGCTCGATCAGGCCGGGGCTGACTATGTGTTCACCGGCGAGGCCGAAGAACCGTTTGCACGGTTCTTGCATCTCGCCGGGCAAGGCCGTTCCACGGACTCCCTGCCCGAGATTCCCGGGCTTGCCTATCGTTACGGCGGTCGAACGTGGGTCAACACACTGCCGACGGATGGCTACGGGCGATCGATCCTGGAAACCGGCGACACAACGCCAATTGCCATGGCGCGCCCCGAGAGTCGTTGCCTGGAAGGTCTTCACCGCCCGGCGCCTTCGGCCCAGTTGATCGCCGCGAACCGGCTTGATTTCTCCCTGCTCGACGGGTTTCGCCAGTCGGTCGACAGCCTCTTCTTCACCGGCGGGCGCGGCTGTCCCGGCGTGTGTACGTTCTGCTCGAGGCTGCACGGTAGCGCCTTGCGAGTGAAGAGTGCGAGGCAGCTTATCGAAGAGATTGCATCAGCCGACGAAGTCGTTGCCAACGGCCAGATTGAAGTCGGCCGCTGGCCGTTGTTCCGCTGGATTGAAGACTCGCCGCTCGGCGACCGCGAAGTTGCTTGGGCTGCCGTATACGACGAAGACTTCTTCCTGGCCAGGCGCCGGGCGGTCGAGTTCTTTGCCCTTTGGAGTGAAAGTCCTCTGTGGAAACGCTATCGGCTGAGCGTGCAAACCAACCCTTGCTCGCTTCTGGCTCGCGATGGGCGCGTCGATGCGGAATTGCTCTGGTGGATCGACCGCCTCAAACCGATGGTGCAGTTGGGGGCCGAATCGTTTCACCCCGGGCTCCTGTCGCGATGGCGCAAACGGCATAACGTGCCGCAGCTTGAAACGGTGCTCGATGCGCTCGATGGTACGGGACAAGACTACACGGTCTTCTACCTGCTATCCGACTATGATAGCACGCCGTTCGAGGTGCTCGACACCGTATGGCTTCTCGTGCGAGCCGGGTTCCGACATCGGCGCATGCGTATTGCCAGCAGCCCGCTGACCATCCCGCTGTACGACTCCGACACGCGACGATTGCTGGAGTTCGGGGGCCGGCTGCCGCCTGATCGCACTCTTGATTTCACCCATTTTGAGCGCCCGCATCCGGAATGGATGGACCCCTTAGCGGCCGAACTGGCCGACCTGGCCGATGCAGAACTGCGTTACGCGCTTCAGCCAGAACATCGCGACGCCGCGTTGTTTGAATCGCTTGCGGTACTCGACCGGTACATTGCCACGCTACCTCGCGGCCGGCGAAACGAACAGCTCCGCGCCCAGTCGCGATGGGCCCTCAATGATGCCCGGGAACGGCGATTCGGCTAATGATAGGCCCTGTCGCGGCGCCACCCACAAAAGGCGCAGGCGCGCTCCGTCGTATCGTCCGCCTTGATAGCGCTATTCAAGCTCTGGCCTGAAGGCCCTCCCAAATACGTCAAGTGTCAAGAGTTGACCCCCATTACACGCTTTTTGATGCACTTGACATGTGGCTATATTTCCTTAATAGTGGAGAGGGGGTTGAGTCCCGAGAATATTCCAGAACCAATGCGCGTTTCCGAAGTGGAGGAGGCAATCTAGCCCGGCAACTCCAACCGGCTAGCCCGGCAACTCCAACCGGTAATTCCAAATGGTTCCGATACAAACCTACCGACTTCCATCATGACCAACGATCGAATCGAACGCGACAGTATGGGCGAGGTGCGATTGCCTCGCGAAGCCTACTACGGCGCGCAGACGCAGCGGGCCGTCGAGAACTTCTCCATTTCCGGACGCACCATGCCTCGGGAATTGATCCATGCACTGGGGTTGGTCAAGTGGGCCGCAGCACGGGTCAACCGCGACCTGGGCCGACTGGGCGATGTGGCGAAGACACGCAGGCCGCTGGAATCCAGCCAGATCGAGGCACTCATCCGCGCCGCGCGAGAAGTAGCGGACGGGAAGCTGGACGACCAGTTCCCAATCGACGTGTTCCAAACCGGCTCGGGCACCTCGACCAACATGAACGCCAACGAGGTCATTGCCAACCGGGCCATTGAGCTGGCCGGCGGCGATCGATTCGCCATGGAGAAGATCATCCACCCGAACGACCACGTCAACTTGGGCCAAAGCAGCAACGACGTATTCCCGACGGCCATCCACGTTGCCGTCGCACGGGCAATCCACCAGAATCTCATCCCAGCGTTGCGCAAGTGCGGAAGCGTACTAACGGAGAAGTCGAAGGCATGGCAGGAGATTCTCAAGATTGGCCGCACCCACTTGGCGGATGCCACGCCTATTGCCCTTGGGCAGGAGATTGGCGGCATGGCCCGGCAACTCGACCGCTCGGTCGGCCGGGCCGGCTTGGCGCTTGAGGCCGTGCTGGAGCTGCCCATCGGCGGCACGGCTACCGGCAGCGGCATCAACACGCATCCGAAGTTCGCCCGAAAGCTGTGCGAGCTGCTCGATCAAGAGCTGGGAGTCGCGTTTATCGAAGCGGTCGACCATTTCGAGGCGAATGCGCAGCGCGACGGGCTGGTCGAATGCCACGGCCAGCTTTGCACTGTGGCCACCACCCTGTTTAACGTGGCCAACGGCATCCGCTGGCTGGCTTCGGGACCGCGTTGCGCGTTCAGCGAGCTTCGGCTTCCGGACCGGCAGCCGGGTAGCTCCATCATGCCGGGCAAGGTGAACCCAGTGCTTTGCGAGGCGCTTATGCAGGCGGCCGCCCGTGTGATGGGCAACAACCACACGGTCGGTTTCTGTGGGGCGGCAGGCGGACAGTTCCAACTGAATGTCATGATGCCTGTCATGGCCGACGCCGCCTTGGAGAGCGTGCGCATCCTCTCGGACGCCGTCCGTGCCTTCACCGATCTGTGTTTGGCAGGCATGGAAGCTAACGCCAAGGCCTGTGCCGCCGGCATCGAACGCAGCCTGTCACTGGTGACGGGCCTGAACCCCTACATCGGCTACGAAAGCGCGGCGGCACTGGCGAAGGAAGCGTTCCAAACCGGCAAGACGATCCGCCAATTATGCACTGAAAAAGGTGTCCTGCCGGAAGCTGACCTTGAAAGGGCCCTCGATCCCTGGCGTATGACTCGGCCAGACTAATTCCACTTTAGTAGATTTTCCGGAGAGTTGCCTCCCGGGTCAGTTCGCCTGATGCGTAAATGTTTTGCAAGTGCTCACTTTTCCTGTCCTTTCGACGCATACCAAATACGTGGTCCCCAAGAACATGACGACTGGAAAACTTCATCCCTCTAGCATTTCACCCCGTGTCAGTCTCTTGCCTGCACCTCGTATCGAGCAGCGAGCCCGGCCAGCGTCATTTGGTCCTTAATCTGGTCATGGGGAATCAGCAGGTAACGCCACGGCTTGCCCTCATTCTCCTTGGCGTGGGCGGTTGCATGCTTGCACCACGTGGCTGCCGCGTCCGCCTTGGCGAGAACGACGTCGTCGGTCATTTCGTTTGCCCGTTTCGGCTCGCAAAGGAACTTCTCCGCCTT
>CAZASB010000366.1:0-4870 GCA_964487655.1 uncultured Planctomycetaceae bacterium
GACATCATGGACCTTAGCGGCGGCACGTTCAACGCCACGATCAACGAGTTGACGCTCGGCCGTTACAACTATTCGCTGGGCGGCGGCGCTCGCGGTACCCTGATTATGGACGCCGGCACGGTCACGGCCAACACGGTCACCATGGCCAGTACCACCGGCAGTAACCCGAGCAATACCCAAGGTACCATCACCATGCGGGGCGGCACGTTCGTTGCCCTGGGCGCGGTGGAGGATGGCGGCGGCACGAGCACCATCAACGTCAACGGCGGCACGTTCGTCTCCCAAGGCGCCCTGGCCGTCGACAACCTGAACGTGGGCACGGGCAGCGGCGAGGCCGCGTTTCAAATGAACGGCCTGGCCGCCGGCTCGCGGAACGTCGGTACATTAACGCTTGGAGCGAACGGCAGCATTCTGTTGCGAGCCAACCCGTACGGCGCGGGAACGCTCGTCGCCACGACGGCCAATTTGGCCGCCGGCTCGACCGTCGAGATTGGCCCGCTTACTGCCAGTTCGACCGACATCGCCGACCGCACGGTCTGGACCGCCGGCACGGGCACTTGGGACGCCACGCAGACGAGTTGGAGCAACGGTCTGCCGGCCGGGTATACCATTGTCAACAACACGGCCTACACATTCCTCCAGGCGACCACGCTTACCAACGGCGGCCTCGCCCTGGCAAACTCGCCCGACTGGAGCCTGAACGTCGATGCCACCTCCGCAACCGTCACCCGCACCGGCGCCGACATCACCACCGGCCCGGTCCGCGCGGTCATTGACAATTCCGCGGCCGTTGTCACCCGCGCCGACCACCTGACCGTGGCCGAAGCGGCCGGCGCGGACGCGGCCATGCTGGAAGTGAAGAGCGGCCAGCTCGCCATCGGGGCTGCCGGCGATCCGAAGAACCTCACGCTCGGCAGCGGCGCCGCTGCCGGCCAACTCCTCCAGAGCGGTGGTACGGTAACCGTGTCCGGCAACGTCGTGGATGGCGGTGCGAGTACGGTCAACCTCAACGCGGGTACGATGAATGTTGGCGGCGATTTCCAACTCGACAATCTGGCCATCGGCCAGGGTGGACAGCCCGCCACGCTGAACCTCAACAACCTAAGCGGCACCCACAGCATCGCCAACACCGTGCTGCTGGCCGACGGAGTCGGTTCCCGTGGCACGCTGGTGATGCTCGGCGGCACGTTGAATCTTGCCGGCGGCGTTACCAGCGGTGGGGGCGCCAGTTCGCTCTACATCGACGGGGCGAGCATGGATAACGAACTCCACGATCCGCCATACCCAGGTGATCCGGCCGTGGTCACGGTCAACGGCGACCTGCGGGTCGGCGAGCTACGCGTCGGTTATGTCCAACATGTCGTCGGCGCCCCGGTGGGCGGCAAGGCCACGCTGAGCGTCATTGGCGGCGCGGTCGAGATTGGCCTGAACGTCACCGACGATGCTCTGCGCATCGGTAACCGCACCGCGTCGATCGTCGACCACCCCCAGCAAGACTGGTTCAGTGGTACCGCCGATTTCAGTGCCGCCACGTCGGTTCACATCGAGGTGGATCGGCTCTATCTGGGCGTCACGCGGAGACTCGACGAGGGTCATCCCGGCGACGGTCCGAATACCGTTGGAACGCTCATTCTCTCGCAAAGCGGCTTGAACGTAGTCGATGCGAGCGAGATTCGGCTCGGCGATACCGCCGGCGGAGGTGGTGCCTCGCCCAGCCACAGCACGATGGTGCTGGGCGGGTCAACCAATGTCTTCCGCGTCGACACGCTGACGCTTGGTCGGCATAAAGGCTTGGGAGCCATGCAGTTGTCCGCCGGGGGAACGCTTGATCTCGCAGGACTTGCCAACCCGAATGGAAAGAGCAACCTGCTGATCGGCGACAATAACGTCGCCACCAACGCCAGCTCTGGCGGAGTACTTGACGTATCGGCAGGAACGTTCAACGCCGCCCTGGGCAACGTCATCCTCGCCCAGTCGCCGCTTGCCAGCGCCAACGCCTACTCGACCGCCAGGCTGACCATGGGCGCGGGCACCGTCACGGCCGACAGTATCGTCATGGCAGTTACCGAATCCACCGCTCGCCCGCTCAACACCACCGCCCTGCTCCGTATGGTCGATTCCGCCGGGAACTTTACCGTCGCGGGCGACATCACCGACGGCCGCGGGATTAGCACCCTCCACATTGACGCCGGCAGTCTCACGGTTGGTGGCAGCATGAACGTCGACAACCTCCGCGTTGGTCTCAATGGCGGAACGGCCCTGCTCGATCTGACCGGTACCGGTGGCACGCATAATGTCGCCAATGCGGTGACCATCGCCGGCGATGCCGGTTCAACCGGTACGATTCGCATGGCGGGCGGCACGTTCAACCTGCCGTCGCTTACCGATGGCGGCGGCGTGAGCACCTTGGATCTGCCCAACGGCACGATGAACCTGAGCGGCGGCTTCGCGGTGGACAACGTATGGGTCGGTTCGAACGGCGGGACGGCCGTGCTCAACGTCGACGGTGCCGTCATGATCGGCGACGGGGCGGCAAGCACGCTCAACGTGGCCGTCGTGTCTGGAAGCGGCAACGCCGGCGGTACGGGTACGCTCGACTTCGCCGGCGCCACGTCGGTGGCCATCAATGTTGGCACGATGCGAATTGCCAATTCAGGCCACGGGAACAATTCGATCGGCACAAGGTACATTTCAGTGGCGGCGCGAACACCATCCGGGCGAACGAAATCATCATTGGCAATCGGAAGGGCGCAGCGACCGTCGATCTGGCGGCTGGCGGCTCGTTGAACATTCAAGGCCAGACCGGCGCCCGGGCCAACCTGAGCATTGGCCGCAACGACATTGATACGGGCTCCAACCCGTTGACCATACTTGATGCAACGGCCGGCGTATTCACCGCGCAACTCGACCAGTTGGTCATCGGACACAAGTCGACCGGCTCGGCAACCGGCTCGGGCAATGGCGAACTGTTGCTCGGCGCGAGCGCGACAAACAACGTGAGCGTCAACAACGTCGTGCTGGCGCAACTGAGCGGCGTTGGCTCGGCCACCGGACGGCTGCAAATGCAGGGTGGTACGTTCGCCGTCAGCGGCTCGGTCACGGATGGCGGCGGCACGAGCACCATCCAGCTCGACGGCGGCGCCATGACCATCGCCAACGGCTTGCAGGTGAACAACCTGCGTGTCGCGTTCGATGGCACATCGGCCAACCTGACGGTCAGCGACGGCGACGTTGTTATCGGCACCGGAGCCGAGACGTTCAATATCGGAAGCCGATCGACCGTGGGTAGCGGCTCAACCGTGGGCATCGTCGACTTCTCGGCCGCCGCGTCGATCAATATCAACGTCGCTCAACTTGGTCTCGCGCAGATTCCAAGCACGGGCGGCGCCACGGCAGGTACGCTTATCCTGCCTGACACCGGTCCAGCGTCCATCAGCGCCACCGTGATCAGTTTGGGCGACATCCCGGTTGCAAGCGGCGGCGGACTGGCATCTCTGCGGCTTGGAGGTGGCGTGACCGATATTTCCGTTGACAACTTCTACGTGGGCTACCGCAAAAAGAGCGCCGAGGTGACCATCCAGCCGGGTGGCGTGCTCAACATTACGGGCCGCTCGGGCGCCGAGGCCAACCTGTACGTCGGATACAACAAGGTCCACACCTCCGGCAATACCACGGGTACGATGGATATTACCGGGAGCGCATTCTACGCTATCCTGGACAATTTAGCCGTCGGATACCATGACCGAATGTCGAACAGCAACGGTAGCGGCACCGGCGTGCTCGCGTTCGACGCCGGTACGATCTCGGCCAATACGGTCGTCCTCGGCGACGGCGCCGCCGATGGCCGTGGCTGGGGCACGGTCAACATGAACGGCGGCTCCTTGACAGCCGGCGGTATCACCCTGGGCGCTGGCAACGCGAATACCAGCGGCACGTTCAACCTAGCCGACGGCACGCTGAGCGCCGGCTCGATCGTTCGCGGCGTGGCCGGCTCGACCGCGGCGTTCAACTTCACCGGTGGAACACTGCACGTAGACCAGTTCGGCAGCGCCGCGCTTCCGTTTGACTTGGTCCAGCAGGGCGGCACGCTCGCGCCGGGCCGTTCCATCGGGACGACCGAAGTGTTCGGCGACTACACCCAGTCGACCTCAGGCACGCTCGAAATCGAGATTGCCGGACTCACCAGCTACGACTTGGTAAACGTTAACGGGAACGCTTCGCTAAATGGAACGCTCAACGTATTGCTGCTGGACCCATACCTTTCCGAACTGGGCGACTATTTTGACATCTTGACGACCACGGGCAACTTGACCGTGGATATTGCGGCGATTACGGGCGATCCGCCGAACCCCGTTTTCGGCTGGTGGAAGACGTCGGTTATTGAAGAGATGAACGGGTTCACGCTTCGCCTGTCGGCAGTACCCGAACCCACCAGTGCGCTGCTTGCCCTGTTGGGACTTGTTACTCTGTTGGGCTGTGTGCGAAGGCGATAGCCCGGATTCAAAACGCTTGCGTTTCGCGTACAATAACGATACCGGGGCAGGTGCCCTCATTGCTTGGGCGACCGGCAGATTGAAATATACCCAGTGTAGAACAATTGTCCCAATTGTTTGGGAACAGTTGGGACAACTGTTCTACATTCGGCAGGTAAGCTCGAACCTGCCGATCGCCTTGAGTTTGGTGTTGTCAGGCTCGTGGATTGGAATGGAACCTATTTGGGGAGTACTTGTCATGCGCAGAGTTCCTATTGACCGGTGCGCCGGTTCAACCCGTCACGGTTTTACCTTGGTCGAGTTGCTTGTGGTGATTGCCATCATCGGCATTCTGATTGCGTTGCTCTTGCCGGCCGTGCAGGCGGCGCGCGAGGCGG
>CAZASB010000367.1:0-4861 GCA_964487655.1 uncultured Planctomycetaceae bacterium
GAAACTGAAGGCCCGCCGATGCTCGAAGTGCGGCGCTAAGTTCAGCTCCCATCAGTGGCGTTGCACGGCGTGCCATGCGACCCAGGCGAAGCCGTCGAAGTAGCCGGCGCGACCGGCTTGACGAAAACGACCTTGGCGTCGCCGGGTGCGAAGAAGTCCGGCATGAAAGCAGCCTGCGAATAGCCCATGCCGGCGTAGAATGCCCGCGTCGGCCCATATTGGTCGCGTCCTGATGTATCCGCGTAGATCCGGCCGCCGCCCAGTTCCGCCATCAGTCGTTCGACCTCTTCAAGGATCGCACGGCCGAGACCGCCGCGCCGCTGCCCGGCGCGCACGGCGATCCAATACAGGTCGAAACTTGATTCCGTCAACGGCACGCGCCCAAAGCACGCGTAGCCGACCGTTTCTCCGCCGGCGTCGGCAAAAACGAACTCGTATCCACTGGCCGCCCCCTTCGCCAGCCGTTCGTCGACCAGTTCGACCGCGATCTCAATTTCTCCCGGGTTGAAGAACCCAGTCGACTCGACAATGGCGCGCACGCGCTGGCGATCTTCCGTCACAACGTCGTAACGGAAGGCAAGAGGGTGTTTCTCGAGGCACTGGGGGAAACGCGTCGGCATGGTTGTCATGCTCCAGAATCCGATTACCGGGACAATAGCCCATCGAAAAAGTGCCGTGCGTTGATACCCAGGGTGCGTGTTCGGTATCCGCCTTCCTGGACCACCAGCGTGGGCAGGCCAAGTTCGGCAATCATTCGCCCGTTGGCTTGAAAGTCCTTGGCCAACAAGGTCCAGGTGCCCGTGGGGTCCGATCTGGCGGTATCCAACCCGAGGGCGATCACCAGAATATTCGGTTGGAACTTGGCTACCACACGAAGCGCTTTCGCAAGCGTTTTTCGATACGCGGGGCCGTCCTGATGTTCCGGTAAAGGCATATTCCAGTTGAACCCTTCGCCAGGCCCTTCCCCACGCTCGTCCTCAAAACCGCTGAAATAGGGGTAGGCGATGTTCGGGGTGGCGTGGATGGAAACGGTTAAGACGTCATTTCGCTGGTAGAAAATATCCTGCTGCCCGTTGCCGTGGTGATAGTCGATGTCGAGTATTGCGATCTTGCCAACGGAGGTCAGGTACTGCGCGGCGATGGCCGTATTGTTGAAGTAACAAAAGCCGCCGAAACAGCGCCGTTCCGCATGGTGGCCCGGCGGGCGAACGAGCGCATACGCCGTGCGTCGACCTTGCAGAATCATGTCCGCGGCGGTTAGCGTGCAATCGACGGCTCGCCGCGCCGCGAGGTATGCGTTCTTCGTCAACGGCGTGAACGTATCGATGCAGTAATATCCAGCGCGCACGGAAAGCTCCTTGGGCGGCCGCGCGGCGTTACGAATTGGGAACACGTAGGGATAAACAGCCTTCCCCTTCACCAGGCCGGCGCACACACGCCGCAAGTAGCTGACAAACGCCGGCTCGTGAACCTGGCGGATGTGGCGATCGGCATAGGTGTGCGGACGCACGCGGCCGAATGCGCCGGTCGGCTCCAACGCGGCGAGGATCGACGAAATCCTGACTGGCGCCTCCACGTAGCCGCGTTCTCGCACGTGGTGGATGTCGTGCCTGTCATTGACCACCAAGGCGACTGGTTCGGCGGCGGGGACCGAAGTCGGGCCGTTTTGCACCGGCGTCTTGACGTGGCGAGGCTCGCGCAGTCGAACGGGATCGTCCTGAAACGAGCGAACCACCATGTCCACATACTCGGCCGGACAAAGATGCGCGTACTTGCGTTCCAGCACGGCGCGAACCACTTTCCGGGCAAAATCGCGTCGCAGAGGCTCATCGTGTCCCAACCCGTCGAACATGAGGTGGGGCATCCCGCGGTCGCTCGGCTTAACGGGCGCCTCGTAGGCCGTGCCGATAATCGGTCGAACGCCAAAACGTTCGTAGAAGCGCAGCCGCGCCACGTTTTCCTTGAGAATGGCCGAATCGTCGAACTGGGCAGGGTCGTCCGGCAGGCACTCGAAGAACAACCCCCGGGCCCCCAACGCCGCGGCCTCCGGTCGCACGCGTTGGTACAGCGCCCCGCCTATCCCCCGTCCGGTCATGTCTTTGGCCGAGGCGATGAAATCGAGATAAGCAAAGCCGAGTTCGGGATCGCTCGTCAGAAATCCGAAGCCTGCCACCCGGCCCCGCTGGCGCTCGGCCACGAGCAGTACGCTTCGAAATCGTTGGCGGAACGGATTGCGCAGCCGCTCGGCTAGTCCGCGATAATATTCGTCGTCGCGTTCCCCGCTAAACTGTTCTGCGAGGATATGCTCTGCCTGCCGTATGGCGTCCTGATTGCTCGGGAGAACATCGTCGTGAATGCGGCGGATGCGAAACATGTTACAAACCTCCCTCGCAAATGGTCATCTGGTAAGGCATCGCATCAGTGTGTGGCAGGCGAATTCCGGAAGATGAAGAACACCGCCCCGCACAGGCATAGCGCGGCCCACAAGAAGTCGAGTCGAACCGGCTGCCGCATATAGAAGACGGCAAACGGCACGAACACCGAGAGGGTAATCACCTCCTGGAGTATCTTCAACTGGGCCAGATCCAACGCGCCGTACCCAATTCGGTTGGCCGGAACCTGAAGCATGTATTCGAAGAACGCAATACCCCAGCTTACCACAGCCGCGATGAACCACGGCTTGTGGTTCAGATCTTTTAGGTGTGCATACCAAGCGAAGGTCATGAACACATTGGATGCCGTTAGAAGCAGAACGGTTTTCCAAACGACCGGCATGGATGGGCTCCTGAACAATTCGCACAATGTCGGACTCACGCGAGCCGAACGCAGCCCTCGAAATCCGCTTGCCAATGGACCGGTCTCGAACGGTCTGCTTGGACTGCGGTCCGCACGCGCGGGTACTCGCCGAGGGCATCGGCGACAATCCGGTCTACAGCCTCGCGGAATGAGTAGCCGGCACGCTCCAGCGCGGCGGCAAACCCGGCATCAGGCGAAAGGCAGGGGTTCGCGTTCACCTCCAGAATCGCCGGACTTCCATCGAGGTCAACTCGGAAATCAACTCGGGCGTAGCCGCGCAGCCCAAACAGATGCCAACACGCCTTCGTCAGCCCGGACAACTCACCGAGCAGCGGTCCGTCGGAACTGGGAAACTCGAACTGGCGGGGCGTGTTCTGAAAAACGTACGAGTCGGGCTCCCACTTCGCCGCATAGTTGACAATACGAGGTTCATCTACGGGAAAACCCACGAACAGGATTTCCGCGGGTGGCAACACCTCTGGACCGTCGGGACCGGCCAGGATCGACAGGTTGAACTCTCGACCGTCGATAAAGCGTTCGGCGAAACAACGTCGGCCAAGCAGTCGCTCTCGGTCGGCAAGAGCAGCGTGAACGGCGGCCGTATCACTCGCCGAGATGACCGAATCGGCGTCGATTCCGCAAGATGCGTGATCGTGGATCGGCTTGATGATGTACCGTGCGGCCGCCGAGTGCGAGACGCGGCCTTTCTCCTCAACACGTCCGTCCGAGGCGACGTGCCACTCGGGAGTCGGCAGTCCCGCCCAACGAAGCCGTTCTTTCGCCTGCACCTTGTCACATAACGAAAATAGGGCGCTGGCCGGCGAGCCCGTATATGGGCATCCCAACACGTCCAACAACGCCGGGACCAACGGGGCCAAGCGGTCACGGCCAGCCAACGACTCGACCAAGTTCACGGCGACATCCGGTCGAATTGCGGTCACGGCTTGCCGAAGTTCGTCCAGGTTGAGCGAGACGGGCAGCAGATCGAGGGTACAACCGCCAAGCCGGAGCGAGTCGGAAACGGCCTCGACCTGGACGAGCACGTCCAGATCGGCCGCCGTGGCGGTCCCGTCAATCGCATTGTGAAGAACGAGTACGTGCATGAGCCGGTCTCTGATGAACGTTCGGCCGTTAACCGGCATTGAGTTTGAGTGACGATACACCCTGGGGGTAACCGTCCACAGGGGGACTGTCCCAATTTTCGCGGCACAAAGGGCGTTTCTGCCCAATGATCCTCCGTTTCCGCCGCGAAAATGGGACTGTCCCCTTCGCATCGAGCGGAGAAAGCTGCCTGCGCCGCCCCGTGAACGGTTACCCCTGGGGCGATGTGCCTTTCGTAAACCGTGCGGCCGCCGAGTCGACGATCTCGCGAATGAGTTCAATATACGGAACCCCGGTTGCCGTGCATATCATGGGCAGGTCGGAATGTTCGGGGTGAAGGCCCGCCAGGGGGTTCACCTCCAGAAAATTGGGCTCACCTGCCGCATCGGAGCGGAGGTCCACCCGACCGCCATCGCGGCAGCCGAGCACGCGCCAAGCCTTCAGGGCCAGCGTCTCGGCCCGTGCGACCTCGGGGTCGCTTTCCGGACATGCCAGCCGGTACTCGACCAGTTCCTCGCACCGTTCCTTATTGACGTAGGAGTAGACGTCCGGCTCCGCCTCGTCGCGGAGCACGATTTCAAGGGTGCCCAGCACGCGGGCGTCGTCACCAGTTCCGACCAGGCCAACGGTCATTTCCCGGCCCGGCAGGAAGGACTCCAGGAGGACGCCCTGCGAAAACCGGCGAAGCAAGTCTTCACACACGGGCCATGCGTCCTCGCGCCGGGTAATCTTCGATGCCGCCGTGATCCCCTTTCCGGTACCCTCTGCCAGCGGCTTGGCAAACAGGGGCAGCGGAAGGTCGATGGATTTCAAGTCGGCCGCATTACGGACCACGGCAAACTCGGGCGTTGGAACGCCCCCTTCACGGACCGCCAGCTTGCTGATCCCCTTGTCCAGCCCGATGGCCAGCACCAACGGATCGGAGAAGGTGTAAGGGATGTCGTACACGTCCAGGATGGCCGGA
>CAZASB010000368.1:0-4854 GCA_964487655.1 uncultured Planctomycetaceae bacterium
CCAACGATCTATGCGACCTTGACCCACCCTACGTAGATGAATAATCCGGGCTAGAGAGTGTGGCGGTATGCTTCGACAACCGAAGAGCCCTTCATCCGCCACGGACATACCGATGAAACAGACTGACGAAATTGGGGTGAATGATCCGATTCTACTGAATGCACCGATCTCGCGAAGTTTCCTGCCTGCTTGGCCGGGTGTCGTCAAGTGCATTTGTCCTCGTCTCTTTTCCAGTTCTTCCGATGCAAACACGACTCGTCATTTACCGGGGTATCCTGACTGTTGCGGTCGCACTTGCCATGAATCTCTGGGCGTTGACTACTTTCGCGGAAACGCTCGATAATGCCTGGGCCATCGCTCTTTCGGTCAACGAGCGTCTCCAGGCCAGCGAGCTGCAGACCGAGTCGGCCCGCTGGGAGCATTCCGCCGCCAAGGCGCTTGGTAGGCCGAAGCTCAATCATGCGACGAGCTACACGGCATTGTCCGACACGCCAACATTCAACGCGACCATCCCCGGCCTGGGGGCGCTGTCGATGCCGTTCATGCAAGATGAGTTCGCCGTGAGTTCGACCATGGTGGCCATGCCGCTGTATACGGGCGGCAAGATTCGGCACACGGTCAGCGCGGCGGCATCTCAGGTTGTCGCCGCCGAGAAGGAGCAGGTACGTACCCGACTCGACGTCAAGCTCGAAGTGGCCACGGCGTACCTGAGGGTTCTTCGCGCACGCCGGGCCGTGGGAGTATCGGAGGCCAACGTCGCGAGTCTTCAGATGCACGTCAAAGTAGTCGGCAGCATGCTCAGGCAGCAGTTGGTGGCCAAGAACGACCAGCTCGCCGCTGAGGTTGCCCTGGCCGATGCCCGTCAGAAGGCGTTGCAGATGCGCAACGGAGTCGACATTGCCGGAGCCGCATACAACCGGCTTCTCGGACGTCCGCTGACAGCGTCAGCCGAGTTAGAAGAAGTGCAAATGGCTCCGTTGCGGGAGGATATTGAGACGCTCACGGCCCGGGCACTCGGTACTCGACCTGAATTATCGCGTCTCTCGGCGCAGGTCAACGCCTTGCAATGCCAGGCAGAGAGCACGCGCGCGTCCAATCAGCCGCAACTCGGCGTGTTGGGCGGCTATACCTACATCGAAAACGAACACATGGCGCCGGAAGGCTACGGTTCCGTGAGTTTCGCCGTGGAATGGGTGCCGTATGACGGCGGCATGGCCCGATCGCGCGGGAACGCCCTGCTGCAGAAGGCCAATGCCGTGAGCCGACTTCGAGCCGACGCCACCACGCTCATCCAACTCGAGGTGCGCAAAGCGTGGCTTGACGAGCAGGAGGCACGCGGCCGGATCGACGTGACGGGCAAGGCCATTGAACAGGCGGAAGAAAACCTCCGAGTGGCCCAAAGCCGCTATCGGCAAGGCGAGGGGACCAATACCGAGGTGCTCGACGCCGAGACGCTCCGCACCCTGACCTACAACAACTACCACAACGCCGTCTACGATGCAATTCTCGGGGTGCTACGGCTCCAACGTGCCGTGGGCACGCTGTAAACGCGACCCAATCCTCCCCTTTAGCCCGAATTATTCATGATGGGTAGGGTGGGTCAAACAAGCCGCTTCTTTGGTGGGTCATCGGTCGCTATTGTCGGCGTCTTCCCAGGCGGGCGGCCATAAATCAGCTCGGTTGCGGCTTGTGCGGGCCCACCAACGATCTACGCGACCTTGACCCACCCTACGTAGATGAATAATCCGGGTTAGAGTGCGCGGTTCGACGCCGCTTTCTTCCCTCATTCCGGGTATGCGCAAGCCGGACCACGTCCGCGCGAACATTGCCGCCAGCGGCATCGACCCACTCTCGCCCGAACTGTACGGCCAACTCCTCCAGCACCGTTGGGACCGTACCCCAACCGAATGGCCGCAGTAGCTCGCCCTATTGCTTCCGCTTCGGCCGATACAGGTCGGTGGCCGTGCCGAAGTAAACATCAGCAGCGAATCCGAGGGTTTCCGTCAGCGTTGGATGCGGGTGGATCGATTCGCTCACGTCGCGCGTGGTACAGCCCATCTCGATGGCCAGCACGGCCTCGCCGATGAGATCGCCTGCCCCAGCGCCGACGATGCCGCAGCCCAGCAGGCGTTCGGACCTGGGCTCGATGATCCACTTCGTCATCCCCTCGGTCCGGCCGATGGCCTGGGCTCGGCCACTGGCGCCCCAGGGGAAGACGGCCTTCTCGATCGTACGGCCCTGTTGCTTGGCCTCGGTTTCAGTCAATCCGGCCCAGGCGACTTCCGGATCGGTGAAGACTACGGCAGGAATGGCGCGGGGCTCGAACACGGTCGGCTCGCCGGCCAGGGCCTCGACGGCCGCGCGCCCCTGGTGCGCCGCCTTATGCGCGAGCATGGGCTGCCCGGCAACGTCGCCAATGGCCAGAATGCGCTCGTCCGACGTGCGCCCGCGGTTGTCCACGACAATAAACCCGGCATTGTCTACCTTGACCCCGGTGTTCTCCAGGCCCAGGTTGTCGCTGTTGGGCTTCCGGCCGACCGAGACGAGCACGCGGTCGAAACGCTGGGTTTTCTCCTCCACGTTGCCGTCGAACGTGACCTCAATGGCCTTGCCCTTCTCGGCCATGGCGGTCACCTTGGCGCTCAGGTAGATGGCGTTGAACCGCTGTTCGAGTTGCTTCTCGAGTGGGCGGACCAAGTCGCGATCGGCGCCGGGCAAGAGGCTGTCAGTCATTTCCACCACCGATACCTGACTGCCAAGGGCCGAATAGACACTTCCCATTTCAAGGCCGATGTATCCACCGCCGATCACCAGCAGCTTCTTGGGAATCTCCGGCAGATCGAGCGCAGCCTTTGAGTTCATCACGCGGTCGCTGCCGATGTCGAGGTTCGGGATGGTCGCCGCGCGAGAACCGGTGGCGACAATGCAATGCTCAAACCGGAGCGTATCGCTTTCAGGCTTCACCTTCCCAACCGCGCCCAAGCGCAGTGTTTGCGAGTTTTCAAACGAGGCGTGGGCCTGGATGACCTTGACCTTCCGCTTGGCGGCAAGTTGCTTCAGTCCGCCGGTCAGCGTTGCGACAACCTTTTCCTTGCGGGCGCGCACGGCGTCCAGATCGATCGACGGCCGGTCGAACTCGACACCCCATTCGGCCAACTGCTCCATATCGGCAATCGCGCGGGCCACGTGCAGCAGGGCCTTCGAGGGAATACATCCTCGCAACAGACACACCCCGCCCAGTCGCGACTCTTGGTCCACCAGCGTGACTGACATCCCCATATCCGCGGCCAGAAACGCCGCCGCGTATCCTCCCGGACCACCACCCAAGACCACCAATTGCGCGTCCATCAGAAAACTCCTTTCCATGACAAGTGATATCTATCCGTTTCACTTCACAACCGGGGCAATTTCTTCAGGTTTGAGGATGCCAGGCGGCAGTTCCATGATCTTAATGTTGCGAAAGTGGATTTCAGCCCCTTCCGATTCCAGGCACAGGTAGCCCTTCTTCACCGACGAGCGGCTCACGCCATTGACGAACTTGCCGTTGACAGCCAGCTTCACCACGCCATCGACACACACCACGTCGTACACGTTCCACTCGCCCTTGCCCTTGCAGCGGTTCTCGATGGACTTGCTGCGACTGCCGCGAGGGTTGTCAGGGACGACGGTCAGCCCGTTTGCGCCGAACAACTCGCCATGGACGTATGCGATCGGCGGCAGGCTGCCGTCGGTCTGGCGGTGCAGATTCACCCAGTCGAGTTCGAGCATCTGGACCTCCAATCCCTTAGGCAGCGGCTTGCCTTCCGGCACGGTCCCCTCGCTCCACGCGAACACGCCCGAGTTTCCGCCTGCCTCCATGTGCCGCCATTCGATATGCAGCACGAAGTTCTCATACTGCCGCTCGGTTCGCATTACGCCGATCGGATGCCCGGAGCACACTAATAACTCATCGCGGACGCTCCACGTATCGTCGGCCGTATTGACGTTCACCCAGCCAGTCAGATCCTTGCCATTGAACAAATCGCGATACTCTGGCAACCCCTCCGCCTGCGTCGGGCCATGAAAGGCAAGTAACGTCAAGGCAGTGACAAGAGTAAACGAGATGCGAGTCTTCATGATGGTTTCTCCATGGTACGTGGGACGAATTCTTTTGGCCTTTCTGACAAGGCTGGTTGCCATTTTACCCGGAAGCAGCCGCCAACGCCAGTTGCGTGGTGGAGATTTCCCAGCAATATGATAGGGGCCGTTCTTGCCTGCCCTTCCCCGGCGGCCAGGCACGAGACTGGGAACCCGGCGAATGGCCCTTCCAGCTTGAATGCGTCTCATCCCGGAACTGAGAGCCTTCTGGAAGATTACAGCACTGGCGTCAATACTCGTATTTCGTTTTGATGCCCGGCTGGGGGATGGGGTAGTTGCCGTCGGCGTCGGCCTGGACGGGGGCAAGCGAATCCATGGTGAACTTGTCAGCGTCGGGGGCGTATTCCTTGTTGCCGTTGAGGATTTCGTCATAAGTGACCTCCCGGCCGATGTGCGCGGAGACGCGGCCCATGTTCGAAACGACCGATGCCTCGACGCCCGTCCGCACTTCATTGAAAGGTTTGTCGTTGCGAATGGCGTCTATCAAGTCAACCCATTCGTTGTCGTACGGATTGAGCTGATCCTTGGGCACTTCCGATTGCCAGATCATGTCGGCAGGCTCCATGGTATGCCCCTTGAACGTGCGGGAAGGCGGGCCGCAATCGCCCGAGCGCGAGACCACGGCTGACCCCTTCGTACCGTGCGCGCAGCTCGAATGGTTTCGCTGGCAGCCGTTCATGCAGCGGCCGTCCAGCGTCAGTTTCGTCCCGTCGGCAA
>CAZASB010000369.1:0-4843 GCA_964487655.1 uncultured Planctomycetaceae bacterium
TCTTTCTCCAGTCGGAAGACACCAAGGCGGACATCCACCTGTACATCAACTCGCCCGGCGGCAGCGTGAGCGCCGGATTGGCCATTTACGACACCATGCAGTTCGTCAACTGCGACGTGGCCACCTATTGTGTAGGCCAGGCGGCCTCGATGGGCGCCGTGCTGCTGACCGCCGGCAAGCAGGGGAAACGCCGGGCCCTGCCCAACGCGCGCATCATGATCCACCAGCCGATGGCCGGCGCCGAGGGCTCCGCCGCCGACATCATGATCCACGCCAAGGAGTTCCGGAAAGTCCGGGAACGCCTGAACAACATCCTGATCAAACACACCGGCCACCCCCTCCAGAAGATCGAGGAGGACACCGACCGCGACCGCTTCATGGCCGCCGAGGAGGCGCTTGAGTATGGTCTCATCGACGCCGTGATTGAACATATCCAGGAGACTTAACCGTCTTCGGGGGCACCATTTCCTCTGCCTGACCCAGTCATCTTGTCATCTGGGGTGAGTTTAACACCATCCCAACCTACACTCAGTCTTTTCGTTATAACTTGTCGATGTTGACTCAGGGGTGGCCGTAGAGGTGCTTTGCGCACCTGCCCTGTCTCCGCGCGAGGACGTCATGAAGATATGGTACGCCGCCCTGGTCGTCTTATGCTGCACGCTGGCCGTGGGGTGTCGAACAAGTCAGCACGTTGCCGCGCTCCAGCGTGACAATCGACTAAAAGAGGACGAAATCTATCGTCTCCGATGGCAACTGGAGGATTCCCAGGAAAATTTGGATCGGCGCGAGCAGGCACGGCAAGGCGGTACGGATGGGCCGTTTGCCTCGCGCAGTGGAGAAACCCCGCTGGAGCGACTTCGATCGCGAACCGCCCCCACGCGCTCGGCGTCGTCCGAGTTGTCGGTCGAGGTGGGCGAGACAATCTCGCCGGACGAGTTTCTCAAGTCGCGCGACGTGGAAACGCCCGACAATGGGCCCTCGCTATTCCTCCCCGAGCCCCCCACAACCAACGACGACAACCGGCCGCCGCCTGCGTCGCCGGAATCCAATGAGCCGGAGCCCGACGAACTGAAACCGGGCGATGAGGCCCCGCGATGGTCGCCCCGATCAAGCCAGCAGGCACCGTCCGACGCGATGCGCGATACGCGGCGCCGTATCTCGCCCGAGGAGCAGGAAGACGCTGCGCCGCCTTTGCCCCCGAAACGGAGAGATGCCGCTCCTTTGCCGCCCGCGGATGCCGAAGGCGCCGCCCCACCGATACCTCCGAAACGAGCGAATACGGCCCCGATTTTGATCGAGGATGGTGGTCGCGTGGCCCAACTACGGATTGACCCCGACGCTACAGGCGGCCATAACCTGGACGCCCAACCGGGCGACGACGGATTACAGGTTGTGTTTCGCCCGCTGGACGAGAATGGTCATTTGCTGCGCGTACCAGCGGCGGTGAGTGTCGTGTTGCTCGATCCGGCCCTGGAGGGCGAGGCAGCACGGGTGGCCCGCTGGGACTTCACCGAAGATGAGGTTGCCGCCGCGATTCGTGCATCAGGGAGCGATGAACGAGGCATCCCGCTAAAGGTCGTCTGGCGCGATCGGGCACCGCGGAACGAGGTTCTGCATCTTTTCGTGCGATACACAACGGCCGACGGGCGCAAGCTGGAAGACCAGATTGAGATGCGTATTCGGCTGACGGCCTCGCCAACCTCCGCCGGCTGGAAAACGACGCCTCGGCAGAACTCGCCGTCTCCACCCGAAGAAGACCGTTCAACCAGCAATCCGGAGCCACCCAGCGACTATACGCGGTTTGCCAGCCGATCGCAGTCAGTCGCTCGCGAGTCGGCTCCTGTAGCCCAACTGCGGCTCAAGCGGCCGAAATGGTCACCCGATCGACCATAACGGCGCGTCGTGCGTGTTAGGCATGCTGCCGCGCGAGCACTCCGAACACGGCCTCCGGCGTGTGCGCCATGAAAAGCTCCTCGCGGTCGGGGCCGTCCACCGCGTGAATGATACCAGAAACCAACTCGGCGTACTCCGAGGTGATGGTGGGCGGCATGAGCGTCAGGACGACAACTCTCACGGGCTGGCCGTCCAAAGCGTCGAAGTCAATGCCTGTTCGCAGCACGGCCAAGGCGCTGATCATGTTCTCAACAGCCGCCGTGCGAGCGTGAGGCATGGCCAACCCCTTTCCGATAGCCGTTGCCATGGCGGCCTCGCGTTCCATCACTGCCTGCCACGCGCCGTCGACCGACGAGACCTCGCCGTCGCGAGCACACAAGGCCAGCAGGGCGGCGACAATTCCGTCGTACGACGTGGGAACCAGGTCGGTTATCACGCGGTCGGGGCTTAGGCTCGCGAGCCACGCGGGTTCCTCGCCCGGGCGATGCCAAAAAGCATGCTTGCGCAACCGTCTCGCGTCGGTCAGAACGGTGTACATCTCTTCGGGCGAATCGCAGGCCGCCAGCGCGGCTCGACCCTGGTCGTTGAGCACCTTATTGAACATCGAGATGAACTGGAGGTACGGAACACTGGCGTTCAGCGGCGAGAGAGTCAACACGATGATGTGCGCGAGCTGGCCGTCGACGGACGCGAAGTCGACGCCCTCCGGCTTTAGGCCCACGGCGCAAACCAGCCGAGAAACAGCGCTGGTTCGAGCGTGCGGGATGGCAATGCCATGCTGCAAGCCGGTCGAGAGACTGTTCTCTCGCTTCAAGATGGCTTCAAGCGCCGCATCGCGATCGAGGACTGCCCCGGTGGCGACAATTCGGTCGAGCAATTCCTCGATAATGCCCTCTCGCGTATTTGCCTTCAGACGTGGACACAGAGTTTCCGGCCGCAAACAGCCGCGTAGAGACACCTTCACTGGCAATTTCGGTCCACGTTCCGCCGAGGCCAATTGGAGGCTGAGTTGGATTTCTCTCGCGCTCAACGGTTTGCGCAATTCTCGGATCGTTTGCTCCACGGCCGCCACGGCTTCGATCATGGCGGTATGAATGAAGATGATTTCACGTTGGTGGCATGTGAAGGTAATCTCATCGTCGCTGCCGCGCAGTTCGATCAGCACGTCTTTCTTGCACAACTGGTACAAGCCCTCGTCGCGGTCGATGGCATGGACGTAGAACCCTTCGGATCCAAATGTCGTCGCTAGCTTGTCTACCAGCATCGCGACCACCGCGTTCGAGGGGAAGCGAAAGGTTATCTGTCGGTCCTCGCTTGGCGGCGGCGGCCTGCGCGCACCCGACTTCGTACCGCGGAACGCCAGGATCATCAACGGCGGCGCCACGACCGACGTGAGTATCGTTACGGCCACGATAATGTTCAGAATATCCTGCGTGAGTACGCCGGAAGCCATTGCCATTCCCGCCATCAGCAAGGTAATCTCTCCACGGGGCACCATACCCACGCCAATTCGCAGCCCGCCACGAAGATTGAATCCCGATAACAGCGGCGGCAGTCCGCAGCCTATCAGCTTGGTCAGCACGGAGACGGCGAAGAATATCAGACCGAGGATGGCCGTTCGCAGATCGAGTAGTTGCCGTACGTCGACCATCATGCCCATTACGACGAAGAAGATGGGGACGAGCATGACCTGGAGGACGTAGAGCCGCTCGACGATGACGTTCCGCAGGTCGGTTCGCGAAAGGGAGAGGCCAGTGACGTAGGCACCGACGATCATGGCGAGGCCCGCCCGCTCGAACAGACCCGATACGATCAGCGCCAAGCCGAGCGCCATGACGGCGATCATCGTGCGACGCTTGAAGAATTTCAGCAAACCGCTTATCCAGTGAGCCGCCAGCAAGCCGACCACGATCGCCACCGAGGAAATGGCCAAAGCTTGCATGGTAATTTGCAGAATTGTGGACCATTGCACGCCTTCCCCCTGGTGACTCGAAGCGGCGATGATGCCCAAGACCACGGCCAAGCAGATGACACCCAACAAGTCGTCGATAACGGCGCCTGCCAGGATCGTAACCCCTTCCGGCGTGTCGAGCTTGTGATGCTCGGCCAGAATGCGCGAGGAGATTCCGACCGACGTTGCCGTGAAGATCACGCCTATCATCAGACACAGCGGGTCCATGAAGTGCAATTCCCGCCCGACCAGTTGCGGGGCCAAGACAACGGTGAGCAGGTTTCCTCCCAGGAAGGAGGCGAAGACGCCGCCAATGCCCACTAGCACCCCGGATACTGAATAACGCAGGAATAGCTTCAGGTCCGTTTCCAGGCCAACCATGAACAACAGCACGATGGCCGCCAAGGCGCCCATGCCATACAATTCGGGGCTGACCGGGATGTCGGCCACGCCCACGCCATGGGGCACGAAGAAAAGTCCTTCGGAGAACCCAGGAATTGGTATGCTGCCCAGAAGGTAAGGGCTGATCACCACGCCGGCCGACAACTCGCCCAATACGGCCGGAAGTCGTATTCGCTCGAAGATCAGGCCGCCCAGCCGAGCCGTAAATAGCACGACGCCCAACTGGAGCACCAACACCATCATGCGATGGGTTAGAGACGGCGTTGGCTCAGCCACCGCCGGCGCGCCCGCGCCGGCCCAAGCCGCCGAGGCACAAACCGACCAGGCCAGAAACACCGAAAACCATCGTTGGACGATGGACGCAATCAATCGCGACATAAAGCCCCTCCTGCCACCACTGCCAGCGGCGAAGTCCCCACGAGAAGGATACTGCAAAACAAGGCTCTTCCGTTTCTAGGCGCGGGTCGCGAAGGTTGGAGTCCCGCCTTAGGCCGTTTCTTCTCGCCGGCTAAAGCCGGAACTCCAACGGGGCACGACGCGCACCTAGCCCGGATTATTCATGATAGGTAGGGTGGGTCAAACAAGCCGCTTCTTTGG
>CAZASB010000370.1:0-4839 GCA_964487655.1 uncultured Planctomycetaceae bacterium
TGTCGGCTAGTGACGGCACCACCCCCCAAGTTCTCTCGGAGCGTTGCTGCCGCCGAAGGCGGCAGCAACGCTCTGGGAGAAAGTGTGATCGGGGGCGCCAGCATAGCCAACAGACCACGGCTCCGGCCGGGCAAGCCGGCACGGTGGCGGGTTTGCCGTGCTCACCAACGCCCTGTTTGGCGCTATGTTCCGTCACCGTTAAGCCGGACTCGTCTTTTTCGCATGGCCACGGTACTTGGTAACCGATCGGGAGTTAGGTATAATAGAGTTGGGCAAGTGGATGTGCGGACGCGTCTTGTGACGGTTCACCTCGGTGGCGACTGTACTTTTCGTGTGCGCTGTTCTTGGCATTTTACGGAGTTATCCATGCTGAAGCGTCATCCCGCGGCGGGAAAAGACCGTCGCGATCGTCGAGCGTTTACCCTGGTCGAACTCTTGGTGGTCATTACGATCATTGGGATTCTCATTGGCCTGCTCTTGCCTGCCGTGCAGAGCGCGCGGGAGGCGGCCCGCCGGTTGCAGTGCAGCAATAACCTGAAGAATATGGGACTGGCCATGCTCTTGCATGAGCAGCAGCATCAGGTCTTCCCCACTGGCGGCTGGGGCTACAACTGGCTTGGCGACCCGGATCGCGGCTTCGGCCTGAAGCAGCCGGGCGGATGGATCTACAACATCCTCCCCTATGTCGAACAGCAGGCGCTGCATGACATGCCGAGCAACTCCAAAATCGCGGGTACGAAGGAGGCCAAGACGCTCCAGATGGCCATGACGCCGCTGTCGTTGATGAACTGCCCATCGCGGCGCCGATCGCAGCTCTATCCAGGCAACATCGAGGGAGTCATCAATGCGGACACTGGCTCGCAGATGGCTAAGACCGACTATGCGGTCAATCAAGGCAGCGTCCGCTGGCCGGGTGATTTTGGTGGACCGAGTTCGCTATCCGAGGGCGAGAACTTCTCCTGGTGGAACTCCAACGCCAACCGAACGGCTGCCACCGGTATTTGCTACGCGGTCAGCCAGATCGACATGGCCCAGATTCGCGACGGTTCCAGCAATGTCATCATGATTGGCGAGAAGTTCCTCGATCCAAGCTACTATTCCAGTGGCACTGGGAACGTCGAAACCGGCGACACCCGCGGCATGTTCCAGGGCGAAGACAGTTGCACGGGCCGATGGACCAACTTGCCCCCCGTCGCGGACGGTCCCACGGTCAATGTCGCCACCCCGGGCGATCGTTTCGGCGCGTCACACTCGGGCGCGGCCAACTTCGTCTTCTGCGACGGGTCGGTCCGCTCGATCAGCTATTCGATCAATGCCGAAACCTTCGGCTATATTGGCAACCGCTCGTCTGGGAAATCGGTCGACGCAACGCAGTTTTAGGTGAGCGGGGCAATGTCATGGAAGTCTCGACCCTCGGCGCCTTGGCCGCGTTGGTGGTGGCCATTGGGCTGATTCTCAAGAAGGTTCCGCCAGCCTACGGCATGATGGCCGGGGCATTGGTGGGCGGTCTGGTGGGCGGCGTACCGCTGACCGAGACCGTTGCCCTGATGATCGGCGGGGCCCAGGGCATCACTACCGCGGTGCTCCGAATCCTCGCGGCCGGCGTTCTGGCGGGTGTGCTCATTGAATCGGGCGCGGCCACGACCATTGCCGAAGCCATTGTCGCCAAGGTGGGCGAGACACACGCACTGTTCGCCTTGGCCGTCGCCACGCTCATTCTGACCGCCGTTGGCGTGTTCGTTGACGTGGCCGTGATTACCGTCTCTCCCATCGCGCTGGCCGTCGCTCAACGCGCGGACCTGTCCAAGGCGGCCATTCTGCTGGCCATGGTCGGCGGCGGCAAGGCGGGGAATGTCATGTCGCCCAATCCGAATGCCATTGCCGCGGCCGATGCCTTCCACGTGCCGCTCACCTCGGTGATGGCCGCCGGCATCCTTCCCGGTCTGTGCGGTCTGCTGGTTACCTATCTGCTCGCAAGGCGGCTGGTGGGCCGTGGCGGTAAGGTGGCGGAAGAAGACCTTGTGGGCTCAACGCACGACCGGCTGCCGTCCTTCGCGGCCGCCATGACGGCGCCGCTGGTTGCCATTGCCCTGCTTGCGCTGCGCCCGTTGGCCGGGATCAACGTCGATCCGCTCATCGCCCTTCCGCTGGGCGGTCTTGCCGGCGCGGTTGTAATGGGCCGCTTCCGCGATACAAACCGGTTCGCCGTCTCCGGCTTGGGACGCATGGCGCCGGTTGCCATCATGCTGCTGGGAACCGGCACGCTGGCGGGTATTATTACCGCTTCGGGTTTGAAAAGCGTTTTGATCGACTTCCTTGCGGCGTCCGGCTTGCCTGCTTACTTGCTGGCGCCGACGGCGGGCATTGTCATGTCGGCGGCAACGGCGTCGACGACGGCAGGCACGGCCGTTGCCTCCGAGGTGTTTGGCCATACGTTGTTGGAGTTGGGCGTACCGGCACTGGCCGGCGCCGTCATGATTCACGCCGGGGCCACCGTTCTGGACCACATGCCGCACGGCAGCTTCTTCCACGCAACTGGCGGCAGCGTGTACATGAACGTCCGCGAGCGACTGAAGCTCATCCCCTACGAATCGGCCGTCGGGCTGGCCATTGCCATCATCTCGACACTGCTGTTCGGCGTGTTTGGCATGTGACCGGCGTCAGAAGCATGCGCTGCGGGCCACTGTGCGCCATCCGGCGAGGGGTCAGTGACGATGCCCCGGCATCACACGGGTGGCGTCGTCGCCGAAGTACCGCGTGAGACGCTCCCGGAGCATGAGCCGGGCGCGCAACAGCCGAACCTTGGTGTTCGAAATACTGATATCCAGCGCCTTGGCCGTCTCCTTCGTCGACATACCCTCAATATCACGCAGGATGAACACGAGGCGGTACTTCTCGTCGATTTCCGCGAGGGCGTCTTCGAGCAACTGCCGAGTCTCGCGACAACTGGCAATGTCTTCCGGTGTTTCCTTCCATTGGGCAATATACTGCGGCCGGGGGAACTCGTCGTCGTCTGAACGATCTTCCGCCAAGGGCGACGTTCGGCGAACGGTCTCCCTGCGCATCAGCGCCAATGCGTGGTTGGTGGCCACGCGCAACAGCCACGTCGAGAAGCGAGCTTCCTTGCGAAATCCGCCAATGTGCTCGATTAGGCTGAGAAACGTCTGCTGGACAACCTCTTCGGCATCGTGTTGTCGCCCCAGAACCCGCCGCGCCAAGCCAAACACGCGGCGCTCGTATTTTGCGACGAGGGCCTCAAAGGCCGCGTAATCCCCCTGCTGAGCCAGAAGGACCAAGGGCAAATCGTCGTCAATTGTGGGGCTCGTCGACACGGTGCTAAAGCGGCTCTCATCGGCGAGGTGATGGTCAAGACGAATGGAATTGTATCGTTTCGTGACATCGAGCGCAAGCCCGTGGGCCGGAAAAATGGCTCTTCCGTCACCGGATATCACACGCAAGACCGACGTGGCTTGCGTCCAAGAACAATACACGCATGTTGGCCACGTTCCGCAATCGCAGGTTCGATTTGAACGACAAGGCGGGAGAGGGCATGGTGCTGGTGAGCAAGAGCGTAAGCTGATCGCACCAAGGCGAGCTGCCTGCGTATTTGCAGCGGCAGTCCCATATACTAGAACGCGCCGGTCGGCGCGCGGCGGCGGCTGCCCAGGGCCTGGTAAACGTTGGCATGGTCGATCGACTCGCTGAGGAACCGCACCGACCCGTCGACGAGGCAGAAATTGACGCCGCCCGAGTGTTTCGACTTGAATCCGTAGCTAAAGGTCCAGCAACTGGGACTTTTGCAGTTCGGATAATTGATGTCACCCTCGGTGGCAAACTCGCACGTGTCAAACGTATTCAGCGGCGTGATGGTGATCCCCCAGGCGCCGCCCGAGTTCGGATGCCACCACGACTGGCGCTGCCCGGCGTCCATGCAGCCACCCACGGTTTCGCCCGCCAGTAGGGTGTTCGACGTTCCGCCCGTCACGTCCTCGATACGGACATCGGCCCCGTAGTAGCTAAAGATGCCTGAAAGCCGCATCCGGTCGATCGTGGCGCCATGCGTCGTGTTGCTTGGAATCGGGTCCATGAACGAGTTGAACGTGTCGCACTCGGTCGAACAGCTCGACCGTTGCGAGCCGGTGTTGCCTGGATAGTTTCCAACCGCCCATCGCGTGTCGCCGGAGATGGGGCTGAAGGCCGGATGGTCGTCCGTGGGACAGCGCATCACCGATATCTGGTGGTGGCGCACACGGCTTCCGTCCTCGAGAAGCTGGTCCGGCACATGGCGAAACGCGCCGCTCAAATTGGCCTGATCGTAGAGCGACTGCTGCTCCAGGAAGGGAAGAATACGCACCCAGGCGCTGATCTGGTAACCGTCGGTGTTCGGATGGATGCCCGTGCCGGGACCGCCTGGCGGAAACTGCTGCCAGGTTTGATGATAATTATGCACCGCCAAGCCGATTTGCTTGAGGTTGTTGCCGCACTGCATTCGACGCGCCGCCTCGCGCGCCGCCTGCACGGCCGGCAGCAACAGCCCAATCAGAATGCCGATGATCGTAATGACGACCAGAAGCTCCACCAACGTGAAAGCGGTTTGTGAACGCCGGATTGCGACTTTTCGATTCATCGTTTGCTCCTCGGGTGATCGTGGCAGTACGATCCGCCCGACGCTCGGGGTCAATCAGTCAGCTCCAGATCAAAATGGTTTGGTCCCGCCGCCGTCACCTCCACGGTGAGCGGCGACGATGCCACGAGTGCGTACTTCGCCGGGATCAGAGAGCGGGTCACCGAAAGTCCTTCCGGATATTTCTCTCCCGGCGGAATGGATTTCAACTCCTC
>CAZASB010000371.1:0-4834 GCA_964487655.1 uncultured Planctomycetaceae bacterium
CGACGAGGTGGGCCTGGGCAAGACGATCGAGGCCTGCCTGCTGCTGCGCGAGTACTTGTTGCGCGGGCTGGCCCGCCGGGTGCTCATCCTGGTCCCAACCGCCTTGGTCTCGCAGTGGCGCGAGGAGCTGTGGTTGAAGTTCCACTTGGAGTTCTCCGTTCCGCCGCGGACCGGCACGGCCGATCGGCCCGAGTACTGGCGGCAAAACGACCGCGTGCTGGCCTCGCTGTCGTTCGCCAAGGGGCGGAAGCGTGCTGCCGCGGTGACCGAGGCCCCCTGGGATCTGGTTATCGTCGACGAGGCGCACCACTGCAAGAACCGCGCGACGCAGAACTGGCGGTTGATCAATGCCCTGAAGCGGCGTCATCTGTTCCTGCTGACGGCCACGCCCGTGCAGAACAACCTGCTGGAACTGTACAACCTGCTGACGCTGCTGGAGCCGGGCCATCTGAAGACCGAGACCGACTTCAAGCGGCAGTACGTCCGCCGCGGCAACCCGCGCGATCCGCGGAACCGCGAGCGGCTGCGGTCGCTGCTGGGCGAGGTGATGGTGCGCAACACGCGGAGCCTGGTGCAGATGGATCTTCCGGCGCGCTACGCACAGACGATTCTGGCCCAACCCCACGGCGAAGAGGCGGCCCTGTACCGCCTTCTGGACGCCTACCTTCGCCGGCGCCGGGCCCCGTTGGCCAAGGTGGGCGGCATCCACGCCAACCGGCATGGCGAGGACGCCGCCAAGGTCGAGTCGGCGGCCAAGAACACTGACGACGCGGACGCCGCGGCGGTCGCCTCGCAGGCGGCCGCGCCCGGCGGCAGCGGACTGCCGCCGCTGGGCCGCCGACAGTTGGCCACACTGCTTCTGGCCGCCGGCAGCCACGCCGGCGCGCTGGCCCAATCGCTGGAGAATATCGCCGGGGCCGACCCCGAGGCCCGCCCCTTGATCGACATGGCCCGGAGTATTCGACGCGCGGCCAAGGACGAGCGGCTGGTCGAGTTGCTGCGCCAAAGCCGCGGCGAGAAGGTGCTGGTCTTCGCCACCTTCCGGCGGACGCTGGCGCACCTGCAGGCCTTGCTGACCGACGAAGGTTTCCGGTTCGTCACCTACTCGGGGGCGGAATCCGAAGCCGGCAAGGACGCCGCCGTGGCCGCCTTCCGCGACCAAGTGCCGGTCATGCTCTGCTCCGAGTCGGGGGGCGAGGGCCGCAACCTGCAGTTCGCCAACACGCTGGTCAACTTCGATCTGCCGTGGAACCCCATGCAGATCGAGCAGCGCGTCGGGCGGATCCACCGCATCGGGCAGACCCGCGACGTATTCATCTTCAACCTCTGCACGGCCGGTTCGCTGGAAGCCCGTATCCTGGACCTGCTCGAGGAGAAGATCCGCATGTTCGAGCTGGTCGTCGGCGAGGTGGGCTCGATCCTGGGCAACCTGCAAGGGGGCGAGGAGTTCGAGTCGCTGGTCTTCGACCTGTGGCTCCGCTCGCACGACGCCGGCGACCTGGAGCAGTCGTTCGACCACCTCGGCCGTTCGCTGCTGGATGCCCAGGAGGAGTACCTGCGGGCGAAGCAACTGGACGAGGCCCTGTTCGGCGAGGAGTATCAATGACGGTCCCGGTGCAGCAACAGATTCACGACTTCGCCACGACGCTGCTGGAGCGGCGCGGGGCGGTGGTCGATTGGCCCGACGCCGGCCGCGAGGGAACGGCCCTGCTGCCGGAAGAAGTGGCCGAGGCGGCCGCCGTCGATGCCGACGTGGTGACCGTGGGGCCCGAGGCGGCCGGCGAGGGGCTGGCCATCAACCTGGCCGGCGATTTTCTCCAGTGGGCCGGGCAGCTTCTGGAGGCCGAACCGCGGGTCGGCATCTTCCGCGTGCGCGATCTGTATCTGAAGCGCAAGAATCTGGACGAGGCCCTGGCGCGGACGTTCGCCTGGCCCAACGCCAAGGTCAAGATCCACAAGTTGAGCGAGACGGCTATCGAGTACCACACCTGGTGGTTTCACGCCGCGATGGCCTCGGAGGACTGCTGGGAGACGTGCGATCGGTTCTCGCTCAGCGCGGCGTCGGGCGTCCTGGTCGACATCCCCGACCCGCTGGGCCTCTGGGAACTTCAGCCGCAGGCAGGCGGGCGGGCGTCGGCCCCTTCGACGTATGCCCGAGCGGTATACCTCGCGCGCCGGCGGTTGCTGGCGTCGGGCGCGGGGTTCCTCCAGCGGATGGACGCCCGACTGGAGCGCGACCGCAAGCGGCTTCGCGACTATTACGATGCGCTGTCGCGCGAGGCGGGCAAGAAGAAGCCGCGCAGCCACGTCGCGCCCGACCCCGAAAAGGTTGCGGCGACTAAGCGGGCCGTCGAGTTGGAGCTGCGGCGGAAGCTCAGCGAGTTGGACAAGCGCTATGCCGTCACGGCGACCTTGCGGCCGGTGGTCCTGGTGCGGACCGAGGTGCCCGTGCCGGCCGTCGAGCTATCGGTCTTCCGCAAGCAGGCCCACCGGATCCACACGGTCTACTGGAATCCACTGCGGAAACAGTTCGATCCGCTGGCGTGCTCCGGTTGCGGCGAGGGGACCTTTACAGCCGTTTTCACCAACGACGACGTCCAGCCACTGTGCCCGGCCTGCGCCGCGAGCCGGCAATCGCGACGGTCCTGAGCAGCACCGACGCGCCGGCCGATGGTCGGGGTAGAAGGCAGCCTGGCGGGATGGAAACCTTAACGTTCGGCGAGAAAAGTGTACGACGCTATTGGGGCGACTTGATCGCTACCGTCTTGGGACAAGGCGCAAGGACAGGTGATGCGCTTTGCCTGTGGACAACAAGCGGGGCAACGCCCCGACAGACAAGCCTGAACCACGAAAGACACGAAACACACGAAAAGAGAGATGCAGGCTCGGAGTGTCAAGTGGCTGGACGGCGGAGGAAACGGATTGCTGTTTCCTTTCGTGTGGTTCGTGTATTTCGTGGTTTGTTCGTCCGTGTTTCTTCCGTGTTCCATCCGTGGCAACCAACTCCATGGTCGTGCAATGGGCTCCGTGACCGGGCATCGAAACGGTGACGCAGCTAGTTTTGGCGCGGGCGGGTGGCAAGACGAGAGCAGGCAAAGGAACTTGGGGCAACCGTTCACAGGGGGACTGTCCCAATTTTCGCGGCACAAAGGGCGTTCTTTCCCAATGATCCACCGTTTCCGCCGCGAAAATGGGACTGTCCCCCTCGCATTTAGCGGCGAAAACTGCCTGCGCCGCTCCGTGAACGGTTACAACTTGGGCTACTCCACACGCTGCGCGGCGAAGGTCGCTACATGACGAACGACTCCTGAAACTAGCTGCGTCCCCGTTTCGACTCCGACGACGAGTTGGCCGAACAGGTTCGAGCCCAACTGACCTCGGAACCCGAGCGTCACGCTGCCTACACGCGTGAATACTTGGGCTGGGGTGTGTTCGCGCTGATGCAGCGGTGAGTATTGGTTTCTTGGTCGCGGTATCCAACTATCACGCAGCCCAGAAAGGCAAAACAAATGCTCAATCGCCGTCTCGCCAGCGCCGACTTCCGCGGCGCCCGGGCAAGCCGGGGGCATCGCGCGCATCTTCATCCGAACTCGAAAAAGACGCAAATCCACGCGACGCGAAGTCCGGCTTTGCTACCATTTCGCAAGGTTGCGATCCATACCACTTCGACAAGAAATCCTCGTTCCTGGCTGCCCATGACAACGAGCGCGTCGTCCTTTTCCTGCTCGGCAACGTGGAGAATCTCCGCCACCAAGTACTGAGTACCAAGTACTGAGTCCCCAACCGTTCACCGAGCACTTCGCGTGGACGGTTACACAAGATGGGCCAAGCATCATCGCGCTGGGCCATCTAGTTCTCGAGTGCCTTGGGCAGCTTCGTTACAAACGCCTTGATTTCATCCCGCACGCGGCGGTAGCAATCGAGCTGTGCCGTCTCGTCCGCCCCATTCGCCGCCAGTTCCCCGGCAAGCTTCGGCGGATCGTCAAAACCCACGTGTACGACCTTCGCCTTGCTTCCCAGCCAGATGGGACACGTCTCGTTCGCGTGGCCGCAAACGGTCACCACATAATCGAAGGGAATGTCCGCCAGATCGTCCACTCGCTTCGACGCGTGCGCCGAGATATCGACCCCCGCCTCGGTCATGACCGCCACCGCGCTGGGGTTCAGGCCGTGCGTTTCGATGCCGGCCGAGTAGGCTTCGATGACGTCGCCCTTCAGTGCCCTTGCCCAACCCTCGGCCATCTGGCTGCGGCACGAATTGCCCGTACACAGAAAGAGAATCCTTCGCTTTCCGCTTGTACTTGTGTGTGACATGGTCGTTCCTGACGGATGCGAATTGTATTGGGCTCCCGAAAGAAACTTCCGTGATCGTTGCGTTCGGGCATTATGTGGCGGAGTTTGGGGCCGTGGACGGTCCTTGCGTGCCGTTTCCGTGGCACGGTCAAACCGTTTCGGTTCCGGCCGCCGCGTGTGGGAACCAGTTCTCGGTTCGCAGGCACACCTTCACGAGCATGAGCATGACGGGCACTTCAATCAGCACGCCCACCACCGTGGCCAGCGCGGCGCCGCTCGACAGGCCGTAAAGCATGGTGGCCGTGGCAATGGCCACCTCAAAATGGTTCGACGCGCCGATCATGGCCGAAGGCGCGGCGTCCTCGTAAGTGAACCGCAGCAGTTTGGCCAATCCATACGTGATAGCGAAGATCAGCACGGTCTGGATGAACAGCGGTATGGCAATCCACAGGATGGTCAGCGGGTTGGCGACGATCGTTTCCCCCTTGAAGCTGAACAGCAGCACCAGCGTGGCTAGCAGGGCGATGATGGACACGGGCGT
>CAZASB010000372.1:0-4827 GCA_964487655.1 uncultured Planctomycetaceae bacterium
AGGTCAAAGGCGGGCGAGTCGGGCTGTAGCGAGTAATCGTCCTTGGACGGTTCCTGGAATCGCGGATCGGCGATGACCGAGTTACGATCAAACCCTCGCTCTTGCCACTCGGCAAACGACGCGATGCCCCGAACCCGCATGCGCGGCGTCTCCATGCCGGGACAGAAATACAGGTTATGGTCGGCTCGGATCACGTCGGGGGTCAGATTGCCGCCAGCAATGAGGATGGCCTCGGGGTCCGTGTAGTAGAAGATATTGTGGCTGAGCGTTTGCCCGGTCGAGTTGTCTTGGAAGTTCGGAAAGTAGCCCTGGGCCACCATGCTGTCAACAAAGATGTTGTTGACAACCGTATTCCCCTTGCCGCCCTGCAGCATGATGCCGCCGTGGGAATTGCGATAGGTGATATTGTTGGCCACCGTGTATCCACCAGCGAAGGAATCGAGGTAGATGCCCCACGACATGTACACGTCTTTATCGGGGCCCTGGGCGTACCAGCCAACACTGTCGCCGACGATGTTGTTGCGGATGACGCTGCCGCTTTGTAGTTCGCGGTTCTGCTGGGTCACCTCGATCGCGCCGGTGTCGAATGTTTCGAGGTTGGTCCACAGTACTCGATTGTGCTCGATTATGTTGCGCAGGCCGGCGTTCTTCATCGTGATGCCGTAGCGGGACATGTGGTGGATGTGGTTGCAAGCGACGCGGTTGTCGTCGGTCCCCTTGCCTTGCAGCACAACACCGCCGATGTGCTTGTAAATGGCCCCGCAGTGCTCGATGTGATTGTCAGCCACCTCGTTGCGGGCGCTGTCGAGGATCAACACGCCACCTTGCGCGCCGTGGGAAATCTCGCTGCGCCGCACCGCGTTGTCGCCGCCACCACTGATACATACGGCGTATCGGCCGATATTGGTGAAGGCGCAATCCTCGATGGCGCAGTGTTGAGCCTCGCCAAGGTACACCGTTCCGTTATTGCCCATTCCGTACCCGCCGCAGCCGTCCTGGGGCGTATAGTCGCCGTTGCGCAACAGTAGGCCGGCGAAACGCAGGCGGCTTGCGCCAGTCACTTCGATGATGCGACTCACGACGGGGGCCACCACTTCGCAGTCCTTGGTGAAGTCGCCGTGCGGGACGAACGACAAGACACCCGTTGCGCGGTTGAGATACCATTCTCCCGGGGCATCGAGTTCCTCGAACAGGTTCTCCACGAAGTAGCGGTCGCCGACGCGCAAGCCGGCCACGGCCTCGGGACCACCCACGGTAACGGCGCGGGTCGATTCGTCGATAGCTTCTATCGAGAGTATTTCCTTAAACGCGCGGCAGGAACCAGACTGAAAGATGTGCAACTCGGCGTCTGGAGCGACGGTCCACGAGGGTTTGAACTCGCCGGGCGCATAGTGGAACCCGGTGAGCGAGCCGCCCGTGCCGCCAACGCTCAATTGTCGGCCGTGCGAGGCCGCGAAGTTCTCGGCCTGGAAGATGAGCATGTGCTTCCCGGCAGCCGCGCCGTCCGGTTTCGTACCGGAGGGCTTCCAGGCCGGGTCATCGCACAGAGCAAAGGCATCCAAGGTAATTCCGCCGCCCCGCGCATTTCGCCATCGCAGCATTCGCTCGCCTTGCTTCAAGTACACCGTGGCAGCCCGGGCCCAGCGCGAGGCGGTCCAGCTTGGCGTATCGGTAAGATCGACCAGTGGAATCGGTTCGCCGCCGTCGACGCTCAGCGTCGTTCGTCCGGCCATGTCCGTCCGTCCGAAGGACGCGTTCAGAGCGCCATAGTACATCCAGAAGACGTACTCTCCGTCGGCAGGGACTTGCACGTGATATTCCGTCCAGTCGCCCGTATTGTGGATGTTGTTAACCGACAGGCCGAAGCCGCCCTGGCTGCTTGTCACGTACAGGAATCCTCGACGGATCGGATCCTCGGAGTCGACGTTGGGATAGCGGGCGCGCACCTGTCGCCGGCCGTTGACGAACAGTTGGCGGAAGTTCCACTCACCCGCTTCAACCGTCGGCAGGTGGACCGATAGCACACCTCCCTCGGCAGACTGGAGTCCTTCGATACGCCGGCCGCCGACCAGTTCCGGCTTTTCGCCCGGATAGGCCTCGTACGAGATAGTCGCGCCGTCGGTGCCGGAGTCGGTAGCGTCGAAGACGAGCGTCTCGGTCATGTAGTAGACGCCGCCGCGAATCCGCACGCTGATCGGCTCGGTGAGCGGGCCGGCGACTTTGAGCTTGCGAACGGCATCGCGCGCGGCGGTCAGCGTGGCCAGCGGCCCGTCGCTCCGCTCGGCGTTCGGTTCGGCCAGCTTGCCCGACCAGTTGTCGTTGCCGTTGGTGGCCACAAAGAGGGTCGCCGCATCAGCGGCCCCTGCACTTGATCCCAACAGCCCGGTAAGGGCCAACAGCACGCCAAACAGGTCTTGTCGTCGGTAAATCATTTGCGTTGTCCTTTCGGTCGAAGCTGATATCAGGACCATTATAGCAAAAGGCAACGCGAGGATGTATCCTTAGACAAGCTTGCCATTGCGCGGTTTTCCCGGTATAATGCCATGAGCCATGTGAAGTGACCATGGATTTTCAAGCATCCCTACCCCCCCCCTGGAGAGCCTTCCTAATGATCATGCGATATACCTTTCTGGCAGTCCTCCTTGGCAGTACACTAACCGCGGCTGCAGACACTCCGGGCAACCGGCTCACCTATCTCGATGAGTTCGCAAATCCGTACTACGTTGGTTTGGATACGGCCAAGCTCACCACGCCTCAGTGGGTCGGAGAGGAAGGGGTGGAACTGGCGGTCGTTCTCTCCATCGACGATCTTCGCGATCCGGATCGGTTCGAGGCGTTTCTCCGGCCGACCCTCGAACGACTCAAGCAAATCGACGGCCGCGCACCGGCAAGCTGCATGGGCAATCGGCTCGACTTGGCGCACCCGCTTTTGCAGAAGTGGCAGAAGGAAGGTGTGAGCATTGAGGCGCACACGCTCGATCATCCGTGTCCCTGCCTGCAAAAAGACGACTTCGTCCGCGCCAAGACGACCTACGATCAGTGCGTCGACCAGATGTCCCGATTGCCGGGTGCCCATTCGGTTGCGTTTCGCATGCCCTGCTGCGACTCGATGAACTCGATCAGTCCGCGTTTTTTCACCGAGATATTTGGCAAGACCACGCCAGAGGGGAACTTTCTGAGAATGGATTCCTCGGTGTTCGTACTGCAAACGCCCGCCGATCCGAGCCTGCCGCAAGAAATCGTTTCCGGCGAAGGTGGGAAGTCGCGGTTCGAAAAGTACGTGCCACGCGACCGAGGGTTTATCAACTACGTGGAAAACTATCCCTACCCGTATGTAATCGCCCGCCTGTGCTGGGAGATGCCGTCGACCATTCCAGATGACTGGCAAGGCCACAACCTACAAAAACCTCATCATCCCGTCACCATTGCCGACATGAAGGCGGCCATCGACACGGTGGCAAGCAAGCAGGGCATCTACGTGCTCACTCATCATGCTGGTGTGTGGATTCGCAACGATCAGGTGATTGAGCTGATCGACCATGCGGTTGGACAGTATGGCCGGAAGGTCATGTTCCTCAACTTTCGCGAGGCGAACGACCGGCTTGTCAAGAACCTACTGGGCGGGCAACCGCTTCGCGCGGAGTGCGGTGGCGACAATGGCGTGCGCGTTCTCGACGTGAACAATGACGGCTTCATGGACGTGGTCATCGGCAACGAGAATATCCGCCAAACGCGCATCTGGTCACCCGAGACGAACACCTGGATCGTCAGCGATTTTCCCGTGCCCATCGTTTCGGTGGACGCCGAAGGAAGTCGTCGCGACGCAGGTGTCCGGTTCGGCGTGCTTCAGCCCAATGGATATGCCAGTGTGCTGGTGCGCAACGAAACTTCGGCCGGGCTGTGGCATTTCGACGGGGCAAAGTGGGTCGAAGCGTCCAGCGGGCTGAAGGGGTTGGAACTCGACGGCCCGTTGCTTACGTCGGCTGCCGGCCGAGATACCGGCGCGCGTCTGCGCGACTTGGATGGCGACGGCATTTGCGAACTAATCGTTGGCGGTACCCAACAGCAGGCCGTGTTCCACTGGGCCGGTCAGGAGGGTTGGACAAGACTGCCCTTCGCGCTGCCGGCCGGAACGGCCATCGTCGATGACCAAGGGCGCGACGCCGGCCTGCGTTTCGTTGATATCGACGAGGACGGCCGCGACGACGTGGTCTTCTCGAATGCCGACCGATCTTCACTCCACCTGTTCACGTCGATGGACGACGGCTGGGCAAAGAAGGTGGTCGAGGGCCCACGCGAGGAGGGCAACCGCATTCCCATGATCGTTCGGGCCGACGGCACGAACAACGGCGCCTGGTTCAGCTTCCGCCACATGTGGGTGCAGAACGAGCAGACCGGTGCCCGAATCACGCCCAGCCAGACGGAAAGCCGCTCGTACGAGTCGCTGCTCGGGCAGAAGTGACGAAGGTCTAAAAGCATTAGTTGGAGTGACTCGGCCGACGTCTTGTGCATCTAGTCAACTATCAAATGGATGAACCTTTTCATGATATTGGCGCCAGCGTGCGATTCGACTTCCTGAGAATGCTATCCAGCGGCGGGCGCTCACGCTATCGACGCCAAAACCCCTTTCATTAGGGGGATGTTCCCCCAATGGTCCACAATATCGGCGTGCCGAGATGACCGCTCCAAAAAAGGAACGGGAAGCCGCAGGTATTGACGCGATTGTGCCGATGTCTTAAAGTGACGTTTTTCGGGCGCCGTAGCCAAGTGGCTAAGGCAGCGGATTGCAAATCCGCCATCGTCGGTTCGAATCCGACCGGCGCCTCT
>CAZASB010000373.1:0-4814 GCA_964487655.1 uncultured Planctomycetaceae bacterium
CCACGACCGTGGCGTGATTACTGATCGCGAGAAGAAGGGGCTTTCGGCGAACATCATGCTACTGGGACGTTCAGGGTACTTCCCTCTCTGGCCAATTCCGTATTGGGGAAAACGGCCTGGGCCTCGGACAGGATCCTGTCGGCACGCGCTTGAGAATAATGGATCAAAACCAGTCGTCCGACGCCGGCCTGTTTCGCCACGGTGGCCGCATCCCTAGCCGCCGTGTGAGCGCCATCGTGAACCAACAGCGGCACCCCCTTTGCGAACTCGGCGATGGGCGGGTGGTACGACGTATCGCCGGTCAGAACGGCACATGCTCCATTCCGTTCGTTCACGACCTTGTAGACCATCGCCTGCTCCGGGACATTCTTGCCGGAAACATGCCTGGCCGCCATCGTTTCGAATTGCAGGTCGGATACGGCGAACCGGTCGCCAGCCTTGATGGGCACTAGTTCGTAATTTGCCTCGATCTCCGGAAAGCGTGGAGTTTGCAGGAACTCGACGGCCAAGTTGACGATCTTTTCCAGGTGCGCGTCCGGGCCGATAATCTTTAGCGGCGGCCCTTGGCGCTTGCGTAGGCCGACGAAAAACAACAGTTGCGGCAAGCCGATGTAATGGTCCTGGTGGAAGTGCGTCAGGATGATGGACTCGAGCGACCGAGGATCGAACCCATACTGCCGCATCTTCAGCGCCGCGCACCATCCGGTATCGACGAGGTGCTTCCCGTCGATCAGCAAACAGGCCGCTTCGTGACCGACGTCGGGAATGCACGTCGAGTCGCCGAGAACCGTGATGCTCATACCCGCGCGAGGCTCATCGGCCGCCGCCTTCAGGCACGCGCCCACACCGGCTGCCGCCAACGCCGCGCCACGCGTGAACTTGCGCCGCGTGATCTTGGGTGCTTTCATGATTGTCTCTGGGATAGTGACCGAACAATCTGGCTCTACCATGAGACGTCCCTCCACTGTGATGAAGACCGGTTCGCTCGCGTCCAACCAAGCGATATTTGGATTTCTCTGTTCGTTAGCCTAGTCAAAACGCACCCGCTCTGCAACCTTACTGATGGAGATTCCCGATTCCCGCACAGGTACAGTCCGTGCTTGAGGCCCCTATTGATGCACCATCTTCCTTCATCCCCCGCGAGAATGTAGAGACAGCGGATCTTACCGCAACATTGCGGAGAACCGAAGGTCGTAACTGAAGGAGTCGGATGCCTACTCGCCCATTTATGGCGACTGATCAAGGCTTCAGGCGGGGGGCCGCTTGCACGAGTCCTGCAGAAACACTCGCTGTTTGCGATAGTACTCAATTCAGGGCGGTTAGTTTGCCCCGGTTTAAGAGTTTGATCGGTTTGTTGAAATAGGTCTTGCTCGGATTGGGGATTTTCGGTAACAATCCGTCGGCTTTATCTCTCGCTGGAGGATTGGGCGAGGTTAGAGTTCGCGAAGGCTCGTACATAGGGTGGGCTATCGCACTGAGTAACAAGCTAAGGAGAGCTTTGGCATGGGCAAGGAAGCCAAGATTGGCGTGGCGGTGATTCTCGGCCTGTTGGCCGTTCTGGGCGTGATCGTCGGGGTGCGAGTCGCATCGCTCGGCGGCAATACGGACCCCGACTTCGCGGTCGAAGAACCGGACACGGCCAACGCGGAATCCGCAGTGTCGGTCCAGCCTGGCGTTGCCGTTTCGTCCAACCCTCTGGCGACAGCGGGCAAGCCTGCGTCCTCCCCGTCTACCGCGAAACCGGCCACTTCCAAGAAACCAATCGTCTTAGCGCCTGAGCACCCAGAACCGCCCGCCAGCGGCGCGGCGCCATGGCGACAATTGGCGATCCAAGATGCGAACTCGGAAACCGTGGGCACCTCGGAAGCCGGTTCGGGACTCTCGTATATGCCTCCGCCGTCGCCCAATGACCCCCACGGACGCTCCGGTAACGCATATCCTGCTCCGCCGCCAGCCGACGTATCCGCAGGCGATGCTTCGGCCGGTTATGCGTCGGCAGGAGAAGCAGTCGCTGGAGTACAATCGTACGATCCTTCGCGAGGAGGCCGATTCAATACAACCACGGCCGGAAGCGGACAAGGGTCCGACAGCAACCCGGCCGGCCAGCCCACCTACATGCCTCGACAAGACCTTGGCGCTACGTACGCAGCCCAGCCGATGGGCAATGCAGGCGGCCTGCCACAGTCCGATCCGGCCGCTGGACGACGTAGCGACGGCAGCTACGAGGTGCAGCCCAACGATAGTTTCTGGACAATCTCGGAGAAGTTATATGGAACCGGTGCCTACTTCCGAGCGCTTGCCGAGTACAACGGCGGCAAGGTGGCGAATCAGAATCAATTGCAGGTTGGCCAAGTCATCGCCACACCCGATGTTGCCGAACTGGAGCAGAAGCACGCAGCGCTGTGTCCGAAGCCGGAGCACCGCTATGTAGCACGGCATCATACAACGATCTCACGCGTCGGCCAGCACGGCGACAATGCGACCTACACGGTGGCCGAAGGCGACTCGCTGTATCGGATTGCTCGCTATGAATTGGGGGATGCGTCTCGATGGCACGAGATCTACAAGCTCAATCGCGAAGTGATTGGCGAGAGCTTCAATCACCTAAGACCGGGCACGCAACTGGTGCTTCCCGGCACCGGGAACTCCGAACCTACCGATACGCTCACCCGTCGCCCCAGTTCGCTCTATTAGCGCCTGGAGTAAACGCGCTATTCAACCGTCGCTGGCTCCTTGGCGGGAACCTTGTCGGGTGGTGTTTCCTCGACCGCTGCTTCTTTCGCAGGAGTTTCTTCCACCATCGGTTCCTCGTCGGCCGCTTCTTCCGCCTTGGGCTCCTTGGCAGGTTCCTCCTTGGCCGGTGTATCTTCAGTGGCGGGCTCCTTGGCAGGTTCCTCCATGGTCGGTGTATCTTCAGCGGCAGGCTCCTTGACAGGTTCCTCCTTGGCCGGCGTTTCTTCAGCGACAGGCTCCTTGGCAGGCTCCCCCTTGGCCGGCGTTTCTTCAGCGACAGGCTCCCCCTTGGCCGGCGTTTCTTCAGCGACAGGCTCCTTGGCAGGCTCTCCCTTGGCCGGCGTTTCTTCAGCGGCGGGCTCCTTGACAGGTTCCTCCTTGGCCGGCGTTTCTTCAGCGACGGGCTCCGTGACAGGTTCCTCCTTGGCCGGCGCCTCGTCAGCGGCAGGCTCCTTCACGGGAGCTTCTTCCGCCATCGGTTCTTCGGGGATATCAACAGACACGGGGAGCGTAATTGCCATTGCGGCCCAGATTACGACTGGTTTGCTGCCGGAATAACCGATCAGATTTTCGCTTGGCTCGGTTACGGCAACACCGACGACGAGGATTGAATTGCCCTCTTCAACGCCCAACGGCTGATCGCTCAGAACATTGTAGGCTGCCTGCCCACCAGGCAGGACAAGCATGGTTCCATAGAGTCCGTCGCGAGCGACCACGCGGCCTGCCTTACCGGCCAGCACAATGCCGCCATCGGCCGTGTCGAGGTCGTCGAGGCGTGCCGACGCCCGAAGAGCGATTTCTTCAACGCGGCCGTCGCGGAGGGCATAGCTCTCCAGCATGGTTTCAACCGCCAACTGTCGGTCGAACAGGCCTGCCGCTTCCGGCTCGACGTCAATGAACGTGAGACGTTCGGCCAGTTGGCAGAGCTTCTCGTACAGCGAATCGGTCAGTTCGTCGTGCTCCTTGAGTTCCTTCATCTCGACATGGGCGCCTTTCAACGCCTGTCCCAACTGAGCCATGGTGTACGACGGCCGATTCTTAGGGCCAATGTACCCGTCGGGGAGCAGCTTCTCCTTTGGTTCGGGCTTTGCTTTGGGCTCGTCGGCAGGTTGGGACTTGGCAGGCGGGTCGGCCTTTGCGATTGCGGCCGGATCGGGCGTGGGCTTGATTTCGCCAAGCTCCACCCACCACTGGTCCTGTCGTCGAAGCCTGAAACCCTTCTTCAACTTGGCGCCGCCAATCTGGACGTCTTCAGTTGTTTCAATAACGCCGCCTTCGGGAGACGTCAGATGCTCTTTGCCGTCAATGTTCACGGCAACGAGTTTCTCGTTCGAGTCGGGACGGATCTTGCCTTCCAGCACAAAACGCTGGAAGTTTATGTCCATGTACCGTGAAATCCCCCGCATGATCGCCCCCTCGGGCTTCGGGTCCGCCGGATAGATGACGGTTTCGGCCGCGTTGTTGGCCGCATCGCCCTGGTTCTTTTCAGTATCCCCTCCACTCCGGTGCTTTTCCGTGTGGGTGACACCCGGTAGCCAGATGTTCAGGAAGTCGAATCGCGCGCCACCGAAATAGTTCAGGCCGTAGTACCCAATGGAGAGCCCCACGAATCCACCAATAATCGCGCCGACCATCTCCTTGACCGCACTCTTCTCTTTGCGACGTCGGGGCCGAGCGGCGCTGAGCGGCTTCGGAGCGACTCCGTTCGATGTGTTTGACACATCGGCGCCACCCCAAAAAGGCGTGTCAATCCCGTTTGTCGCAGGCGATGCGGGATCGACCGCCGCGCTTGCGGCCGGAGAAGAGGCTCCGCCATTGAGAAAATCGAACATGCCGCCCCCTTCGGATGCCGGTCCGGCTTGTTCCGATGCGACCAACTCCTCCGCTTCCAGAGTCGGAGCTGCCTGCTCGTCGGACACTCCTGTTGCCGTGGCAGATGTCTTTTCGGATACGCTTGGATCGGACGAATTAGACAGTGCAAGGGCTTCGTCCGAGGGTGTGGAAACCGTCTCCTCCAAGTTATCGCTTCCCGCGACGTCGGCCACAACGGAATCGCTTGGCTCAGAATCGCTTGGCTCAGA
>CAZASB010000374.1:0-4802 GCA_964487655.1 uncultured Planctomycetaceae bacterium
GCAGGATGGGCCGGAAGGCACGCAAACGCATTTGCGGGCCTTAACGACAACTGGCGACGTAGCGGCCGTCGTTACGGAGTACGCCGATGCGGCAATCGAAAAGGGCGCTCAGATGGTCCGAGGTCAGGAACTCTTGCGGCGGGCCCTGCCCGACGATCTGCCCGTCTTTCATCAACACCACGCGATTGACCGCACGCGGCAATTCGTCGAGGTGATGGGAGACAATGATCACCGTTGGTGAATCGGCTCGCTCCAGCAAACGATCCAGTACGGCCACGCACGCGGCCCGCGAACCGATATCCAGTCCGACCGTCGGTTCGTCGAGAAGCAGGATGCGCGCGTCGGCAACCATCGCGCGGGCCAGCAACGCCTTCATTTGCTCGCCCGACGAAAGGTCGCCGTAGGCACGGTGGGCCATCGAACACATTCCGACCGCGCGCAACTCGTCGTCAACGCGCCGGCGCTGGTCATCGCGGACCTTTTCATACATTGGCAACACGATCGTGCCGAACAGCCCCGTGGCCACGACGTCCCAAACTGATATCCGCTCGCTGAACTTCGGTGTGCGCGACGGCTCGATCAAACCGATTGTCCCGCGGACCTCGGCCAGGGGTACGGTTCCATAGAGATGGCCATCCACGGTGACCGTGCCCAACGTAGGCCAAAGATACCCGCTCAGCACGGCCATCAGCGCCGACTTGCCCGAACCATTTGGCCCGAGGATGGCACAGCACCCACCGGTTTCAACGGTCATGCTGACATCATTGAGAATCGAAACCCCGGCGCGTAGGACACTGACGTTGCTAACTTCGATTGCGATATTCGTCATGGATAAGGGTTCACGAATACTCACTCCAGATGACACGGTCGATACTTTGCTTTCAGTTGGAATCAGAAATAGCCCATTTGCCCGAGAGTTGCCGTCACGACCGAGTCAGCGGAGGCCGTCCGTTCACTCACCGCGCTCAAGCAGGCGTGTCGAGTTCGGCGCTAGGTTCATCTGAATCGTTTGTCCTTCCCCCAGCATCTCCCCCGTGATCGCGTCGCGAATCGTCTCCGTCTCAGGTAGCCGCAACTCGCGTTTGCCACCGTCCTTCGTGTGGATGCAGATGTACCGCGAGTCCGCGCGAAGCACGTCGCCCGACGCATCAATGTAGCGGTGCGCGCCGGACCGGCCCACCATCTTCGCCAGCAACTCCCGTGGGACGAAAGGCACCGCCGAGAACAGACTGCTTGCCGGGCCCTCACCCGTGAGCACCACAGCCGGGTAGTCGGTACCCTCAAGCCGTCCTAGCACTCGCCCCCGCGCCCTCGATGGGATCAGCGCTGGCGTGAAAATGCCCTTGCCGTATGCCCGGCTATCTTCGGATGTGACGGGGCCGCTGATCGCCGACAGGTTGCGGATGGTCAGCGCGCACTTGCCTGCGGTATTGGCACCGTCCAGCACGAACTTCATACCGCGGATCGGCCGCGCTATGGTCTCCGGCTTCAGCTTCGACCACACTGCATTGGTGAAAGCAGCAAGAGGGTAGTTCAGCCGCCGCCACTCGCCGGACAGGATCACCTCGGGCTCGGTCACGAACTCCGCCCAGTTGGCATCCTTGACCACGGTGCGGAGCATGAGCCGGGAGCAGTCGCCCGCGAACTTCAGATCGAAGCCCACGCCGACGCCCTCGGGCACCTCACCGGCGAAGTGGATGTCAGTCCAGTGGCAGGCGGTGTCGAAGGTCCACGTGATACCCTGCTCGATGGGCGTCACCTCGTACAGCGCATAGCTCTTCGCCATCTGCTCGGGACTTCGGGGATTCTGCCAGTGCCCGGGGTCGCCGCAGTCGGCCACGGGGACAGAACCCGTGGGTTGGATGGAGTGTCGCTTGCTCGACGGGATTCCCCCCAACAGGTCCGCGGCGTCGACTTCCACCTGGACCCTCCCCGGCAGCCACTGGCGGTTCAGGGACAGGTCGAGCCCTGTCACCCGAGACGCCCGCTCAACCGATAGGCCCTCGGGGCCGCACAGGCCGGGCGCCCATACGAACACAGTGGCGTGGTGCCCGTTGGATTGTAGCTCCTGCGCCACGTCCGCCTGGGCGTCCGTCATGTGAAGAGCGTTTGGGAAAATCAGCAACTTATACTGGGATAGGTCGGCGGTCTCCAACTGGCTCAGGAAGAGGGTGTCGAAAGGCGCGCCCAGGTGGTACAGCTCCGTCGTCAGATTCTCGACGAGCTTGTAGACCTGGGACATGCCCTCGCCGTCGCCGAGCATGTAGCCGCTCTCCAGGTCGAAGATGACGGCGATTTGCGCCACAGACTCCGCAGGCCGCGCCACGCTCTCGTTCGCCACTCTCTGTAGAGCGCCAATCTCGGCCATGATATCCGGCTGATCGAACCATCCGCCCCGGCTGTCAGGGCCAAAATCCACGAACCAGAAGCCCGTGTGCTCGATGAGCGAGGTGGCGAACTCACGGCGGATGGCGGCGAGGCTCTCCTCGAGGGTATTGGTGCGTCCGTACTCATTGCTGGCGTGCAGGTAGGTGCGGATGTCCGCCTCGATGATGTGGACCTTCCCCGTTGCGTTGATCGCCGAGGCCAGACTGCGCAACCTCCCGTCCTGACCCATGAGCCGGTCGGCGTAGCTGTACGGGGCCACAAAGTAGTCGATGTACGGCGACTTGAGCAGGCGTTCCAGCTCCAGATGCCCACCCTGGGTCTGAGGTCGGACGCCGAAGAAGTAGCCATAGTAAATGCCGTAGACGGCATTGCCTTGGGTCTCCTGCTTGGCGGCCCGCCCAAAGGCCTCGACGTCGTCGGCGACGACCTTCTGCTGGCAGTGGTAGTAATCGATCACCCGGCGCTCCACCAGAGGGTCGCGAATTGTCACCAAGGCAGCGTTCTTGCGCAGCTCGACTCCCGGGACTTCAGCGTTGTCGAAGGTGACCGTGTGATCGTTCCACGCCTGCCGCAGGGCCTCGACACTGTCGTACTTGTCGCGCAGCCACGTGCGGAAGGTGCGGGTCATTGCGCTGCCCGTGTCTGGGTACTGGTCGCTCCAACCGCCGAAGTAGTGCCACTCGGAATAAATACCGTAGCCCGCGTGGTAGCCGATGACGCGCTTGCCCCAGGGCTGGTCTTCGATGTGGCGGATAATAGCACGCCAGGCCTCAACAGTATCCTTCAGCCACACCTCGGACGCCGGGGAGGCGCGCCGGATGCGGTAGCACTCGTCCTTGCCGTCCAGGGCGTCCGAGGTGCCGTAGGCGACCCATTCGCCGGGATGAGCTTGCATCCACCACTCGGGTGGGATGACGCGAATCTGTAATAGAAGGTATGCATCTGGGTCGGCAGACAGGAAGGCGCGGATGAGGCTGTCCATCTGGGAGAAGTCATAGTCGCCGGGGCCGTTCCAACAGCCCTGAAGGGTCGTGTACAGACACTCGAGGTGGATCCCTGCGTCGCTGAAGTTGGTGATCTGCTGTCGGCCGAAGACCAAGGTAGGATCTACGGTGCCGCGGTACATAACCACCGGGTAAGGGGCCCCGTTGATGAACAGCGTGGGGACACCGCGGTACTGGCACAGCTTCGGCTGCGCTCGCGGTTCGCCCGCGAACTGCTCCGGCGGGGCGAGAACGGACGCCTCGAAGGCCCGGTAGTCCGCGAGTTCTTGCTCGTTGGCCATCTCCAGGGCATGGTAGCCGGGAAACTGCATCCACGGGGCCGTGAAGGCCGGGCCGATAACCTTCGCTTGTAGCCACTCCGAGTCGCCGAAAGCCGCTTCGGTCCACTCGGCCTGCTCCTCCCGGGAGGCCTTCCACGTGGCATCCGACCCGACCACCGTCTCCTGACCGTCGGGTGCCTTGATCACGAGCCGCGCGATGATCCCCGCGGGACCGGTGACATTCAGCGCCTCGATGGCGATCACATTCTTCCCCGGGTGCAGGAGTTCAGTGAGGTCATAGCGGGGAGGCCCGGCATCCCGGGGCATGGCGCTCAGCGGACCTTGACCGTTCACGAACACGGTTTGTCGGTCGTCCACCACCACATCAATATGAGCGGACACCGGCTTCTGCGGGACCTCGAAGGCCTTACGCAGGTAGCGACTCTGGTTCACGCATTCGCCAGAGGCGACTTCGGGATACCATATCCAGTTTGCCGCAGTCTCTTGCGCGAGTGCGGAGTTTGCGGTCAACAACAGCGAGATCAACAGCGCGATTCGGTGCATGGGTGTCACCTTTGTACGGTCGTGGTGGAGTGGGGAGCGGGTGTTCTCTATCCGTGGGCTACCGCGTCGTGTATGGGGCTGCTGTTTTTCGGGCGTTCCGCTTTGGCTGTCATCCTGAACACCGACTCGACGCGGGTCGGTCTGGGGTGAAGTATCTATTCGTTCGCAACCGTATCGCGACATACGACCAGATTCTTCGTCACTCGCTGCGTGAGTTTCTCGGAATGACACCGGTTCCCGGCATCCGGACTCGTCCGAGCTCCGAAAACAGCGGTGCCGCACACGACGAGGGGTAGAAAATTTGCTTCCCCATACGGAAGAGTCTAAGCTGCAGGGACTGGGGAATCAAGGTGGCGTGATTGGGCTGGCGGGACGCGCCCCCACCGATCAAGATTTACGAGGGCCCGATAGCCCGCAAGAAACTAAAAGGCACGGCGGCAACGGTTGCCACCGGACCAAGTGAGTGGCATCTGTCCTTACCCCAGAACGCAGTATTGGTTCCGGTAAGAAGGGCAAGTCGTTAGGAAATGTAGGTCGGGGCGAGAGGATTTGAACCTCCGACTTCCTGCTCCCAAAGCAGGCGCGC
>CAZASB010000375.1:0-4785 GCA_964487655.1 uncultured Planctomycetaceae bacterium
CTGCGGCGAGATGGCCACGCGGTGCTTTCCGGCTACCACGCCGTCGGTCGGTTTGTACGTCCCGATGGTGAATGTTCCGTCCGCTTGCACTTCGCCCCAGCCTCCAATTCCGGTTTGGTCGGCCGTAGCCGCTTGATCGACTGACTCGAACGTGACGGTGAACCCTTTGAGGTCTTTCGCCGGGGAACCGTCGCTGTAGACGATTTGCCCCTGGACCGGGTAAACCGCTTCCCCGCTTCCGCAGCCGAGGACCGAGAGCGAGGCGAGCAGAACCAAACCGGCCGCCGAAAGGCGGCGTTTGCGCGCTTTGAAAAACGTGGCCATTTAGCGTTCTCCGGGAACAAGACACCCGATAGGCAGGGGCTGGAAAACCAATCCGTGCCGCAATTATACCGCGGTTCCGCGCGGACCGCTATACAGGGGCACGCGTGACGCGAGTTCCGCCCTTTCAGGGCTATTGGTTTTGCGTGGGGTTTTGTCCCCAGGGCTTCGCCCTTGTTGTTGTACACAAGTTGGAGTCGCGAGGAAGGCCACCGTGCGCAATCGGGGCCGCGTGGTTCGTGCTCGCGCTCGTCGGATGAGACGGGTTAGATGCCCCGGGACAGCCCCAGCGATTCTGCCGGCCTGGTATATTTGACCTTCCGTCGCGTCTAGCACACCCGGGCGGCAACGGATACAATGGCGTCCCAAGGCAGGAAACGTCTATTTTCGCACTTGGGAGACTGCCAGGTCCGTTTCCCTGTCTTCCCGCATTGATTCCATCCCCACTCAACCTGCCTTTGGAGAGAAGCCGTGACAGCGAGACATCTGATGCCTGCCATTGCCATTGCCGGATTCATTTTGCTCTGTCCTACCGCGAGGGCCGATGGTCCCGATCCCGGCTTGCTCGGCTGGTGGCGTTTTGACGAGGGAGCGGATGTGTACTCGGCCAATGCGGTCGATCCGGCGGGCGAGGCGGAGTTAAACAACGTGTCGTGGGTGAAAGGCGAGTTCGGGACGGCGTTGAAGTTCTCCGGTACGGATTGCCATGTGATACTTCCGCACGTGCCGCAACTCGACGGCGCCGACCAGATGGCGGTGTCTGTCTGGGTGTATTGGGAGGGAACCGGCCAGTATCCGAACATCATCACCGGCGGAACGTGGAGCCCCGGCGGGTTCCTTATCTTCGTACGCGACAAGGCCGTTTCATTCCGCATGGGCCGGCCGGGCGCTCGGCACGGAGTCGCCGCCGAGGCATGGAGCGAGACCTCCGCGCCGCTGCTGTCCGAGCTACCCATGAAACAGTGGGTCCACCTGACGGCCGTCTTCAAGCGACCGGAAATCACCACGTACGTCAACGGCAAGAAGGTTGGGTCGGCCACGTGGGACTACCCGGTTGGGCACAGTGGCGACATTCAGCTTGGGCGATGGAGTGGCGAAGCCTGCCACAGCGGATTGATTGACGACGTGCGTATTTACAGCCGGGCGCTCAGCGCGGAAGAAGTGCTGACCTTGGCCAACCCGGCGGGACGTGAAGCACCTGAATACACGGACCTGGGACCAGCCGCATCTGACGCGAAAGAACTGCTAAGCCTCGAAACTCGCCATGCCACGATGAGCATTGGCGACAACGGTTCGATTCTTTCATTGAAAGAGAAGGCCACTGGACGGGAACTGCTTGCCGAACCCCATCCCGTGTTAGCAGTCAGTCGGGCGTCGGGGCGGCCTTTGCAGGCGCGGCGGATGCGTTTGGAGGACGGCCTGCTGGTGGCCGATTTCCCACGAGGGGCGGGCAGCGCCGCTATTCGGATTGAAGCCGAGGACCAGTATTTCACCGTAACGGCCACTGCGGTCGACGTGCCCGACGCTGAGCGGTTTACGTTCTTCCAGATTGCGCCGGCGCCGGTGGAGTACATCGGCGGCATGGCCGGCCTCGCTTCGGACGATACGTCGGGCGTGTGTTTGCGCAGCCTGGCGTTGGAGGTCGGCACGTCATTCCACGGCGCGGCTCCGCGATTTCGGGCCTCGACCACGTCCGAGCACGGCCTGGTTGGGCATCGCATTGGCCTAGCCGCCGGACCCCGAGAGCAGTTGATTCCCATGCTCCGCGCGATGGCCGAGAAGGAGCCAGTTCCGAAATCGCGCGTGGGCGGCCCCTGGTCGATGGGCGCGGAGGAAACTCGCGGCTCGTACCTGTTTGCCGATTTGGCCGCCAAGGACACCGACGCGTGGATTGAGTTGGCCCGGCGCGGCGGTTTTACCAATATCCACATGCATGGCTGGTGGTCTTCCCTGGGGCATTACGAGCCGCGCGAGGCCTATTTCCCCGGTGGACTGGCCGAGATGAAGGCGACGGCCGATCGCATTCGCGCGGCTGGCCTGAAGCCAGGCGCCCATACCCTGACTGCCTGCATTAGCCCGAACGATCCCTGGGTGACGCCGGTTCCGTCGCCCGACCTGATCGCATTACACAGTTATACGCTGGCCAAGCCAGTTTCGGCCGACGACAAGACGATTTTCGTCAACGAGGCGCCGGCCGCGGACCACGATATCGTGTGGAGCTACTCTTGCAACGGCAACGCGCTGCGCTTGGGCAGTGAGCTGATTCGCTACTCGGGCATCTCGCGGGAACCGCCCTACGCTTTCCTGGACTGCGAACGGGGCGCCTTCAAGACCGAAGTGGCGGCCCACGCGGAAGGCACGGCGGTTGACTATCTCCAACAGTTCTACATCGCCTTCTATCCGGAGCCGGACAGCCCATTGGCCGATGAACTGGCCGATCGAATCGCCCGCGTCTACAACGAGTGCGGTTTGGAGATGATCTACTTCGACGGCTCGGAGGGCATGCGCAGTCGGTATGGAATCGACACCATGCGATGGAAGATATTCAATCGCCTCCACGGCGGCGTGACCGAAGCAAGCTGCTGGGGCCACAACAGTTGGTGGATCCATTCGCGGCTGGGCGCTTGGGATCATCCCGTGTGGGCCATGAAGCAGTTCCACGATGCGCACATTCGGCTCGCTTCGCGATTCCGGCTGAGCGACCTGCTGGAGCCGCAACTCGGCTGGTGGGCGCCTCGCGGGCCTTCCGCCATTGCTCGCGGGCACTTTCCGGACGAGATGGAGTACTTCGGCGTGAAGAACCTGGCGATCGATGGGCCCATGTCGATCCAGGGCGTCCATGCCACCGGTCGCCCATGGAATGCCCGCATTGAAGAGCTGCTTACCATCCTTGGCTGGTACGAGCGGATACGCCTGGCCCGATACTTTGACGAATCCACCTTGCAACAGTTGGTGGAACCGGGAAAGGACTTCCGCTTACGTCAGAGCACCGAGGGCCTGTGGCGGCTCACGCCGGTTCACTTGGCGAAGCATCGCGTCAGCGCGATGGGAAACGGCTCGGAGCAGTGGAACACCGTGAATCCGTTTGCCACACAGCCCTTGCGCGTGCGAATCGAGGCCCTGTATGGCGTGGCCCCGTATGACGACGCGCAGGCCGTCGTCCTGGCCGACTTCGCCGATCTCGAGTCGCTCAACAATCGGCGCAACGCGGCAGGCGTCACCACCGAGGCCGAATTGGCTACCGAAGACGTCAAGGCTGGCGGTCGCAGCCTGCGATTACGGGCGAAGAACGTCGGGGAGACCTCTCGCGGCGCGTGGGCGCTGGTGGGAAAGACCTACGCGCACCCTTATTTCAGCATGGCGCCTGGCGACGCGATGGGCTTGTGGGTCAAGGGCGATGGCAGCGGCGCGCTGCTGAACATTCAGATTCGCTCGCCGCGCGAGTATCACGGTTGCATTGCCGACCATTACATCGACCTTGATTTCACCGGCTGGCGTTATGTGGAACTGCCGCTACGCGAACGCGACTCGGAGCGGCTGACTGACTATGTGTGGCCCTACGGTGGCGGCGGAAGCCATGCAATCTACCGGACCGCGGTGGATCGGGCACACATTTCCGAGGTCAACGTACTGCTCAACGAGATTCCGGCCGGCGGCGAGGTCGATATCCTGCTGAGCCCAATCCACTCCCTGCCGACAAAGCGAGCTGATCTGGCGAATCCGTCGTTGGAACTTGCCGGAACGAAGATGGTTTTCCCGGTTACTGTCCAATCAGGGCAGTATATCGAGCTGGAAGGGATGGACGACTGCATGCTGTACGATGAACGGGGCGAGTTGATTGCTCGGTTCCGGCCGCAAGTGGAGTCGCTGCCGGCCCTGGCCGAGGGGTCCAACGCCATGCAGTTCAACTGCACGGCTCCGGAAGGGCTCAGCGCTCGGGCTGAAGTTACCGTGGTATCGCTGGGGCAGCCGTTCGGAACCTGCCGACCCGAGTCGGAAATCGACTGGGCGCGTCTCGATCGTGAATACGATATCCCGCGCGTCGTTGCCGCGACCGATGGAGTGGACAACGCATGGAGCGTCGTCCGCAGGTCGGGTGTACCCGAAGGCAGACAAGCGGCTCCGGTGCTGGAGGTTGAAATCGCGGTTGATCAGCTTGGTAAACTTGAAAAGGCAGGCGAAGCCGACCAGCAGGCGGCATACCTCGATACGCCCGTATTGACGATTGGCGACGCCTCGGCGCGATTCCCCGTGCGACTGTTGGAGGGGCAGCGGCTCATCTGCCGCGACCAAGCCACGTGGCGCGTGGTTGGCGCTGATGGCGCCGAGGTGGCTTCGGGGCAGCTTGCGGGGCCCTTCCCGCCGCTTTCAACAGGAGCGAACCGGATTTCGCTCGATTTCCAGGAGAAGGCGACATCCGGATTCCGTACCACGATCAAGACGGTGAAGGTGTATCCATAATCG
>CAZASB010000376.1:0-4656 GCA_964487655.1 uncultured Planctomycetaceae bacterium
CAGCCGTAGCTTCTCAAAAAATCTCTTGCTTCCCGCCCGCCTCTGCCGCCGCTTGGCGGCAGAGGCGGGTGGGAAGCAATGGGTGAAATAGGCCCGTTCGTAGCTGGCCAGTCACAGATCCTCCGGGACAAGCCCGGAGGTGACTGTTTTCCTACCCCGTGCGTGTGTAAACCGTCGGCTTCCAGATACTCGGCTGACTTTGCGGTCCTCCTGGTCCACCACAACGCAGCCTTGCCCGGCAACTTGAAGGTAGGCTACAATCGGGTAGGAAGCTGAAAACCGCCACTGTGTCTGAAGGACTTCCACGTGCTCGATCAAACTCGCCGTGTCCCATCATGGATCTGCCTCATCCTTTCGCTGGCGTTAGCGGCTGGCGCGCTCGGTATTCGCGCCGCGGAGCCCGAGATGCTACAGCTAGGCGAATCGCTCCAGAAGGTATCGGGCGTGTCCGCCGGACTGTGCGTACAGCTTGGGTGCGAGCAACTCGACCTGGCAGCCGACCTCGCGCGATCGGGTCGGATGCTCGTCCAGGTGTTCACGCTCGATCCGACCTCAGTGGACGCCGCCCGACTCGTGCTCGACTCGCAAGGTCTCTACGGTTTGGCCGCCGTCGACCGGCTCGCCAGCATGGACAGTTTGCCGTTGGCCGAGAACCTAGTCAACCTGCTTGTTGTCGAGGAGTCTCACGCCGCGAAAGCGGCGATTGACGAGTTGGTTCGCGTGGTGCGTCCGCTGGGCGTTATTTGCGTGGCTCCAGGCGCGATCACTCCGGCGGCCCTCGAAGCGGCCGGTTTGGAGAACGTCCGCGAGCTGACGGCGGGCTGTCCGTGGCTCGTGGGTCGCAAACCCTGGCCGGCCACGATGGACCAGTGGCAACACTCGCGTCATTCGGCCGATGGCAACGCCGTCTCGCGTGACAGGCAGGTCGGTCCGCCGCGCCGTGTACGCTGGGTGGCCGGGCCACTCGAGGAGATCAGTAACATGGTCACCTCCGAGGGGTATAACTACTATGCCGGCATATTGGTCCGCGATGGCTTCAACGGTCTGCGGCTCTGGCAGCGCGCGATTGAGCCGTCGCCCGCTCGGGGCGGCTATGTATTTCCTATTCGTCGGGACAGCGTGGTCCCGGTTGCGGTGGGCCGCCGGTTGCTAGTCGTCTCCCACGGCGCGTTGCAGGCCCTTGACGGCGCTGACGGCCATGTGCTGCGCGAGTATCCCGAAGCCAAAACTCCCAATGCGGTGCTGGTCGAAGGTCGCACGGTACTGGCGTTCGACGCCCACGCGGTTCGAGCGCTCGACTTGGACGACGGGCGATTGATCTGGCGCCGCGAAGCAACCGCGCCGCGCTATGCCGTGGCTGGCGATGGGGCGGTCTGCTTCATCCATGGCAATCCGAACCGCGGCCAACCGTGCGTCGTCACCCGACTTGCCCTCGATAGCGGAAAAGTCGCCTGGCAACAGAACGATTTTGCCTGGGCGTCGAAGATTCGCGGCGTGGTCTATCACGACGGTCTGCTGGCCTTCGAAATCTCGACGTTCAACAACGACGGGCCCGGCAACCAGATTCTAGTGGCCTCGGCCAACGATGGCGCGGTGCTCTGGAGCCATGACTTCGTGCCCGGCATGACTCACTACAAGCAAGCTCGGGCATTGTTCATCGGCCGGCAATTGTGGGTTTTGGCGGCCGGCGGTAGTTGCCTGGCGTTCGACGCCCGAACCGGTAGCCAGCAGAAGACCTACCAGGCCGGATCGGGGCATTGCTATCCGCCGGTGGCCACCGACCGTTACCTATTCGCTGGGGAAATGGACCTGACCGACCTGTCGACCGGCCAGGTAGACGCCAACCGGATCACGAAGGGGGCCTGTGGGCGAGACGCCGGCGTCGTCCCGGCCAACGGTCTGACCTACGTGTTCCCCAAGCATTGCGTTTGCTGGCCCATGCTCCGCGGCTACGCGGCCTTGGCTCCGGCGCTGGCGGAAGAGAAGTCCAGCGAGTCTCCGACCAATTCGGCCAACTTCGTCGTCGAACGGGGTGTCGATCCACCAGAAGGCGACGCGCCGTCCTCGGCCACCGATTGGTCTTGCTATCGTCACGACGCTTGGCGAAGCGGCAGTACGACGGCCGAAGTGTCGGCCTCGCTCGACGTGGCATGGACCACCCGACTCGGCAGTTGGCCCCAAGGCCCGATTGCCGAAGACTGGCGTCACAACCCGTTCATCCACGGTCCAATCAGCGCGCCCGTCGTGGTCGGGGCGACCGTCTACGTGGCCCGGACCGATGCCTGTCAGATCGTCGCGCTCGACCTGAACACAGGGCGGCCCCGATGGCGATTTACGGCCAACGGACGGATCGACACGGCGCCGACCATCCACGCCGGATTGTGCCTGTTCGGCTCGAAGAGCGGCTGGCTCTACTGTCTTCGAGCCGACGACGGCCGGCTTGTCTGGCGCATGCGCGTCGCGCCGGGCCGACAACGGATCGTGGCCCACGGACAGGTTGAATCGCCCTGGCCGGTGCCCGGCAGTGTGCTTGTGGTCGACGGCCGGGCCTACGCGGCGGCCGGTCGACAAGCGCTGGCCGACGGCGGGATTGTCGTCGTATCGTTCGATCCGGCTACTGGCAAACTCCACTGGGTCGAGCGTATTGACTCGTTGCCGTTCACCCAGTACTACAACGGCGGCAGTGCGCTGGAGTTCGACGACTTCGACCTGATGCACCGCGAGGGAGATTCGGTGGTGATGTCGCGGTGGTTCTTCGACCGCCAGACGGGTCGGCAGACGGTGGACGCCAAGAGCGGCTTCGCTCGACTGACGACCGGCGGTTCCGGCGTCATGGTCCCTCGCGGCGCCTGGTCGTACGCCAGCCGTTACGTGCCGGAGTTAGTCAACAGCGCCGTGTTCCGGCGTCCACTGGTCGTGTTCCGCGACAATCGACTCCTGGGCGTCACGGAAGACAAGCAGTCGGTCTACCGGCGAGATTTCAATCTTGGCGACGGCGAGACGTTCGACGCCCAGTGGTACAGCAAGGGAGCCTCGTACGCCGCGTTCCGTTCCGGCGGCATCGCCTGGCGAAGCCAACGTCTAGCCCAAGGGGCAGCCTGGTCGGCCCCGGTGTTCGAGGCGCCGACGAAGCCCGGTCAGGTGGCGGCCCTGGTCGCGGCCGGGGAGACATTGTTCGTCGCCGGCGTCGACGGCGGATTAACAGCGTTGTCGGTCACCGACGGCCGTTGCCTGGCCCGCCGCGAGTTGCCCCCACCCGTCTGGGACGGCATGGCCGCGACTACCGGTCGGTTGCTGGTGTCAACGCTTGAAGGAGACGTGATTTGTTTGACCCCCTCTTCTAACTGAGTATCCCTCCCTGTATCCCGCGCTGCCGCTCGTCATGTTCCACGGCTCCAGCCGCAATACGAAGCCGCCGTACAAAGCCGCCACCTTGCGCGTGCTTCACACCTCTCTGTTTCCTCCGTTCCCTCCTGTTCTCCTTCCCCTGACCGACGTCGCTCCAAGTGGAGCCATTCCCGATTCGTGCAGATGAGCGACGATTAGCGTTCCCCCTTCTCCTGCGGGCCATCGGGAACACTGATCGCCACTGATGGACGGTAATCGCTGCCTACGTATCACGATGTTGGTTACCCTCCGCCGCGTAAGGCTCGCTTCCGGGTGTTGGTCAGGCTCTCCTTTCGCAGGCTTGATATCCACGGGGCTCCCTTTGGGAAATGGATTCCACTCACCTCATGTTCGTTATGGTGGACCGCTGGAAGAAATCCACCAGGTTGGGAGGGCGAAAAGGAGGGCGGTCTCGCTGCCTGGTTGACGCTCGGGCCATGTCTGATGTTTATGCATCATCCTGTTGACATCAACGCACCGTACTGTATAATTGCAGTATGAGAACGACACTGACCATTGCCGACGATGTGGCCGCCCAACTGGAGCGCGTGCGGAACATGCGAAAAGCGCGGCTGAAGGACGTCATCAACGAGGCCCTTCGCGAGGGTCTGAAGCACCTATCCGCCGCGGAACCGTTGCCGACGCCCTTTCAAACCGAATCGGTTTCGCTCGGGCGGTGTTTGGTCGGCAACATTGACGATGTGGCGGACGCGATCGCCGTGGCGGAAGGGGAAGACTTCCGGTGATCCTGGTCGACGTCAATCTGTTGATTTACTCGCACGTGAGGTCGTTTCCGCAGCACGAGATGGCGCGAGCTTGGCCAGGGGTGGCTGCGGGGGCGAAGCGTCGATTCGAGGCCTAACTGCTTCGCGGTGCGCTGTTGCCAATCGGCGCCGCCGAAAGGCGAGCCACGCACCACCGAACGCTGCAACGCCGCCAGTTGAAGCCTCGGTTTGCGGAGCTTGCACGTGCCGACGCCAACGCCGGGGAAGCACCACCGGGCCGGCGTCCACCAAGCCCGCACGGTTGCGGTGCGCACGATGCCTTTACTTTGATCCAAGCTTGAACGTGCCCGATGCAGCCACGGAGGCAAAAGGGGCCGGGGGTGGCGTGTTCAGACACCGCCGGCGCGTTTTCGCCGCAGGCAAAACAACGCGCGGACGCGGCTAACCGACCGGCAGAGCGCGTTTTCGGAGACGATGGTTGATCATCGGGTAACCGTTCACAGGGGGACTGTCCCCTTCGCATTTAGCGGCGAAAACTGCCTGC
>CAZASB010000377.1:0-4632 GCA_964487655.1 uncultured Planctomycetaceae bacterium
AGGGCAGGGGGGGGCGTCGAATCCTGGCTGCCAAGCGCCTCGGTTGGCCGTTTTGTAACGGATTCCAACGCGGAAGCTTGCATCACTTGCGGCGTCTCTTCGGCAGACTGGTTGAATACAGTCACGTTGACCGCGTTATTGCGGTCCTTGGCGTTCGGAGTTTCTCGATCGAAGGACGCGTCTTTCTGCTTTGCGGCAGTTGGTGCGGACCCCGTCGGAAAATCCGGGGAACGCTCGCTATCCCGTCGGAGGAAGGGGGTCAACACGATGCCGAACAAGACGCCTGCCAGCACACCGATGATTGCCCCCGGATGGCTCCGAGCAGAGAGCAAAATAGAGTTTGAAGTGCTGACCGACATTTCGCATCTGTCCTATATTACCCAATACACCGAAGGAAGAATCGGCATTGTCAAAGTAATCGGCAAAGTCAACGTAATCCCCCAGGTTTATTTTGTCTTTCCATCGTGGATTTGCCGATCTTCTCAGGAGGAAGCGGGGTTTATATAATAAGGAAGAATGCGTGGCTTATTTTGCGTAATGGCTCTGTTGGGGGGGTAAGGCGGTGGTTCATATGGTCCGCATGTCCAGTGTTGCTTTGGTGGCCTTGGGGCTCGTCGTGGTCTTCTACGCCGAGGGTAGCGCCCAAACATCCACTCGGGGACGCACAACTAATCGATCGGCCGCCGGTAGTGGTACGGCTGTGTCTGTCAGTTCCAGCATTACGCAGAGCGTTTCCGGTCTGTCCTCTGCCGTGCCTGCCTTGCAGCAATCCCAGTCTCTGCGTGACACGGGTACACGAGGAACATTCGTGGGGGCGGAGGCAAGTGACTTGCCCCAGATATTTGGCACAACGGACGGAGCAACGACTCGGCGGAGCGGGCAGGGGCTGAACACCCGAAGTATGCAAGTACGTCAACCAGGGTCGCAAACGCGACGGACTCCGGCTTACGGCCGGCAGACGGTTATGGCAGTACGACCGACGCTCACGTTGGGATTTACTCCGCCGGCCGTCTCATCGGCAGACCTTCGCAACAGCGTCTCCCAGGCGGTGCGACGGGCGCCCATGCTTTCCGACTACGCCTCGGTCGGCGTGCGCGTCGATGGCGGCTCGGTCATTCTCGAAGGAACCGTTGGTAGCCAACACCAGCGGGCGCTGATTTCCCAACTGGTTGCGCTGGAGCCGGGGGTTGTTAAGGTGGACAACCGCCTTACGGTAACGTCTTCTGACGGAAGTCCGCAATAGGCAGGTTCGCGGGCGATTCTCGAAGGCGGTCCAGGCGGTGGCGGAACTCATCGAGCAACCGGTCGATCATCGTCTCGGTGTGCGTGGCGAATGCTGCGATGCGCAAGGCCCCTTGTGTCGGGACTCCAGGGTACCGGGCAAGGTAGGCGATGAGGATGCCGCTGCTTGCCAGGTCGCGCTGCATCTGCTGCATCAATTGGGCCGATTCAAGGCACACGGCTGCGATGGGCGCGGGCCCGTCGTCTATCTCTAGCCCCATGCCGAGCAGCCCACTCTTGAGTGCATGCGCATTGGCTAGCAGACGCCGGCGAAGTTCAGGCTCGTCAGCGGCAATGCGAATGCCTTCGGCGGTGGCTGCCGCGATAGCCGGCGGAAGTGGCGTGGCGCCGCTGTATACGGGCGAACGCAAACGCAGCCATTCAGTGAACCGGCGCGTACCTGGGATGATTCCGCCATATCCGCCCAATGCCTTGCTGAGCGATGCGCATAGGTACACGCGAGGTCCGGCGCGGCGGCCGTCTTCGCAACCGCCGGCGTCTTTATCGCTGTCGTCGTGGGCGTTCACCTGGGCATCGTACAGGCCGGCGTGTTCCAGCAGGCCCCGTCCGTGCTCGCCCAGCACGCCCACGCCGTGGGCGTCGTCCACCAGCAGCGCCGCGCCAGGATAGACGCGAAGAATATCGCAATACTCCGCCAGCGGCGCGAGCGAGCCGGTCGCTGAAAAGACGCCGTCAGTCGCTATCAGCGGGCGGTAGCCACCAAGCGAGTGGAGGCACAGCTTTTCGAGTAGATCGGCCGGATTGGCATGTTGGAAGCGTACGATCGGCTTGCCCACGCCGCGCGCGGCGATGGAAATAGCCGAATGGCAATGTGCGTCCAGGAACAGGGCGTCATACGTCTCACGGAGCGCGTCGAGCAGAACGTGCGGGCCGAGGAATCCGGAGGGAATGCACAGCGAGGTCTCGCAGTGGAAGAACTCGGCGGCCCGCTGTTCGACGAGCAGGGCAGGGGGGGTATCCCCGAATCCGGTCCGCGATCGCGACGTAGCGCTGCCAGCGCCGTATTGCTCGGCCGCCTCGCACGAGGCGGCGATGACCTCGGGCCGCCCCTGCAACCCAAGGTAGCCCGTGCCTGCAAAATACAGGTACTGCCGCCCGTCGACGACGGTCATGGGGCCCGGAGGGCCTTGCATCGTGGGCATGTGGCATTTCCTTGCCATGTGTGGGCTCTTCCGTTTCTAGGTGCAGGCCGCTCCAATGTAGTAGGCACACGCCGTTGTGCCGTCCACCGGGTAAAGCAGTCTGCACCTAGAAACGGAAGAGCCCATGTGTGTCGGCGCGAGGCTCCGAATCGCCGTTTGCTGACTCGCAGCCTCGCACCCGTTGACGGCGGAGGCGGGCCGCGATTGGGCGCCGCCCCCTCCGACCCTATTTCACAATGCCTCGCAAACCAGGTCGCCCACTTCGCTGGTCGAAAAGCCCATCTTGCCGGCGGCCTGGCTCTTCATCTTCGTGCCGGTAACCGTTTGGATGGCGGCGGCCACGCGCTGGCCGGCCGTCTCGTAACCGCTCTGCTCCAGCATCATGGCCACGGCGGCAATGGTGGCGATCGGGTTGATCACGCCCTTGCCCGTGTACTTCGGGGCGCTGCCACCCATGGGCTCATACATGCTTGTTCCGCCCGGCTCCGGATTGATATTCCCGCCAGCGGCCACGCCCATTCCGCCCTGGAGGATGCCGGCCAGGTCGGTGATGATGTCGCCGAACATGTTGGTCGTAACAATCACGTCGAAATATTCTGGGTTCTTGATCATCCACATGCAGCAGGCGTCGACGTGGTTATAGTCCTTTTCGATGTCCGGATATTCCTTGCCGACCTCCTGGAACGTCCGCCACCAGAGGTCGTGCCCAAAGGTGAGCACGTTGGTCTTGGCCACCAGGGTCAGTCGTTTGCGGCGATTGCGTTTGCGTGTGTACTCGAAGGCCCAGCGGATGCACCGCTCGCAGCCCTTGCGCGTGTAGATGGCCGTTTGCGTGGCGACTTCGTCGGCCGTCCCCTTCTTGAGGAACCCGCCGATGCCGCAGTACATGTCCTCCGTGTTCTCGCGCACGACCACGAAGTCGATATCCTCCGGCTTCTTGCCGGCCAGCGGAGTCTCCACGCCGGGGTACAGCTTCACCGGCCGCAGGTTGATGTACTGGTCGAAATGAAATCGCAGCGAGAGCAGCAGCCCTTTTTCGAGGATGCCTGGCGCGACGCCCGGATGGCCGATGGCGCCCAGCAGAATGGCGTTGAACTTGGAAAGCTCGTCGAGGGCGCCGTCGGGGATGATCTCGCCGGTGGCCAGATATCGATTGCCGCCGAAGTCGAAATCCTTCAGTTCGTAGGCAATGTTTTCCTTCTGGGCAATAGCCTTCAAGACCTTGACGCCCTCGGCAGTCACTTCGGGACCGGTTCCATCGCCGCCCATGACGGCAACCCGCAACACACCATTCTCGCTCACGGCAGTCGTTCCTCACATAAAAAGGGAGCATTCAATGCCCGATGCGGCAGGGGATTAGCTTCCGCCCCCGCGCACGGCAAGCGATCCAATATAGCAGTCCGGGCATGGGGCAACAAGACCCCGCAAGCAGGGTGTTCGAAAAGGCCACTCCAGGGCTGTACTCTGGGACAGAGGGGCTGCGGGGCAGGGCAGGGGGGCGAGGAAGTCGGACGTGGAGTTGCTGCTCCGTGTGTGGGCGCCTCGTTGACGATTCCCCTTTCGCTGGGCCTTGCATCCGATGAAAATAGGGCTATAATCTTACAGGTAAGATCACGAAAACCCAATGAGATAAGCAATGCAGACCATTGCCACAACAAAGATGTCGTCGAAAGGGCAGGTGGTGATCCCCGAGGAGATCCGCAAGTCGTTGTCACTTCGGCCTGGAACCCAGTTTGTTGTTCTTGGAGAAGACGATGTTGTGATCCTGAAGATGATAGCACCGCCATCGCCCCGGGAGTTCGACTCCGTCATCCGGCAGGCGCGGGCGCAGGCCAAGGTGGCGGGGATGGTCTCTCACGATATCACCAAAGCGGTCAAGCAGTCTAGGCATGCCAAGTGAAGGTTGTATGCGACACAAACGTGTTTGTTTCCGCCGTCTTCTTCGGCGGCACGCCCGATAAGCTTCTGGATATGTGGCGAGATAGCAAAATTGAGTTGCTTATGACTGCGGGTATCTTGACTGAGTACGAGGATGTCATCGCGAGGCTGCAAAGGCGGTATCCATCTGTCGATTCGGCTCCGATCATTCACCTTGTTGTTCGACACGGAACGTTTGTCGAGCCGGCGGTCCTGAATGGACCGGTTTGTGCGGACCATGACGACGACCAGTTCTTTGCTGCAGCCTTAG
>CAZASB010000378.1:0-4534 GCA_964487655.1 uncultured Planctomycetaceae bacterium
CGCCCACGAAGCACAAGGCCGAACTCGATTCCCTCCCGACCCTCCGCTTCCAAACGTTCTCAAAAGCGCAAGTTCAGGCCGCGTGAAGTATGGCTGGCCGGATTGACAACCCATGGAGTCGCAAGATAAACTGGCAACACTGGCGGCCTCCCCAAAAAGTAGGCCGCAAGAGGAGGTTTGACGCCTGGAGACTCGCGCGAAAAGGAAAGTTCGATGATCACATATTTCTTTTCGTCGTGGGCAGTAGCTTGCTTGGCGAGACTTCGCCAAGACTGCCGCGCATTGGTTGCGATGTGGTCAATTTTCCCCCGGCCAGTGCTGCCGTGCCTACTAATGGCCGTGACTGGAGTCAGCGGGTCTGACGCGGCGGACACACCATTGCTCATTGCCCAGGCTGCCCGCATTGCACAAGAGGCACGTCGCAACTGCCGCCACGTTGATCCGGCGGACTATCCCATTGGGGTGTTCGATTCGGGCACTGGTGGGCTAGCCGTCCTGGAGGCGATTCTGGCAATCGACGCCTTTGAAAACGCGACCCGCCGTCCCGCGCGTGAAGGCGATGGGCGGGCCGACTTCACAACCGAGTCTTTCGTCTACCTGGCCGATCAGGCCAACATGCCCTACGGCAATTATCCCAACGTGGGACGAGCCGCCTTCCTCGAAGCCTTGGTGGTCAAAGATGCCGAATTCCTGCTGGACACCCGCTATTTTCGCCATGCCGAGTCGGCCCCGGCGACCGATAAGTTGCCGGTGAAGGCCATTGTCATCGCATGTAATACGGCCACCGCCTACGGAAAGGGACACCTTGAGAAGGTCGTCGAGGCGAGCGGCCTGAACATTCCGGTCGTCGGCGTGGTCGATGCCGGCGCGCGGGGCGCTCTCGACCTATTCGCCGACGGCCAGTGCGGAACCGTCGGCGTGCTCGCGACCCGCGCCACGGTCCTTGCCAAGGCGTATCCTCGCGCAATTGCAACCGAGATTGCGCGACGCAAGCTGGCAGGGGGCGATCAGCAGATCGGCGTCGTGCAACAGGGCTCTCTGGGCATGGCCGGCGCAATCGACGGCGTCGCGGAGTTCATCGTGCCTCCCGGCAAGGCAAACGGTCCTCGCAATGATTACCAGGGACCGTCCTTCACGCAGCCGCACGCCCAGATCGACTCGGCGATTCTTGCTCGATATGCATTTGACTTCTCGCGGAACCGGGCGCTCTTCGAGGGATCGGCCGAGCGCCCGACCGTTCTGCAACTCAATAGCGTGGCGAATTACCTCAAATACGACCTGGTATCGCTTTTGGAAACCCTTCGCCAAACGCCCGGCGCGAAGCCACTGCGCGCTATCATCCTCGGCTGCACCCATTTCCCCTATCACGCCCACGTGTTTCACGAGGAGCTTCGTAGGCTTGCGGACTATCAGGAAAACGGCGCCTATATCTACCGCGACTGCTTGGCTTCGGAAATCAAACTGATCGATCCGGCCTATTACGTCGGAAGGGAGCTGTATCTCTGGCTCGCGAAGGCGAATCTCCTCGACCCGACACCTGGCGAATATCCGGGGCAAACGCGGGGCGAGTTCTACATCACGGTTCCGCGCCGAAACCACCCCAATGTGCGGCTCAGTGCCTCCGGCCAGTTCACGCACGAGTACAAGTACAGCCCGGATCGGTCGCAGGCTGGGGCCGACTATCGCCCCGTTCCGCTTCGCCACGAGCAACTCGATCCGGAAACAGCCGACCGGCTACGCCGTCAGCTTCCAGTAGTTTGGGAGCTGTTCGACGAGTTCAATCGCCGTGGCGACAAGACGGCCACCCGCGACTTGGCGGAACCGTTCTCGCTTCGTTTGGCAAGAAACGAGCAAAAGAAGGCACTGCTGACACGGTAGTGGCATCGAGAGCTACATCTGTTCGACCACGTCGATGCCCAGTAGGGCAAGACCCTGCTTGACGGTTCGGGCGGTCAGATCGCATAGTAGCAGCCGGCTTCGGCGGAGTGACTCGGACTCGGCCTTCAAGACTGAATGCTTTTCGTAGAACGTCGTGAAGCGGCCGGCCAAGTCGAATAAGTAACTAGTAAGCTGGTTCGGGCGATAGTCGGCCACAACCTGATCAAGGGCCTCGCCCAACCGAAGCAACTGGAGCCCCAGGGCCCGCTCTTCCGGACTGTCGAGTTGGATGGCTTTGCCTGAACCGCGCAGACAGACCGTGTCAACATTTCCCTTCCGGAAAATGCTACGAATACGGGCGTAAGCATACTGCATGTACGTGCCCGTGTTGCCGTTCATGGCCAGCATCTTGTCGAAACTGAACACGTAGTCGCTCGTGCGATTTTGGGAAAGATCGGCGTACTTCAACGCGCCAATGCCCACGATCTCGGCAATGCGCTGCCGCTGTTCGGCTGAAAGCTCCGGCCCGCCTGGCTTCGACTCGTCGCTGGCGGCAACCACCTCGCCGGCTCGCCGCACGGCCTCGTCCAGCAGGCTTTCGAGGCCCACGATATCGCCTTCGCGCGTGCGAAACGGGCGGCCGTCGTCGCCCAGCACCGTGCCGAAACTCACGTGGGCCAATTCCACGTCGTTGTAACCCAACATGCGGGCAACGGCGAACAAGTGCTTGAAATGCAGACTTTGGCGATGATCGACTACGTACAGAATGGCGTCCGGATGGAACGTCTCCATGCGATAGCGGACGGTCGCCAGGTCGGTCGTGGCGTACAGAAACGCGCCGTCTTGCTTCTGGACGAGCATGGGCGTCTCCTGCCCGTCAAGAAAGACGGCCAGAGCGCCCTCGCTACGACGCGCCAGTCCGGCCGTCACCAAATCATCGACCAGCTCCGGCAGGCGGTCGTGATAGTAACTCTCTCCCAGGGTGTGATCGAAACGAACGCCCAGGCGGCCGTACATTCGGTCGATCTCGGCCAGGCACACCGGCATGAACGCCTGCCAGAGGCGGCCGTTCTCCGCGTCGCCGGCGTGCAACTTGGCCGTTTCGGCAAGCACGTCCTTCGCAATCGCCTCGTCGCTGTCCATCAGGCCTCGCACATGCCGGTACAGACGCGCCAACTCGCCAAGCGGATCCATGGCATACGCTTCGGTGTCCAGGAAGTGCTTGTAACCATAAAGGATCATGCCGAACTGGGTGCCCCAGTCGCCCAAGTGGTTGTCGCTGGTCACGCAATGGCCGAGAAATCGCAGCACACGGCAGAGGGCATCGCCAATCACGGTCGAACGAATATGCCCCACGTGCATGGGCTTGGCCACGTTGGGTGCTGAATAGTCCATCAGGTACGAGCGAGCTTGAGAGACCGGCGCCACGCCAAGCCGATCATCCCCGGCGGCCGACTTCAGGCGGGCCGCCAGCATTTCGTCGCGAATACGCAAGTTGATGAAACCGGGCCCGGCCACCTCGGGCGGTTCGCACAGATCGTCCAGGTTCAGCTTGCTGATAATCTCGGCGGCGATCTCGCGCGGCGGCCGGCCCAACTGTTTACCAAGCGACATGGCCATGTTCGCCTGGTAGTCGCCGAATCGGGCGTCTTGCGCCGGACGGATCAGATCGAGGGCTTTTTCCACGCCGCTCTCGCCAATCAGGCCGGACAAAACGGGGCGAAAGCGGTCTTTGAGAGTCTGTGAAATGCTCATCGCAATCAATTAAAAAGGGAAAGCGGCTACGCGGGCCGCCTTGGGGCGGGAAACGCTTGGCGGTCACCACCTCTTACGATGGCATTGGCGCCGACGACTCGAATGGCACCCGCTTCGCCTGGGCCCAAAGCTGTTCGAGAGCGTAATAGCGACGAGTTTCCGGCGCAAACAGGTGAATGACCACGTCGCCATAGTCGAGCAGGATCCATTGGCTTTCGTTGTAGCCTTCGATGCCCATCCGGTGGTCACCCAGCGAGTCCTCCAGGGCGTGATCAATCTCCTCGCTCATGGCGTGCAACTGCCGCCGGCTGGTGCCGTTGGCAATGACGAAGTAATCGAAAACGGGCGTCAACTCCCGCATGTCGAGAATGACCACGTCCCGGCCCCGGTTTTCCTCGGCGACTCGTGCGGCGGTTAGGGCCCGGCGCAGGGCTCCCTGGTCGGTGTTCTGTGCCTGGGGTTCCGGGCGGGCGTTGCCTTGATCCACTTTACGGCGTTCCTCCTAGTCGAGCGGCGAGTTTCAATCTTATTCATTGTACCCACAACCCCGGCCAATGGCAGGGGTGCTGCGCCCGAGAGTCCCGGCCGGCAGCCGCAAGTAAGTGAAAGTATACCACCTGCTACTTGTTCGGGGGGTTTATTTAGGCCATGAAGTGTGGTATGGTGCGTGATACTCTGGTGCCCATATCAAAAAAGTGGGTTCCTGTAAGGCGGCGTAAGACCGAACGGAAGACCAGGAGGCGGTATACCGGCAGCATAAGACCAGCGTCAGAGAGGCAGGAACCCCAAGGGTCTATCGACGACCACCGTCGCGGAAAACGTCTCCGTGCCGCAGCGTGGAAGGATTAGCCTGGGCTGTCAAAAAGTTGGGGTTGCGGCGATTTGGGGTTGCGCAAGTTTT
>CAZASB010000379.1:0-4487 GCA_964487655.1 uncultured Planctomycetaceae bacterium
TGGGCCCGTAGCTCAACGGTTAGAGCAGCAGACTCATAATCTGTTGGTTGCAGGTTCGAATCCTGCCGGGCCTACTTGTTTCAGGGGGGGCGTGGTGGCAATTGTCGCAGGCCATCAGTACCGGTTCGATGAGGGGAGAGGCTCGACATGATTGAAAGAGTGGAGCAATCGTCGGAGAACGAGCGACTGGCGGCGTACCTCGGGGAGGATGAGAACGCATTCTGCCTGCTGGCGGGGAGAGAATCGTTCGAAGAGGTTGCCCAAGAAGCCGAAGTCCTCGAACAAGTACCGCTGCTTGTCCAAACGCTCAATGCCATGCCGTACATGGTCATGGTGCTCAACGCCCGGCGGCAAATCGTTGCCGCCAACGAGGCCATGCTCGGAATCCTGGGCACGGCCACGCCTGGCATTCCGGGAAAGCGTCCTGGCGAGGCCATGGGATGCATCTGGGCAACCGAAGGCCCGGACGGCTGCGGTACGGGCAAGCACTGTGTGACGTGTGGGGCGGTTCAGGCGATTCTGGAAAGTGGACAAGCCCAAAAACGGATTGTCCACGAATGCCGGATACTGATCGGCCGCAATGAAGAGACGATGCCGCTGGACCTCCGGGTAACTGCGACGCCGTTCACCATCGAAAACGCCCCCTACATCGTGTTGGCCGTCGAGGACATCAGCCAGGCGAAACGATTGTCCGTCCTGCAACGGACCTTCTTTCACGACGTGCTGAATACGGCCGGGTGCATTCAGGGATACATGCAATTCCTGGATCACGACGATCCGGTTTACTCTGAAACGCGTCAACGGCTCGCCCACCTGACAACTCAGATCGTCGCGGAAATCGAATCGCAACGAGATCTCCTCGCCGCCGAGACAGGCGACTACCAGGTGCAACCGACTCCGTTGCGCACCACCGAGCTGCTCGACGAATTGTGCGCCCAGTATCGCCGCCACACGGCGGCTACCGGCCGCACCCTGGCGCTCGCGTCTTGCCGGGACGAGGTCATTGTGTCGGATAGCCGGCTGTTGCTGCGAGTTCTCGGCAACATGGTCAAGAATGCGCTGGAAGCGACGGGCCCTGGCGGCGCCGTCGCCGTTGGATGCGCCGCGACCGACGATAGCGTGACCTTCATGGTGCATAATCCGGAGTCCATGACACCGGAGGTGCAATTGCAGGTGTTCCAGCGGTCGTTTAGCACGAAGGGCGAGAGCGGCCGGGGAATCGGAGCCTATAGCATGAAGCTTTTCGGCGAGCGTTATCTGGCCGGTAAGGTCGGCTTCACGAGTTCACCGACGGAAGGGACCACGTTCCATCTGACCCTACCCAAAAGTCTTTCAGTTTACTGCGAGATGAGAGACGCGGTCAGTCCGGGTAGCTGACGTCGAGGACCTCGAATCGCACCGTTCCCTGCGGTACTTCGATGGACACCTTCTCCCCGACTTTTTTCCCGGCCAGTCCTTGGCCAATCGGGCTGGTGAAAAGAATCTTTCCTTCGTCATAATTCTCTTCGCCGGCCCCAACAAGCGTATACTCTTCCTCGTCGCCAAAGTCGAGGTCTTTGAGTTTGACGGTAGCGCTGAACGCCACTTCACCGCGCGGCATCTGCGACGGGTCGATGAGTGTGGCGCGAGACAGCCGGTCGCGCAGATCGCGGATGCGCGCCTCCATGAGCATACGAGCCTCTTGTCCGTACTGGTACTCGGCATTCTCACTCAAATCGCCTTCCGCTCGCGCTGTCGCAACCCTATCCAAAATGATGGGTAGTTCGACGGTATTCAGGTGCTCCAGGTCGGCCCTGAGCTTGTTGTAACCGGTTCTGGTCATGGGAATGCGATCAGACATAGTGTGCCTCGTCGAGGGCTCGCCGACAGATGCCGGAGTGTGAAAAAACACGGCCTAGCCCCGGGGAAGGAGGCCGGCCGCGGAAAGATCATTCATGCTAGGATGTATTCTTACGGAAACCGCGCGGTGTGTAAAGACGGGTTCGAGGGAAAAACGCGCCGGGGGATGTGTCAATCAGGAATCGTCATTTCGACGGCCCGCTCGCAGTCAATTTCGGCGCGCATGGCATGCGAGTGGGGCTGACGAAGATGTTCCCAGGGTTGCGCCCCACGACGCCACGTCAGTCGATATACGACGGCCGAACCGCCTAACAATATCGACATGGCAAGGAACACCGACGCATAGGAAGCAAACCCCAGATACCGCGCTAACTCCAAAGCAATCCCCACCATCGGCGCGCCAATCAGAATACCCAGATCGTAGGTGGCTAGGATCAGCAGGTTGCCCACGCCACGATGCTCATCGGGAAATGCGCGGCTGCCGGCTGCAACCACGCAAGGAAACAGGATGGCATGGGAAATCCCATACCCAATTCCCGGTAAGATAAGCTGCCATTCCGCTCTGACCATCAAAAACAAAAGTTGGCTGATCATCAGCCCAATAAGGCCCGCTGGAATAAGTGGCTCGGGACCGAACTTTTCGGGTAGCCTGCGGGTAACAATACGGGTAATGATAGCTGCGGGGGCATAGAAACCGAAGAATACTCCGATTCGCGGGATTGTCAACTCGGCGGCAAATGTTCGAAGGAACGTGTTCGGCAGGCCCAGCGTAATCCCCATTACGACACCAACAAACAGGATACTGCCTGGATGATAGCACCGCAAAAGATACAAAATCGACGGCTGGACTCGTCGGGGCCGTGGCAACTCACCGCGAGCCGCCAAGTACGCAAACACGGCCGAACTGCAGCTGAATAGTCCAGCTACAAGAAACATCCCGTTGAGCCCAGAACGTGTAACCGCTCCGGCGCCCAGCATCCAGTCGCTAATCAGTGGACCGACCATGGTGCCCAGAAATCCCGCCGTGCCTAGCATTCCCCACATCTCAGCCAGGCGGATAACCGAGACTTGCGATGAGACGAACGTCATCGACGCGCCAAAAATCCCGGCAACCGCACAACTGAAGGCAAGCCTCAGTAAATAAATCGCCACCCCGCCATGAGTCGTGACGCCAACGTGAGCAAAACAGACGATAGCAAGCAATACAACCGATCCAAGCCAAATCAGACGCGAGCCATACCGGTCAATCGTTTGGCCCATTGCCAAACGGACGGCCAAACTCCCCACCATTCCCACGCCTACAATCCAGCCAAGGTGCCATTCGGACCCACCCAAAAAAACAATAAAATCAGCATAACGAAATAGCATGGTAATGCTAATCATTACGAGGATATTTGCCACATAAGCAAGCCAGAAGTGGGGGCCGTACGGCGATGACGATACCAACGAGGCAGAACCTGCCAACGGAGGATCGCCACTGGGAGTGAGAAGTTTGGGATCGAGTGGACCGGCAAAACGAATCATGGCAGGACGTATTAATGGTGTAGAAGACGACTATTATACACAATTGGTTTGAAATTGCCAGAGTACGAGCCCAAAGTCCATTTATGCGGGCTCTTCCGTCTCTAGGTACAGACTGCTTTGCCCCGGGAACGGCACAACGGCGTGTGCCTACTACATTAGAGTGGCATGCACTTAGAAACGGAAGAGCCTTTATTCGGTGCCCCCTCAATCGGGGGCCCTTGTTGCTTGCCGGTTTAAAGCCCATTAGAATGCAACCCAGCGAGATCGGGGACTTTCAAAAACTCTCAAGACTTGATTGGTCCGCGCCTTTCGCTGAAAACATTCCAGACTCGCGAGCCCCCTGCGTGCGTTGCGTTTTCCGTAGGTAGAACGCAGAGTCGAGTGTAGGATACCCCCGAGCAGGTGACGAGAGTACTGTCACGTCTCCATGGAACGCTGGAAGTGTCTGTCCGTTAGTGGAGCACCGTAGCGTGTCTCCCTGAACACACATTTAAGCATGTTACGATAAGAAAACAGGAGTGGACGACCATTATGTCAGACAAAAAATGCGATTTCGGACTGATTGGGTTGGCCGTGATGGGCGAGAATCTTGCCCTGAACGTCGAAAGCCGTGGCTACAGCGTGGCCGTGTTCAACCGCACGGTGAGCAAGGTGGACGATTTCATGGCCGGCCGGGCAGCCGGGAAGAACTTTGTCGGCGCCCACTCGATCGCTGAACTCGTCGAGAGCTTGACGGCGCCACGCAAGGTCATGCTCATGGTCAAGGCAGGCGCGCCGGTCGATGATTTCATCGAACAGCTAATCCCACTCCTTTCACCGGGCGACATCATCATCGACGGCGGCAACACGCACTTCACCGAGACGGAGCGGCGCACGAAATACGTCGAATCGAAGGGACTGCTCTACATCGGCACTGGCGTTTCGGGCGGCGAAGAGGGTGCGTTGAAGGGCCCGAGCATCATGCCCGGCGGAAGTCCCGACGCATGGCCCATGGTCAAGCCCATCTTCCAGGCCATCTCAGCCAAAGTGGGCCCGAACAACGATATCCCCTGCTGTGAATGGATCGGCCCGCGCGGCGCCGGCCATTACGTGAAGATGGTCCACAACGGCATCGAGTACGGCGA
>CAZASB010000380.1:0-4476 GCA_964487655.1 uncultured Planctomycetaceae bacterium
CACCAAGGATTGACGCGACCTCTACCCACCCTACGTATATGAATAATCCGGGCTATCGTGGTTTTCGATTGCGCAAAGCCGCGGCAGCCGCCGTGATCGACCGCTCGACCTCTTGGTTGATCTGTTCCAGGTCGGCCCGCTTGTACATGCGGTAGCCGTTCGCCGGGTGGCGGCACTCGGGAATCTTCCCGGCAGCGCCCCAGGCCCTCACCGTATTCGGCGAAACGCCCAGCAGCGCCGCCGCTTCCTTCACGCATACGTACCCTTCGGTTCGCAACATACGCCCTGCCTCCTCACACAGAGGGGTATATTCAGCCCAATACCACAACCCTACCAATAGCTGCATGAGATAGCAAGGCCCCCAGGCGTACGCCCCCGTGGCCGTTGCTCGGGTTCTGGCCACCATCCTCGAGCGGCCAGGAGCCCAGGGAGACTCCACCGACTAGGCGTTGGAGGCGCTCACGGCCTGTGACCCCGACGCCGCATCGGTCGCGACGCCAGCGCTCGCCCGAATCGTCGGGGATCGACGCTTCCGAACGGAGCAGAGAGTCGCGGCTTGCCTGCAACTGGAATGGATCAGGATACCGGGCATGGACGATACGCCAAGCGTGCAATAAGGGCCGAATCAAAGCACACAAGGGAGAGGACGGGCGTTGGCGAATCCCCCGCGAGACAGTGGCTCAACTTCAAGAGGAGGGCTTGCCGGCCGGGTAGGCCGCCATGATCTCCTTCAGCCGCGGATGCAGCACGATGTCCCGGTACGAGGTGCGGGCATCCCTGCACCGCTTCTTTTTCCGGATCAACACGTAGCCTTCATCAAGGCGAAAATCGTCGACCTCTGAACGCATAATCTCACTGCGGCGAGCCCCCGTGTAAGCGGCGAAGGCGAACATCGGATAGATGAACGAATGAGCGGCCGCGCCCAGCATATAGGCGAGCAGTTCGTCGGTCTCTCCCTCCTTGACCCGGCGGAGCGTCTTCTGGATCCGGGCCTTCTCCTCCTTGGCCTCCTTCTCGCTGGTGGTCTCCAGCGCGGTCAAACCGTTCGCGCCCGCGCAAAAAGAAAGGACTCGCGATTGTGTCGCAAGTCCTTATTTGGAAAGAACTTAAAAAGTGCCGAAGAGAGGACTTGAACCTCCACTGGGTTGCCCCAACTAGGTCCTGAACCTAGCGCGTCTGCCAATTCCGCCACTTCGGCTAGTGCTGAAATCCATTTGTACTCAAAGGACGTTTGCAACGCAAGCCCCCCTTTCCGTGAATTGGGATGGAACGGTTCGAGAACCAATAATGCCCCAGAATATCGGCGAAGTGGGGCTACTCACCACGCTCCGTCATGCGTTGGAAAAGCAGTTCGATCATCTCGCCCACTAGGTCGGCATGGGTTGTTTCCAACAGCAGGTCGAGCTTCTCGTGCAAGCGACGTTTATGGTTGATGTGTCCGGCCGCTTCGATCGCGCCCTCGCGCGTCAGTCCGCCACCAACCCCCATCTGGCTGGTCAGCTCGTCGAAGTCGGCCTCCGTCCAGTGGCGGAACAGCTTGGGGCATTCTTCGACCACCTGCTCGACGACGGGGTTACTCGCCCGATCGAAATGGCGGTAGACCAACTGCGCCGGGTCGATAAAGAACTGATCGACGTGGGTGCCGAGCCCCTCGGCCAGACGGTGGAGCGTTTTACCGTGCGTCCGGTGCCGACCGCTACAGACGGCGCGTATGGTCCGTTCGTCGAGCCCGGATCGCCGAGCAACCTCGCGAATCGATAGTCCACCAGCGGCCATCAATCGCTTCAAGTTGGCCCCGGCATAATCTGCCATGCAAAAGCTCCCTTTTCATGGGGTGAGATATACGTTTGTATATATCCACGTCCCACGTTTGTCAAGGGGGCGGGATGTGGTCAATCGGGGGTATCTACTTGTCATGCCGAGCCAATGTTTGCAAAATAACCCCAGCGAAGTGTCTGCCGTGGGCACGAGTTACGGGCGCATCGATTCCAGGAGGGGTTCATGATCTTCGTCGATTGGCTGGTTGTAGCAGCGTACTTCTTGGTGCTGGCGGGGATTGCCGTTTGGGTCGTACGGCAGAAGCAAGATTCGTCGGCCGAGTATTTTCTCGCAGGCCGAAACTTGGGTTGGTTCGTGATCGGTGCATCCCTGTTCGCCTCGAACATCGGTTCGGAGCACCTGGTAGGACTGGCCGGAGCAGGCGCATCGAGCGGCGTGGCCATGGCGCATTACGAACTGCACGCCTGGTGTTTGCTGGTCCTTGGCTGGGTGCTGGTACCGTTCTACATGCGAAGCGCCGTGTACACCATGCCGGAGTTCCTCGAACGGCGTTATTCGCCCGCAGCCCGATGGTTCCTCTCGCTGGTGAGCCTCATTGCCTATGTATTCACCAAGGTCGCCGTGGGGCTGTTCGCCGGCGGCATCGTTGTCCAGGCGCTTTTTCCCGAGCAGTTTTTGCCCGGCATCGACAACTTCTGGCTCGGAGCGGTGGGCATCGTTGTGGTGACGGGGCTATACACCGTATTCGGTGGATTGCGCGCGGTGATCTACACCGACGCAGTGCAGGCCGTGGTGCTGATTATCGGCTCGACGGTCATGACGTTCCGGGGTCTGTACCTGCTGGGTGGCTGGGGTGAGTTGCGCGAAACATGCGGCCCGCAATTCTTCAACCTTTGGCGACCTTGGGACGATCCCAGCTTCCCCTGGCTGGGTATGCTGGTGGCCGCGCCCATCGTGGGCATGTGGTACTGGTGTACCGATCAGTACATCGTGCAGCGAACCCTGGCGGCACGCGACCAGACTCAGGCCCGGCGTGGCACCATCTTCGGCGCGTACCTGAAGCTTTCGCCCGTGTTTCTGTTCATCATTCCTGGCATGATCGCCTTCGCCCTGGTCAAGACGGGGAAGATCCCTGCCCTCGAAGACACGAATCAGGCGTATCCGATGCTTGTCCATGCCCTACTGCCGGCGGGCTTGCGGGGGCTGGTGGCGGCCAGCTTACTGGCAGCCCTGATGAGTTCGCTTTCGTCGGTGTTCAACTCGGCATCGACCCTGTTCACCATGGACATTTATAAGCCGCTCCACCCAGAGGCTTCGGAGCGGCTCTTGGTTTGGGTGGGGCGAGTAACGACAACCATCATGGTGGTCCTGGGACTTGCATGGATTCCATTCATCGCCCTTATTTCCGATGCTCTGTACCAGTATCTGCAGAGCGTGCAGGCGTATATTGCCCCGCCCATCTTTGCCGTATTCTTCCTGGGCGTGTTTTCGCGCCGGATCAACGCGGCTGGCTGCATGGCCGGCTTGGTGAGTGGCTTTGTGCTGGGCATGGCGCGCCTCGCGGCGGAAGTGTGTAAGCGATATCTGACCGAGGGAACCTTTCTTTACGGATTTGCCAACCTGAACTTCCTGTACTTTTGCCTCGCATTGCTGGGCGTCTCGATCGTGATCATCGTCGGCGTGAGCCTCATGACAGCTCCGCCCCCGGCCGACAAGCTTCGCGGGCTGACCTACTGGACATTGTCGGACGAGAATCGCCGGAGTACCCGCGCAAGTTGGAATCGTTGGGACATTTTCCACACCTGTATGATCCTCGGCATCATCCTGGTGCTGTATCTTTACTTCAGCCCTATTTTCCATTAAGTCGAAACCGTGCAAGCTGCTCTTGCCTTGGGTGGGGCTTTTGGAGAAACTACGCGGCTTGGTCGCGGCGGTCGCGACCTCGTGCCTCGTTTTCCATGGATACGATGTCTCGTCTTGTCACGGTAGCACTGCTGGCGCTGCTTCCATTGGGTTGCGCACCCGTCGATTCTTGGACGACCGCTCCCGAAGCCGTGGCGCCGAGCGCCCTTGCAACGGCGATGTACAGCAACCCGAGCCATCTTGGTGTGTCGAATCACGCCCTGCTGTGGGAAACCGTGGCCGACGTGGTCGACGACTACTTCCCCGATTTTGAACACGAGGAGCCTGTTCGGCAAATCGGCGATACCCTGACCGAGGGCCGACTGGAAACATATCCACGAGGCAGTCCAACATTGATGGAGCCGTGGCGCCGTGACGGAGTCGGTGCGTACGAGAAACTGGAGAACACGCTCCAAACGATGCGACGTTTCGCGGTGGTACGCGTGATTCCGGCCCAGGGCGGCTATCTGGTGGACGTAGCCGTCTACAAGGAGTTGGAGGATCTGCGACGGCCTGCCAACGCCACCGCCGGCGCGGCCACGCTGCGTTACGACGAGTCGCTTGAACGCGTGGTCGATCCAGTCACCGACGCCCCTCTCCATCGGGGCTGGATTCCCAAGGGTCGCGACCATCTCCTCGAGCAGACTATCCTCGGCCATTTACACGAGCGGATGGGACAACAGCCTGGTCGTATCGTTCCGGCCACGCCTGCGACTATCTGCACTCCCGGCTAACCGCGCCGGTAACCGTTCACGGGGCGGCGCAGGCAGTTTTCGCCGCTAAATGCGAAGGGGA
>CAZASB010000381.1:0-4466 GCA_964487655.1 uncultured Planctomycetaceae bacterium
CTTTCAAGCAATACCAATTTCCTCTCAGCTGCCCAGAAATCGCCTAAAGTGCAGTGTTCAAGCAACGGGCATCCGTCGGCGGGTGATCCGTGTAATCCAGTTCCGTGGTGTCCTGAGCAATCACCACGACCGGGTATTCGTCGATCCGCCGCTTCGTGGCTTCGAGGTGCGGCTTGAGAATGGCCTCCGGATCGACAGACTTGTTGTCAAAAAACCGATAGGCGCCGAGCGTGTCATTCCAACCGTCGCAGGCGGCGTTACAACTGGCCTCCGGATTGGTCGCGAGGGCATCGATAATGAGTTGGCTTCGTCGGTTCAAACGTACATCTCCGAGGTCGATACCATCCAGTTCCGCAGCAATTCCTTCGCACATTATTTCGCTCCATCATGCAATTGTGGCAGGCATTTCCTGTCTTACATGATGGCGCAAATCTCATGCCAAAGGCGGCCCTTGTTGAACACGATATCGAAAAACTTATGTATAAACGACAGGTCGCCCCACCACCATGCAAGACTCGCTTCCGGTTGCCGGCTCAGCTCTACCGGGCGGGCTTGGATACCCGCAGGGTTCCGATGAAAGGTTTCAAACTCACGTCATGTTCGTCATCCTCCTTTCCCACGCTTTCGTGGCGCAAGGACAGGCTTGTCCCACGATGCGACGAGTGGTGGCTTGGGGCTCGCGACGGAATGAATGGCTGGTCTTGACGCGGCGAGGACAAGGCTGCGAAGGAAGACCAAGCAGTCAAATTGCTTGTACATCGACGCAGCCGTAGCCGCGGCCTGCCCAAAGCGGACAGTTCCTTGCTTGCGGGCCCTTATTGTTGTACCGCGTCCAGGAGAGCGAGACGCACGAAGTTCAGGGCATTCTTCGCACAGGTTGCCGTGAGGATTGCAGGGTGGCCGGCGAACGGGTGGTGCCGCGATACAACACCGCCCGGACCGGCGAGGGCAAAGTGTACCATCATCGGTTCTTGATCATTCGGGACGAGCGAGGGGGGCGGCCCGACGGCCAGGGCATAGTCCGTGCCGAAACGCTCGCGGCACTGACATGCCATGGCTTCGACCTCATTGCCGCCGACTGTGTGGCCATCCAGCATCTCGCCGGGGACTCCCAGCACCCGTGCCGCAGCCGCTTGACTTCGCACCACCATGCCGCCAAGGTACGCATTGGCGTTTCGAGACGCGCAATCCAACCACTCGGCAACCAGTCCCTCGGTAGCTTGCTCAACCGTGGCCAGGGTGGCATGCCGCATGTCGAGCAGGCGAAGCACGGCGTCCTGCAATTCATCGTCGCCCTCGCCAAAGATAAGATCACCGAGGCATGCGTAGATTGTTTCGACGGTAGGGATCATGGAGGAATCGGCTTCTTCCGCAGTTTTGCCCTCGGCGCTAATCCGCAGGATGATAGTTGCCTGACTTGCGTTGATGCCCACTAAGGGTTCTCGGCCGCGTCGGATCAGGTCTGGCAGCATGGCTTCTACCTGGCTCTCGCCGACGCCGAAGCAGTTGATCGCACGATGCCGAATGACGCGCGGTCTGCCGGCGAATCGAACGATCGTGTTGACCACCGAGTTCCGCCACATCTCATCGACCTCCGCGGGTACGCCTGGCAATGCCAACACCCGCGAGTCGCCTCGACCGGGGCGAGCCACGGTCAGGTCGATTCCCGGGGCCGTTCCGTTTGGGTTATGGATGACGCGGCTGCCTTCGGGAAAGAGGGCCTGCTTCTCGTTGCTCGAAGGCATGGGCCGATTGCGCTGGGCAAACATGGCGCGTACATGCGCCAAGGCATCCTGATCGATCGCGAGTTTTCGGCCTGTCACTTGGGAAATGGCCTCACGCGTCAGATCATCGGCCGTGGCACCCAGGCCGCCAGTGACAATCACCAGGTCGGCCCGATCGAGGGCCTGCCGAAACACTTCGATACACGCGTCCAGACTGTCGCCGACGCTGGTGTGGTACAGAACCCGCACTCCCAGTTCCCCGAGCTTCCGGCTTAGCCACTGGCTGTTGGTGTCCAGCAGGCGCCCGCTGATGATTTCGTCACCAATGGACACAATTTCCACATACATGATCGTTCGTTGGATTCCGTGTTGGGGGGGACGGCTAGGATGGACGGCCACATGAAATGGTATTAGGATACCAGCTATGCAGCTTGGCATCCATACCGGGGTATTTCGACGAACAACCATTACGGCCTCGCTGGAGGCTGCGCTGCGGTGTGGCCTGCAACATGTCCATCTGAACCTGAAGGCAGGAGGAGCGGATGCGATCAATCCGCGGGTGGCCGCGGAAGCAGCTCGAACACTGGTCGAAACGGGGATACGCGTAGCCTCGCTTTCAGGTACGTTCAATATGGCGCACCCGGACGCTTCCATTCGCGGCCAAGGCCTGGCGAGACTTGCCGAGCTAGCGTCGGTCGCGGAGCATTTTCGTGCCCCGATCATCTCCCTGTGTACCGGTACGCGAAACCTCGAAAGCATGTGGCGCAGCCACCCGGACAACCGAACCCCCGAGGCATGGCGCGACTTCACGAGTACGCTGGAGAAGGCCCTCCGTGTCACGGAGAGTTGCCAGGTAATTCTGGGTATCGAACCGGAGCCAGCCAATGTGGTGGATGGCGCGCGGACTGCGCGGCGGTTGCTCGATGACTATCCATCCCCCTACTTGAAGATCATCTTCGATCCGGCGAACTTGGTGGACACGCACTCACTTGACGACCGGCGCGCCGCCATTGACGAGGGGTTCGATTTACTGGGGCCCGACATTGCACTAGCTCACGCGAAAGAACTCGGCTCGGACGGCACCGCCGGCGGATTGCCTCCCGGCGCGGGAATCATCGACTGGCGCCACGTGTTCGATCGGCTCCGGAATACCAGCTTCGACGGCTGCGTTATTCTTCATGGTCTTGACGAGGCCGACGTCCCCGCCGCCGTTCGGTTCCTGGAAGGCCGTGGCAGTTTGCGGCAAGACTTTCTGACGAACACAGAGGGGTAATCTTGCGCAGGTTAGGCCTGCCAACGGCGATGTCCATGATTCCTTTGCGAAGGTAAGGTTAGCTGTAAGCGTTCACGGGGTACATACCGGGAGCGGGGAGCCGCCGAGACTGGTACGAATGAGAACTGAGAGGGCGCCGTCAGGAATCTGACGGCAGCAAGGAAGGCGGGGGAAGACCGCAAAAATGAGCTTCAACCGATGCAAACACGAAATCGAAGGCCGATCGCCCCTGCTGCGCGCACGTGGCGACCACGGTCCAGATCCGTTCGCACCAGCGCCGGCCCTTCTCGCTGCGCGTCCCCTGCGTAATGTACCGGTCGATGACCACGAACCGAATCGCTTGCTCGGCCAGATTGTTCGTCGGGCCCATACCCGGCGTGGTGATGAAGCGCATGTACTTGCGGTACGTGCTGAAGTAGCTCAAACGCCTGGAGTGCTTCGGCGGTAATGCGCCATCGCGGTTTCTTCGCGCCGGGGCTCCGGCCGCAGTTGACGGCTCGCAACTCCCCTCCCCGAATCCACGCCAAAACGGTATGCTCCCCAACGCCGAATCGGGCTGCGACGTGTTTAGACAAGCTATAATACGAGTAGGATAGATCAAGGGTCATCAACCATCAATCCGGAGGATCGCTCCAATGAACCTTGCAGTTGATGCCATCTATGAGAATGGCGTCTTTCGCCCTGTCCTTCGGGAAGTGCTTGCGCTCAGCGACGGACAACGGGTTCGCCTCACAGTAATCAATCAAACCGATCCCGACTCTCTGCACCTCGCAATGGCCGTGTACGATGGTCTATCTGACAAGGATATCAACGAAATCGAGAAGATTGCTTTGGATCGCAACAGCTTCTTCAACCGCGGGAGTGCTGACTGATGCAACCCAAGACGCTGTTGGACACAGACGTTCTTTCAGGGTTGATGCGAAAGACTCCAGCAGCGTTGAACCGCGCACGAACCTATTTGGCCGAATACCAGCAATTGACGATCTCCTTGATAACCCGTTTCGAGGTTCTTCGTGGCTTGAAAGCAAAGCGAGCAAGCGCTCAACTTGTAGCATTTTGCTCTGAACATCGACAATTGGCTTGCCTGAGAGCGGCACGCGACCAAGCTCTGACGCAGGATGCCCGCCATACAAGCCGCTTCATCGCCGCCAACGCCGGACGCTACCGCCCAGCGATCGTGGCGTCAAGTGGTATGCGATATTCTATTCAGCCGTGTCAATGCGTTGTGGCATGGGCAGAACCCGACTTTGCAGCCCAATCTTGGCCAGGATGTAGTACAGCAGGAAGCCGACCACGAAGGCGGCCAAAGGTGGTACCGGCACGATCTCCGCAAACGGCGAGACGGGCCAGAATACGCCCATCATGCCATTGAAGGCCCCGACACAGAAACCAGCCACCCAGGAGATCCAACCGGCCATATTGAAGCCGGCCCGCGGACCGGCCCACTTCCGGCCAGCCAGCATATAGTC
>CAZASB010000382.1:0-4447 GCA_964487655.1 uncultured Planctomycetaceae bacterium
TGCAAATTCAGCACAACGAGGCCGTCAACCTCGCTTGCGAACACGTCGGCATCGAGCGGATGCGTTCCGACAGTTTCTTCGACGGCAGGCTGGGCAAGCGGCTGGTGAAGATCGTCCCGTTTGGGCATCCACTCACGCCGCTCGACCTGGAGGAAATACGGCGAGAACTCGACTCCCGGCCCGAGGAGGACCGCGCCATCGTTGTGGTATGCCTGGGCATGGAACTGGCCTCAAAGGCGTGGATGGACGATTGGAACCGGATGCGCAAGGGAAGTGCCGCCGTCAATAAGATCGAAGCGATCGAGCTGCGCACCGACCCGAAGTATGGACGGTTTATCAAGCATGAGCCGGCAGTCGCCCGCGTCAAGGTGTCGCGAATTCAGCACGACGAAGAAAGTCGGATCGTGGTGGAGATCCAGGACTTCATCTCGCCCACCATTGTGGAGCGCCTGCAGGAGCAGGCGGGCCTGCTCTCGCCGAAGATTGACGACTGGCGGGCAATGGTCGATTGCGTGTACATCGACACCGATTACAACGGCTCCATGTTCAACGTCGCGCTGGCCGACGTGCCTGAACGAAAGGTCGACTTCGTCGAAGGGAAGTATGAGTTGTCCGCCCCCGACCACGAAACAACTGTCGCGGTCAAGCTCGTCGATATGCTGGGCGAGGAAGTGCTGATAACCACGACGCCTATTCTTACGCCTCGATGTACACGAAAACCGCGTTGCGGTTGATACTCGATGACGAATAGCGATTCGGACTTTGAGAGCAAGTCGATTGCTTCACTAGGCTCCAGCCTTTACAATGCGCGGCGTTGTCATTCTTTCCTTTGGAAGATGCATCGTAACCCACGCCTTGGCCATCCGCCGTATGATTGTCCGTCCCGCGCTGCCAATCCTTTCAGATTGACCTCTTGAACATAACACCCTTGATGAGGAGAATCCTAATGAGGTTTCGAGTTGCGAGTCTTTTGGTTCTTGGCCTTGTATGGTATCCGTACCTGCTCTCGGGCGACGAAATCCAGTCGCGGTCGGCGGAGCAAACCGCCACGCTGGATAACGATTTCATCAAGCTTGTGCTCGACTGGTCGGCCGGGGCGCCGCGGTTGGCATCGGTGGTCGACAAGCTGGGCGCCGCCCCAAACCTGTCCGACCAGGGATTCGCCCTACACGTTGGCAAGGACCAAACGATCACCGCCGAGCAGTGCCGCGTTCTTGACGTGGAAACCGATTGCCAGCCGGACGGGACCAGGCAGGTTGTTCTTCGACTGCGGCACGATACTTCGGGCCTGGAACTCCGCCTGACCTACACCCTGGCTGCGAACGACTTCTTCGCGCGCAAGACGCTGGCCGTGCGGAATCCGTCGGAAGAGAACCCCACGACTCTTTACAGGGCAGAGATCGAGCGGCTCGAGACCGACGCGACCCTGGAACTTGGCGGCCAGGGACAACCGGTCTTCATAGGTGGACGGCTCTTTCTCGGGCTGGAATATCCGGCTGGACAAAACCAAGTCAGTGAAAACCGCGTGTGCCTGGCCCATTTCCCGGGCAAGCAGCTTGGTCGCAACTGGCTGGAGCTGAAGACCGAGGTGATTGGCGTGGCCGGTCGGAGTTCGCTCGAAGACGCCTTCGCGGAATATGTCCGGCGGATGCGCGTTCCACCGCGAAGTTGGGTTCTCTACAACAGTTGGTACGATATTCGACGTCCCGAGATGAGCAACGAGGTGTTCATCGAGTGCTTTGACGAGTTCCAGCGGCTGCTGATCGATAAGTATGGGGTCAAGCTCGATTCGTTCGTCGTCGACGACGGTTACCAGGACCGCCAAAGTATCTGGAAGACCGACCTGTCGGTCGTGCCGGGCGACTTCGGCAAGCTGGCCGACCATCTTCGCGCGCATGGCTCCCAGTTCGGAATCTGGATGCCGCTGACCGCCCCGTCACCCTATCTGGACGTCGATTGGGGTAAAACACAAGGGTACGAGGTTGTCGACTCGGGCACGCGATACTGCATTTCCGGACCCAAGTATCGGGCCGATCTCAAACGAGCCATCGCCCATCATATCGAACAGTTCGGGCTGAATTACTACAAGCACGACTTCAACAGCTTCGGCTGCGCGGCGGCGGGGCACGGTCACCTACCGGAATCGGTCTACGGGTTCGAGTCGAACGTCGATGCGTACATCGAAACGCTCCAATACGCCCGGCGGCTGAACCCCGACGTCTTCCTCAACGTTACCGGCGGCATGTGGCTAAGCCCCTGGTGGCTGATGTACGTCGATACCGTGTGGCGGGGTGGCGGCGATACGGGCCATGAAGGTATCGTGCCGTATATCCAGCGACGTGATGATTCGATGACCTACGTGGACGGCGTGATCTGGGACCGCGTTGTCAAGCAGCGGATTCAGTTTCCTACTTCTGCCCTGATGACCCACGGCATCATCTACGGTCGGCGGGCCATGCTCGGTGGCAAGGACGAACCACTTCACCGTTGGGCCGATCACGTGGTGGCCTACCACGCCCCGGGCCTAATGATGAAGGAACTGTACATCACACCCAGCATCCTCAGCGATGACCAATGGTCGGTGCTGGGACCAACGCTGGCCTGGGCCGTCGCCGAGCAGGATGTCCTGGCCATATCGAAGATGACGCACGGTAACCCACATGTCGGCGAAGTCTATGGCTATCTGCACGCGAAGGATGGCCGACTCATCTGGTTCCTCCGCAACCCATCGATGAACCCGCAGGTGGTCGAGCTAGACGTGGCCGGATCGATCGGCGATCGGCCAAGCTGCGTTGCCGTGACGTATCCGTACCGTAAATCACTTTCCCGCGAGGGGTTGCTTTCTGTCACGGTAGGCCCCTACCAGACCATGGTGATCGAGGCTTCGCGAACTGGGCCGACCGATCGAGTTGTCGTTTCGGGATGCCGTCATGCGGTCGTCAGTCGCGGCGGACGCGAATTGACTTGCGATCTGATCGGCGAGCCGGGTACGAAGGCGTCAGTCCACGTGGAGAGCCCCGTGGCGTTGGGCGTCGCTACGCTCGATGGCGCCACGCTCAACGGTGCTGCTCCCAACGACATCGAAAGCAAGCGAGCTTCCTTCGAGGTGCAATTCCCCGGCGCGTCCGAGCCGGCCATAACGATTGATCGGGTGACAGTCAACGAGACCGGAAACCGGAATTGCGTAGCGTTGCGAATCGCCGACGGCGCGACCGAAGCCGAGTTTGCCGTGCTGTGCGAAGAAGTTGGCCAGAGCGTGCCGATGGGTGGCTTCCAACTCAACGGCAAACCGGTTCGGCCAAAGATCGTTCAGGGCGACGGTTGGCGGCTGTTTCTGGTATCTCTCGATTGCGGTTCCGGCGAGGTGTCGTGGGAAGTGCCGCTGAGCGAGCGGGCCACGCAGGCGTTTGCGCCCACGGAAATGACCGTTAGCTCCTGGGTACACCTGCGTCGCGCGCTTGCCGCGCGGCGTCTGGTCCTTTCGCTGGCCGCCGACACGCCGGCCCTGAAGGAGTTGCCCACTCTGCTGGCCGACGTTGAGCCCGTGTGCGTGCCGGTTCAGCCCCGACGCGTTCTCCGGACAGTCAAGCCGGGCGAGGCCGCGCCGCCAAGCGCCGGGCAGTTGGCCGCGATCAAGGCCGCCAAACTGCGGGTGAAAGTATTCGACGTCAACGGGGGCCCACAGTACGGGCACAAGCCCATCCTGCTCAACGGGCAGGAGATCGGCATCCTACCGGCCAACACGCGGCCGGCTTGGGAGGAAAAGATTCTCGACATCCCACCGGACAAGCTCCGGGCCGTGCGGGCTGAGAACATGATCGTGCTGACCAATCCAACACACGATCCGTTCAAGGTCACCGACGTCGGCCTGGCACTGCAACTGGCCGACGGCGCCTGGGTACACACGAATCGTGACCTGACGATTCACTGCTCGGTCCGCGGCGGCTGGCTGTATGCCGAAGGCCAACCGTTCGACGGCGACCGGTCTGCGCCCATCCGGCTGACGATTCCTTGACCGAGAGAGTACCGAGACTTGCAAAGGATGCCGTACATCTCATCGATCATCCGCTCGTCGTCGGGATCGTCCAGGCCGTTCCGCTTGCCCGACCAACCCAGACGCGCTGCGCGCCACCTCTCGAAAAGACTACTTGAAAGAACAAAGCCTCTTCTACTTTCAAGTAGTGGATCAGTCTAGCTGATCAGAGATGGATCAATTCAACAGACTGACGAACCCGGAGGTGAGCATTTTACGCCCAGCGCTAGCGTAAACCGCAACTTGCGTGCGATGGGAGGCTCAAGCCAAGCGTGCCAGAAAATCTGGCCGCACACAAGCCGGGTCGTACGGTTGTCACCGTGCCCATCAAGAAGTACAATCTTCTCTCGTCCCCAACTCGCGCGAGGCCATCGGTCACCCCAACACAACATGAAAAATCAAGAACTGTTCCAA
>CAZASB010000383.1:0-4427 GCA_964487655.1 uncultured Planctomycetaceae bacterium
ACCAACGATCTATGCGACCTTGACCCACCCTACGTAGATGAATAATCCGGGCTAGCGTCCATCCTCATGACGATACACCACTGGTTGGGGGGGCTGTTGATTTAATCCGCTCTCGTGGCGAACCGCCACGAGAGGCTGTGCGCACCAGAATGCCACCACAAGATATTCCGCCTCGGAGAGGCGAGCCACTGTAAATCAACAGACCACTGGGTCTATGGAGACGGTAGGCCGCTACTGAAACAACGCCTCAAGACATATTTTCGACCAGGTCTCAAAGCCCGACAGGTCACTCAGAAGGTCGGCGATGGGCCGGAACCCGGATTCAAGAATGTCGGGTTCGCGCGAACGGACATCGGGTTGTTCGACATCGAACACATGTACTACTCCGAGGTGGACGCGGCCTACCTCGGTCTGGTCGTCGTTGATCAGGCCAACGCAGTGTGCGGTGTATTGCGTGCGAATTTCTACTTCCTCCTCCAACTCGCGGCGCATGCCCTCTTCGTAAGGCGATGCAGTGCCCGCCGTGTCGCCCGCGGCGATGTGCCCGCCGATGCCCACGCTACGTTTCCGGTGCAGGCGTCCCTCACCCTGCCCCGTCCCACGGGTATACTCGAATACGGTCACTTGACCAGTAGCGTCGGTATGGCGAAAGATGACGTACGGGATGAGTTGTTTGAAACTCGGATCGACCTCAACTTCGCCACGTGGCCGGTAGCTCACATTCTCGGGTTGGAGGAGAGTGTTAAGATAGCCGTCCCCTTCGCGACAAAAGCCCTGAAAGTGCCCGAGATCATGGAACACCTCGGTCGGCACGACCAGAACACGCTCCGATGCTGCGTCAATCACGAGAAATCCCCTCTTCGTTAAAGCCCATCGTCCTGCAAAAGCAATCCAAGTATATGTATCCTTGGCCGAACCGGAAACCGGGGGGACGGCCCTCGCGTCGCGTGGCAGTTCGCGAGTGCGGGAAGCGAGGCAGGCTCGCTGGGCAACACGGTTCCAAAACCGTAAGATGTACGGCATTACGCAGACGATTCTCCAAGCTGTATGGCAACGCCGCACTGATTGCCACAAACCACTGGCGCCCAAATGTCACCCAGTCCACTGACCGACTTCAGCCGTCTCTGTCTGCACACCATTACAACCAAGCCGTGGTCGATCGAGGAAGCGTGCGACCGGTATGCGGCGGCTGGGGTGCGTGGCATCACGGTTTGGCGCCAGTGGCTCGAAGGACGAGATCCGGCGGCGGTCGGCAAGCGTCTTCGGGCAGCGGGGCTCGAAGTGGTGTCCGTAGCTCGAGGGGGGTTCTTTCCTGCCCCTGATGAGGCTGGCCGACGGGCCGCCGTGGACGACAATCGCCGAGCCATCGACGAATCGGCGGCACTTGGAGCCTCAGTGCTGGTGCTCGTATGCGGCGCCGTGCCTGGTCAGCCGCTGGACGTCTCGCGCGACCAGATTGCCGACGGAATTGCCGCCGTTGTTGAACATGCGAAAGCCTGCAACGTAAAGCTTGCCATCGAGCCGTTGCACCCGATGTACGCGGACAGCCGTTCCGCCATCAATACGCTTGCCCAGGCCAACGACATGTGCCTCCGGCTGGGCGACTGGCAGGTTGGCGTGGCGGTGGACGTGTATCACCTGTGGTGGGATCCGAATCTGGCGTCGGAAATCAAGCGTTGCGGAGAACTGGGCCGGCTGCTGGCATTCCATGTATCCGACTGGCGTACGCCCACCGAAGACTTGCTGAACGATCGCGGCCTGATGGGCGAAGGCTGCATCGACGTGCCGCAAATTCGCGGCTGGGTCGAAGAGGCCGGGTTCCACGGCTTCATCGAAGTCGAGATATTCTCCAACCGCTATTGGGCGACGGACCAGCAGGCGTTCCTTGACAAAATCAAACAAGCCTACTTGAACTATACCTGATCGGGAGTCTCACCATGAAAACACACACCGTTGGCATTATCATGAACGGTGTTACCGGGCGCATGGGCACGAACCAGCACTTGGAGCGGTCCATCCTGGCGATTCGGCGGCAAGGTGGCGTTCAGCTCAATCCCAACGAAACCATCGTGCCCGATCCGATTCTCGTGGGGCGAAACGAAGGAAAGCTCAAGGCCCTTGCCGACCGCCATGGCGTGGAAAAGTACAGCACCGACTTGGACAGCGTGCTTTCCGACGCAAGCTATTCCGTCTATTTTGACGCGTTGACCACGCAACTGCGTTTCGAGAACGTGCGGAAGGCCATTGCCGCCGGCAAGCACGTCTACACGGAGAAGCCCGTTGCCGAAAGGACCGAAGACGCCCTGATCCTCTATCGCGAGGCCGAGGCCGCCGGTGTGAAGCATGGGGTCGTCCAGGACAAACTCTGGCTGCCCGGGCTGATGAAGCTGAAGTATCTGATCGACACGGGCTTCTTCGGCGAGATCATCTCGGTACGGGGCGAGTTTGGCTACTGGGTGTTCGACGGGTTCGATCAGCCGTGCCAGCGCCCGAGTTGGAACTATCGAAAGCAGGACGGCGGCAGCATTGTGAGCGATATGTTCTGCCACTGGCGCTACGTGATCGACCATCTGTTCGGCTCCGTGAAGAGCATGGTCGTGCTGGCCGATACGCACGTCGGCCGCCGCATCGATGAGCAGGGAAAGCCGTACAACTGCACGGCCGATGACGCTGCGTATGCCATTTTCCAACTCGAAAACGGGCTGCCCGTACAGATGAACTCGTCCTGGTGCGCGCGAGTGCGGCGCGATGATCTGCTGTGCCTCCAAGTCGACGGCATGAAGGGGAGCGCGGTGGCCGGACTGCGCGAGGTGGTCGTCCAGCCAGACGCTACCACGCCGAAGCCCGTGTGGAACCCGGATGTCCCCTCGGAAATCGATTACTTCGCCGACTGGTCCACGGTCCCCAACAACCGCCGGTACGAGAACGCCTTCAAGTCGCAATGGGAGTTGTTCCTCCGGCACGTCGTGAAAGACGAGCCGTTCCGTTGGGGCCTTCTCGAAGGAGCGAAAGGCGTTCAGCTTGCCGAACTCGGCATGAAATCGTGGCATGAACGCCGCTGGGTCGACGTACCGGAGTTGGCATAGCCCGACTTTGGGTGCTCACGCACCGTGGAGGATAACCGGCCCGCAATGAACGGTTACCGTCGCCATGCGAGCCCAAGGCCATTGAACTCGGGGTATACCAAGGGCACCAGCGACAGCGACTCTTCGCCTCGCTGCGTTCCATCGACCGATTGACATGCCAAGTAGGCCATGTACCAGCCGAGGATGACTTGGGAGAGGTAGTGGGCGTCGTCATTCACTCGCGAGCACGCCGGACACATCGACCCTAGATAGAGCAGAACGCGGGCGGAACGGTTCTCGGTCATCCGCGCGGCAGTGATGAAGGGCACCGCGCCCATGAAAGCATGGCCACTGACGGCGTTCGTGTCGTAGAAAGGCCTCCATTGCGAATCGAGGTTGGTTTCTCCGGGGCGCGAAGCGCCCAGCATCGTCTGCAAAAACAACATGGGCGGGGCGCCCACCAGATAGGCTCGCGTCGCGCGACTCCCAAACTCGCCGCTGACGTTGAACAAGGGTCGGTCGCGCAGGGCCTGTCCAACCAGGCCAAGGCACGCCATGGCGGGAATGAAGATGGCGCCTTCGCCGAACGGCTTCCAGAACGCGGCCAGATCGTCTGTTCCGGAGCTACGCACGTCGTCCTGCCACCAGTTGCGAAAATCGTGGTCTAGCGACGTGTTGGCCAGGGGCGCCGCCAGGGCAATCCCGAGGGCCAGATCGCGCAAAGTGTGCCGCGAGTAGAAGAAGGCATGATCGGAGCGAACCTTGCGAGCGCTTTCTTTCAGCCACCGGCCTAGCTGTGGTCCCAAGCCAACCCCCCCCTCCGTCGCTTCGGGACACAACGGCTGGCCGAGGCGAAGCCCATCCATCGAGAACACGCGGTCCGAAGGCTCATTGGCGTGAACCGGCGGGAGTCGCATTACGCCACGGAATCGTGCCTCGATATCTTCCGAACAGCCTCCACTTGCCGCGGCTGCGTCACCCCATGGCATTCCGAGAGCGGCCAGCAATGAAAGCAGACAGACTGCCGCTGCCTGGGGTCGAATTGCAACTTGCGGTTTCCAGTATCCCACCAACGCCGCCCCCCCAGATTTCAGTCGTTCCGGCAGACCACCGGAGGCACGACGCTAGCCCGGATTATTCACGATAGGTAGGGTGGGTCAAGCAAGCCGCTTCCTTGGTGGGTCATCGGTCGCTAATACCGGCGTCTTTCTAGGCGGCGGGCTACAAATCAGCTCGGTTGCGGCTTGTGCGGACCCACCAACGATCTACGCGACCTCGACCCACCCTACGTAGATGAATAATCCGGGCTAGCAAGGCCATCACGTCAGGCGTTTCGACTAGGTGTAGTAACACCGGCTCGCC
>CAZASB010000384.1:0-4424 GCA_964487655.1 uncultured Planctomycetaceae bacterium
TGATGGGGCAGATGCCGTCTCGCCTCGGGTATCAGCCCACGATGGGCACCGAGTTGTCGCGATTGGAGGAACGTATATCCAACACCGATACCGGAGCCATCACATCGATCCAAGCGGTGTACGTGCCGGCCGACGATTTCACCGACCCGGCGGCCGTGCATACATTTTCCCACCTTTCGGCGTCCATTGTGCTCTCGCGCAAGCGGGCAAGCGAGGGGCTATATCCGGCCATCGAGCCACTGCAATCCAATTCGAAGATGGCCACGCCGGGCATCGCCGGCGAGCGGCATTATCGCCTCGCGCAGGAAGTCCGGCAAACGCTTGCACAATACGCGGACCTCAAGGACATCATCGCCATGCTCGGCTTGGAGCAACTCTCGGCGGAGGACCGCAACGTGGTCGCCCGCGCGCGGCGGCTGGAGCGCTTTCTCACCCAGCCGTTCTTCACGACCGAGCAATTCACCGGGCTCGAAGGCAAGCTCGTCAGCCTGGAAGACGCGTTGGACGGCTGCGAGCGCATCCTGGCCGGCGAGTTTACCGACTACCCGGAGAGCGCGCTCTACATGATCGGCGCGGTCGACGAAGCAAAGAAGAAAGTGCAATCCCGCGGAAGCTCCGGCGAGGATCAATCCCAACCCGAGTCCGCCGCGGAAGTGAAGCAAGCCCCAAAGCACGTTTCCGAAACCGAGTCCACACCACCGGCCTAGCCCAAGCCAAAAACCGATTCCGAGGCTGAACGTGTCAGCAACCACCATGAACCTCAAGGTGCTCCTGCCATTCCGGATCTTTGCCGAGAAGACTGGTGTGACGCGCATCGTCGCGGAAACTCGCGAGGGTTCCTTGGGGCTGCTGCCGCATCGACTCGACTGCGTGGCCGCGTTGGCGCCAGGCATTTTGACTTATGAAGATGACAGCGAGGTCTATGTCGCCGTGGACGAGGGGGTGCTAATCAAGGCCGGACCGAACGTACTCGTTTCCGTGCGCAACGCTATCGCCGGAACGGAACTCGGCCAACTGCGCGAAGCGGTGGAGCGAGAGTTTCTAACCCTGGACGAACAGCAGCGGGCCGTGCGTTCGGTACTGGCGAAAATGGAAAGCGGTCTGATTCGCCGCCTCGTGGAATTTCATCATGGCTAACGACTCTGGACATGCCTCCTTGAAGCCCAAACCGCCGCTCGGCCAAGAGGTCGGAGCGCAGGCGGCGCGCAAGCTCCGCGCGCAACGTCATGTTACGCGAACCGTCTGGTTCGGACTGGGCATGATGGGCCTGATCGGCTGGTCGGTAGCCATTCCCACGCTGCTCGGCGCCGCGCTGGGTCGCTGGCTGGATCAGCGCTATCCGGAGGGCCGTTCCTGGACCCTGGCCCTGCTGGTCGCCGGGCTTGCCATTGGGTGCTTCAACGCGTGGTATTGGGTAACCAAGGAAGACAAGGCTATGCGGCAGGAACAGGAGGACGGCAATGACGATGAATGAAGCGTTCGCGTTCGTGTTGGCGGGCGGTGCAGGCGTGTTGCTCGGCGCCTTCTTCTTCGGCGGGCTTTGGTGGACCATACGCGCGGCTCTTACCTCACAACGGCCGGCGTTGTGGTTCCTCGGTAGCCTCCTGGTGCGAACGAGCGCCGTTCTGGCCGGATTCTATCTTGTCGCAGGCGGTCATTGGGATCGGCTGCTGGCGTGCCTGCTCGGATTCGTCCTCGCGCGCCTGCTTGTAACGCGGCTCACCCGCCCATCGGTCGAGACACGTCACTCGACATCGAAGGAGGTTGACCATGCGCCTTAGTCCCGACGAGATCATTTTCTGGCAATTCGGGTTTTTCAAGCTCAACGCCACCATCGTGTTTACTTGGGCACTGATGCTTCTACTGGTTGTGGGAGCGATTCTCGTCACTCGCAACCTTTCTATCGGCCTGAAACGCGCCCGCTGGCAGAACATGCTGGAGATCATCGTCAGCGCGATTGTGACTCAAATCGAAGAAGTCGGCCTCCGGCGCCCGAAGGAGTACCTTCCCTTTCTAGGTACGCTGTTTCTATTTGTCGCCTTGGCCGCGCTCTGCACGATCATTCCCGGCTACGAACCGCCGACCGGTTCGCTATCGACCACGGCGGCACTTGCGCTGTGCGTCTTGGTGGCCGTACCGCTGTTCGGCATCGAAGAACGGGGGCTGGGCGGTTATCTCAAGTCCTATGTGCAACCGACGTTCATCATGCTGCCGTTCAATATCATCAGTGAAGTCTCGCGCACGCTAGCCCTGGCGGTGCGCCTGTTCGGCAACATGATGAGTGGAGCGATGATTATCGCCATCCTACTCACCGTCACACCGTTTATCTTTCCAATTGTTATGACGGCGCTCGGCCTGCTTACCGGCATGGTGCAGGCATACATCTTCTTCATTCTGGCCACGGTGTACATCGCGGCCGCCACGCAAATCCAACAGCCTGAATCCGAAGCCGGGGCGAGGCCCGGCCATTGACACACCAACGGCAATCGCCAAAGGAGATTCCATGGACAATCTGACAATCATTGCGGTGGCATCCATTGTCACCGCAGGCATCACCATCTGCATCGGCAGCATCGGGCCGGCGTTAGGCGAAGGGAAGGCGGTCGCGACCGCGCTGAGTTCACTGGCCCAGCAACCAGACGCTTCCGCCACTATCACCCGAACCCTTTTCGTGGGCTTGGCGATGATCGAGTCGACGGCCATCTATTGTTTCGTGGTGTCGATGATCCTCATCTTCGCCAATCCCTTCTGGAATCACGTCATCGAACAAATCGCCGGAAAGTAGGCTCATGCTAATCGACTGGTTCACTGTCGGCGCACAAGTGCTCAACTTCCTCATCCTGGTGTGGTTGCTGAAGCATTTTCTGTACAAGCCCATTCTCAATGCCCTCGATGCAAGGGAGAAACGAATCGCCGCGGAACTTGCGGACGCCGCCACGAAACAGAACGAGGCCGAGCGCGAGCGCGGCGAGTTCCAGGAGAAGAACGATGAGTTCGACCGGCAGCGCGACGAACTCCTGCGACGGGCACGGGAAGAGGCCGACGCCGAGCGAACTCGCCTGCTTGACGAGGCACGCCAGGCGGCTACGGACTTGCGCCGCAAACAACAAGACACATTGACGCGCGAGCAAGAGAACCTACACGACGAAATCGCGCGTCGAACCCAGGGAGAGGTATTCGCCATCGCCCACAAGGCATTGGCCGACCTCGCCGGGACCAGCCTGGAAGAACGCATTAGCGAGGTCTTCACTCGCCGCGTGCGCGAACTGGACGGCGAGACAAGAGAAGGCTTCGCTAAGGCCCTGGCATCGCGATCCGCCACGGCGATCGTACGCAGCGCCTTCGAGTTGCCGGTGAAACAGCAAGGTGCAATCCGCGATGCGATCCGCGATACTTTCTCGGCCGACATCGAAGCCCGTTTCGAGACCGCGCCCGAAGTGATCAGCGGTATCGAACTCACCGTAAACGGGCACAAGGTCGCCTGGAGCATCGCTGACTATCTTGCGTCGCTGGAAGAGAGCGTCGGCGATCTGATGACAGAGCGGTCCAAGTCCCAAGCCGGTGCGAAAGCACAATCCAAAGCCAAGTCCCGACCTAAGGCGGAATCGGAAGCGGCCGCCGACGAGGAGGCCCCATGAGCGAGTCCCTCAATCCGTTGGAAGGTGTCCTCGACCGCGCGTTCGTCGGCCTGAGTCAGGGGCGAGAAGCCTTCTCGCCGCGACTTGCTCCGCGCGAGGTCGGTACAATCGCTAGTATCTCCACGGGCATCGCCCGCGTATGCGGCCTTCCCAGTGTGGGCTATGACGAGTTGGTGCGATTTCCCGGCGATGTGTTCGGCATCGCATTCAATGTGGACGAGGACGAGATCGGCGTCGTACTGCTCGGCGACTATTGGCATCTGCACGCAGGCGATGAGGTGCAGCGCACGGGCCGAGTCATGGATGTGGCCGTGGGCGACGGATTGCTGGGACGGGTGATCGATCCACTCGGTCGGCCGCTGGATGGCCGCGGGCCGGTAGCCGCCGGCGAGCGACTGCCCGTCGAACGGTCCGCCGCGCCCATCATGGATCGTGCTCCGGTCACCACGCCCCTTCAGACCGGCATTATGGTCATCGATGCGATCATTCCCATCGGACTGGGCCAGCGCGAGTTGATTCTCGGCGACCGGCAGACGGGCAAAACGGCTATTGCAATCGACACGATCCTCAATCAGCGAGGCAAGGACATCCTGTGCGTCTACTGCGCTGTTGGTCAGCGGACGGCTTCCGTGGCGAAGGCCGTGGCCATCTTCCAGGAAAAGGACGCGATGGATTATACCGTGGTCGTCGTAACCGAGGGAAACGACCCGCCGGGGCTCGCCTACATCGCCCCTTACGCGGCCACCAGCATCGCAGAGCATTTCATGGAGCAGGGGCGCGACGTCC
>CAZASB010000385.1:0-4391 GCA_964487655.1 uncultured Planctomycetaceae bacterium
CATTTTCGCGGCGGAAACGGTGGATCATTGGGAAAGAACGCCCTTTGTGCCGCGGAAATTGGGACAGTCCCCCCGTGAACGGTTGCTCAATATGTAAGCAGCAAGTCAAGGGCTTCCAGTTCGGCCCAGATTGCGGTCGCCTTGATGATGAGGTAGAATTCGTCATTGCGGTCCCAGTTTTTTTCCCCCAATTGTAGAGGAGCACATCCATGACGTGCGTATGGCGATTGATTCACGTGACTTTGCTGTTGGGGTGTCTGGCTTCGGCAACGACCCGAGCAGGCGAGCAGCGGATTGAACTGACGATTGATGCCGGCGGCCACGACCGGAACCAGTGCCCGGTCAAGGCCCTCATCGAAGTGCCGGCTGCCTGGAATGACGCGGCCGCCGTGGTCTTAGCCGATGGAAAAGGTCAAACTATCCCGGCGCAGCTCGCCGCGCCCGGGCTGCTCAGCCAGGCGAAGGCCGGGGCGGCCATGCGGGAGTTGCACTTCATCCTTCCGAAGTTAGGCAAAGGCGAGAGTCTCACTCTCGTGGGGCAGGCGGCGACCGATGCGCCGGCAGGCTTTGCATGGTGCGATACGCCGGGGCAATATTATGCGGAACTCAGCCATGCCGATCGGCCGGTCTTGCGCTATGTGTACCCGACGCTGGAATCAGCCGAGGAAGCGGGCGATACGTTCTTCAAGGTCTTTCACCACCTGTACGATCCGGCCGGCACGCGCTTCGTCACCAAGGGCGACAAGGACGGGCTCTTCCCGCACCATCGCGGACTATTCTTCGGCTTCTCACGGATTACGTATGGAGAAATCAATGCGAACACCTGGGCCTGCTATAAAGGCAACTATCAATCGCATGAAGGGTTCCTTGCCTCCGAGGCTGGACCGGTGCTCGGTCGGCACTTGGTGACCATTGATTGGCACGGTCCAGACAACCGGGTATTCGCCAAGGAGCAGCGCGAGCTGGCAGCCTACCAGGTGCCGGGCGGACAAATGGTGGACTTCGCCGCGCGCTTGGCGAGCACGGTGGGAAAGGTGCGGCTCGACGGCGACCCGGCGCACGCAGGTTTCCAGTTCCGCGCGGCGCAGGAAGTGGCCGACAAGCCCGCAGGAACCTACTACCTTCGGCCCGACGGCAAGGGCGCGCCGGGCGAGTTCCGAAACTGGAGCGCCAAAGTCCCCGATCCCCGCTGTGTGAACTTGCCGTGGTACGCCGTGAGCTTCGAGATCGGCCCGAAACGCTATACGGCCGTGTACCTGGACCAACCGGCCAATCCTCACGAGGCTCGTTTCGGTGAGCGCGACTACGCTCGTTTCGGCTGCTACTTCGAGTATGAGTTGGACAAAGACAACGACCTGCTCGTCGGCTACCGCCTTTGGCTTCAGGAGGGTGAGATGACCGTTGAGCAGGCAGCCGCGCTCAGCGCCGATTTCGCTGACCCGCCCGCCGTCCGCGTGCGAACCGTCGCCGACCGGTGAATTGAGCGTCGAGTCCCCCGGTTCGTCGATCCGACGGGCTCAATCCTCGAACTGGTCCGTTTTGAGCAACACAATGGTGCAGGCTTTGACGACTTCCTTTCCACTCTCCCGAAGCCGCTGCTCAATGACATCGGACTCGGTTCCCGGATTGAAGATGACGCGTCGTATGTCGGATCGAATAATCTGATCGACGTACTGCTCGAGGTTCCTTGGGTTGACGTACAGGGTGAGCGTATCGATGCTCCTGGGAACGGCATCGATGGAACGGTAGCTTGGCGCCCCGAGAACACTCTCGCCCCGCAGGGCGATGGGGACGACGTCGTACCCCTTTTCCATCAGGAGTTCCTGGACGATTCTCGAATACCGTCCTTCCTTATCGCTTGCCCCGAGAATGGCTACGGTTTTCATCGTGACTGCCTCCCCGATTGATTATAGCAGAATCTGGGAACTTGTGCCGGGAGTAGGTAAGTCTCGGCGGATACTCGCCTCCCCAACGAGTCATTGCTCAGGAGCAGCCCATGCTGGCGCCGCAGTTGTAGCAGAGGTAACAGTTTCCACAGCGGACGGTGATGGCGCCGCACTGGTCGCACGTGGGGGCGTCGGTCTGGAACTGGGCGAATTGCTTCGTCATGCTGCTGCTCACGGCCGCCGGCTCGGCCGTGCGCGCCCGATCGAGCGCCTTGACGGCCGCGACCGCGGGCTTGGCCAATCGCTTTCCGTTGGTCGAGCCATTGGCTTTCGCCTCGGCGGTCTCGTCACCGCCGGAAGTGGCCCCCTGTCCGGGATTTTGCCCGTCAGCCATCTTGGTAACGGGCAGCCGCTCTGTTTCCCCTTTAGCCGGCTGGCCGCCTCCTTCCGGACTACCCGGCATGGATGTTGGAATGGCCTTATTCGCTTCCCGGAAACCCGGAAGGAACGTGATGCCCAGCCACCGGAAGATGTAGTCGACAATGCTTTTGGCAATGCGAACATCGGGATTCGTGGTGAACCCCATGGGCTCGAATCGGGTATGCGAGAACTTGTTCACGTACACTTCCAGGGGCACGCCGTACTGCCAGCTCATGGAAACGGCCGTGCCAAAGCAATCCATCAGCCCGCCGATGGTGCTCCCCTCCTTGGCCATTGTAATAAACAGTTCGCCGGGCCGTCCGTCTGGGTACAGACCGACGGTAATGTAACCTTCATGCCCCGACACGCTGAACTTGTGCGTGACGGATGGCCGAGTATCGGGAAGGCGCTCGCGGCGCGGCACGGCAATGACCTTCTCGGCAGCCTTTTCTTTTTCACCCTTCTTCTTGGTCGAAAGAGGCTGCATCAGCTTCGAACCGTCACGATAGATGGCCAGGGCCTTCAGCCCGAGCCGCCAACCTTCCATGTATGCGTCGGACACGTCATCCGGCGTGCTTTCCTTCGGCATGTTCACCGTCTTGGAAATAGCGCCAGCGATGAACGGCTGCGCGGCGGCCATTATGCGAATATGCGCCCGCCATGGAATAGATCGTCCGCCGCCCGCCGGCGCGAATGCACAGTCGAATACGGGCAAGTGTTCCTCGTCCAGATACGGAGCGCCCTCGATCTTGTCGTTCTGCTCGATGTGCGCGAGAATGGCCTGAACCTGCTCCTTGTCGTAGCCCAGGGTTTCCAGGGCCAAGGGCACGGTCCGATTGACCATCTTCAACATGCCGCCGCCGGCCAACTGCTTGTACTTCACCAGCGCAATATCGGGCTCGATGCCTGTCGTGCAGCAGTCCATCATGAAACTGATCGTTCCGGTCGGCGCAAGCACGGTTGCCTGAGCGTTGCGGAACCCGTGGCGCCGCCCCTCGGTCAATACGCGGTCCCACACGGTAGTGGCCGCCTCCTTTAGGTTGGCCGGGCAATCGCGAATCTGCTCAACCTGCTCCCAGTGCATCTCCATCACGCCGAGCATGGAATCCCGGTTCTTCTCGTATTCCGCGAACGTACCGACGCCAGCGGCCAGTTCGGTGCTAGCCAAATTGGCCGCGCCGTGCAGCAGGGCGGTCACGGCCCCACACAGGCCGCGGGCGGCATCCGAGTCGTACGGCAACCCGCTCGACATCAGCAGCGCGCCCAGGTTCGAGTATCCCAGGCCAATGGGGCGGTACAGGTGGCTGTTGCGGGCAATCTCGGCCGTGGGATAGCTTGCGTGATCAATCAGGATCTCCTGCGCGATGAACACGATTCGGCACGCGGCCTGGAACCGATCCGCGTCGAAAGTGCCGTCTTCCAGCCGGAACTTCATCAGGTTGATGCTGGCCAGATTACACGCCGTGTTGTCGAGGAACATGTACTCGGAGCACGGGTTGCTCGCGTTGATCCGGCCCGATGCCTTGCATGTGTGCCATCGGTTGATGGTCGTGTCGTATTGCACGCCGGGATCGCCGCACAACCAAGCGCCGTCGGCCATGGTGCGGAACATCTCGCGGGCGCTGTAGGTGGGGCCCTCTTGCTTCGGGTTCGTTACCCAGCGGGTCGTCCACGGCCGATCGGCCTCCACCGCCTGCATGAAATCCTCACTGAGGCGGACCGACAGGTTGGCGTTTTGGAACAGGACGGAGTTGTAGGCTTCCTCGGGATCGTAACCCTCGCCGATGAGCGTGTGGGCCTTCTTCTCTTCGTTCAACTTGCACGTAATAAACTCCATCACGTCGGGATGCCAGTCCTTGATCGACTGCATCTTAGCCGCGCGGCGGGTCTTGCCTCCACTCTTGACCACGGCGGCGATTTGGTCGTACACTCGCATGAACGACAGAGGCCCCGACGGCCGTCCCCCACCGGAAAGCTTCTCGCGTTGCGATCGGAGCGACGAGAGGTCGGTCCCCGTGCCGGAACCGAACTTGAAGAGCATGGCCTCGCTTCGGGCCAGCTCCATGATCTCCTCCATGTTGTCGC
>CAZASB010000386.1:0-4370 GCA_964487655.1 uncultured Planctomycetaceae bacterium
GTTGCAGCAATCGGCCAACCGCGCCGATAGCCTGCCGGTCGGAGGGCTGCCTCAGTGACGCGATTGGCAATGCGAACCTTGCTGATGTGGACGCTCGGGCTGTTGATTTGCAGTACCGCGGGGTGCGGCGACCAGTCCGGCGTGAAGACCTATCGGGTTTCCGGTCGGGCAATCTTCGGCGGGAAGCCGATTCCGTACGGTCAGATCGTGTTCGAGCCCGACACCTCCCAGGGTAACAAGGGACCGGGCAGCGTGGCAATCATCCAGAATGGCCGCTACCAGACATTCGTCGGCAAGGGCGTGGTCGGAGGACCGTACCGGATTGCCGTTTTCGGCCAGAATGCCGCCCCACACACCGTGCCGGACGACCAGATCGCCGAGTTGTTTCCGCCCTACAACACAACGGTTGAACTGCCACATGGCAATAGCGAACACGATTTCGACGTTCCCCAGCGGCAATAACGGCCGCTGCGCGTCTTCAGTCATCGGAAACGTGTGAATCACGTTCCAGCGTAGAAGAGACCCACAAATGGAATGCACAACGGTTATCCCAGATTCGGCAATAGGAAAGCCAAACAAACGCAACGTCCGTCACGCAATCGTCCTGCTATGCGGGCTGATATGGCTTTTAGCTTCGCACGTTTTCGGAAGCGATTGGCCCATGTGGGGCTACGACGCGGCCCGAAGCGGAGCGGCACCGGCCGCGTTGAGCCTGCCCGAGACCATGCACCTTCAATGGGTGCGCGAGTTGCCTCCGCCGCGACGCGCGTGGCGCAAGCAATGGGACGACGGCGACAAGCTGGAGTTCGACCTCTCCTACTCACCGGTCGTCCTGGACAACCGGATATTCGTCCCCTCGATGACCACCGACAGTCTGACGGCCTACGCCACCGACTCGGGCGAGGAACTCTGGCGATTCTACGCGGACGGCCCAGCCCGCGTGGCGCCGGCGGCGTGGGACGGCAAGGTCTACTTCGCTTCCGACGACGGGCATCTCTACTGCCTGGAGGCCGCCACCGGTAGGCTACGATGGAAGTTCAACGCCGCGCCGGCCGAATACCGCGTGCTGGGCAATGAGCGGGTCATCAGCATGTGGCCGGCACGCGGCGGACCGGTGGTCGACGATGGCACGGTCTACTTCGCCGCAGGCATCTGGCCTTGGCTGGGTACGTTCGTCCATGCACTCGACGCGGAAACGGGCGAAGTGCGGTGGGCCAATACGGGGCACGCCACCGACTGGCAGCCTCAGCAACACGGAGGAGCGTTCGCTTTCGCCGGACTGGCGCCTCAGGGATACCTGGCCCTGGCCGCCGACCGGCTGGTCGTCTCGGGCGGACGTTCGCTGCCTGCCTTGTTCGATCGACGCGATGGCACACTGCTGCACAGCGACGTGGTCGCCAAGCCGCAGGGTGGTTATCGCGTGCAGGTTGACGGAAACCACTACTTCAATCACGGCCGTCGCTACCTGCTGGCTAACGGGAAGAATGTCGGCGCCGGCCACCTGGAAAACGCGCCGCTGGCCGCGTTGCATGCCCGCACGACTGCGGTTGTCAATCAACTGGACGGTCCGGTCTTCGAGAGCCTGGCGGCCCGGGGGCGACTGTATGTAACCACGCAGTCTGGACGGCTCTATTGCTTCGGCAGTGAGCCGGTCGATTCCCCGCGTCGCTTCGCCTACTGCCCCAACACGCCCGAGCCGACCGACACGTCCACGGGCCGGAAGGCCGCCGCCATTCTAGCGGAAACGGGCGTTCGCGATGGCTATGCCCTCGTGCTGGGCGCCGGCGACGGCGAGCTGCTCGAACAACTGGCGGTTCGCTCCCATCTGCGTTTGGTTGCGATGGAGCCCGACCCCAACCGGGTCGATACGGTCCGCCGCCGCCTCGATCAGGCCGGTCTGTACGGAACGCGGGTTGCCGTGATTCCCGGCGTGTTCACCAAAACCCACTATCCGCCCTACATCTCATCGCTGGTCGTCGCGGCGGAACCGCAAGCGGTCGGCCTCTCGGCCGACACGGAAACGCTCCAGCGCATTTGCGAACGGCTCCGACCGTATGGCGGCCGGGCCTACCTGGGCTTCGATCCAACGACTTTCCCCTGGGACACGCTTCCAGTTTGTCGGGAGGAAGTTTCGAACAACGCGGTCGTCCTTACCCGCAAGGGCGGACTACCCGGCGCGGGCCAATGGACGCACCAGCATGGCAGTTCCGCCAACACGGCATGCTCCGACGACGATCGGGTCCGCCTGCCACTGGGGCTCCTCTGGTTCGGCGGGCCGACGAACGATAACGTCCTGCCTCGGCATGGGCATGGGCCGATTCCGCAGGCATCGGGCGGTCGGATGATCCTTCCGGGCGTCGATACGCTCAGCGCCCGGTGCGCGTTTACGGGCCGGGAACTGTGGGTGCGCCGGTTTCCAGGCATCGGGCATCCGTTTACTAACCTGGAATTGGAGGAGCGCCATCAGCAGGGCCAATACGTTCGCATGAATACACCGCCCGGCGGCCTTGGCGCCCATTACATCGGCAGCCCGTTTGTCTCGATGCCCGATGGCGTTTATGTCCGCTACAAGACGCGAGTCTTCCGGCTCGATCCGGAAACCGGCGAGACGCAGGCAGAGATCGAACTACCCGTCGACGGCGACGAGCGCGACTCGCCCGATTGGGGACACATCAGTGTCTGGGAAGATATACTCTTGGTCACCGCCAATGTTCACGTCTTTCGCGAGGATGCACCCGATGGCCGATTCGTTAGCATGGCCGATATCCGAGGACCGGATCGGAGGGCCACGTCGAGCAGTACCCTTCTGGCGTACGACCGCCATACCAGAGCGGCCTTGTGGAGCCGCGAGGCGGACATCGGGTACAGGCACAATGCCGTGGTTACCGGCGAGGGAACCGTATACGTCATTGACGGCTTGTCGGAATTGGCCGTTGCATCGCTTCAACGCAGAGGCGGGAACCCGAGCAAGCCCGTTGTCGTTGCCCTGGATGCACGGACCGGCAAGGAAAAATGGCGGACGGCCAGCGATGCATTTGGAACGTGGTTGGGTTACTCCGAGGAGTATGACGTTCTGATCGAGGCGGGCCGGCACGGCGGGCTTCGAGAACTACCGGACGAACCGACCGACCGAATCCGTGCATACCGGGGAAGCGACGGAACCGTCCTCTGGGACCGCGCTATGGCCTACACGGGACCGATCGCCATCAATGGGAAGACACTTCTGACTACCATCTACTGGCGAAACTCAGGGAAGCCGTACGACATGCCGTTCGAGCAGCAGGGGCGACGCCTGCAACTGCTGACCGGCAAGGACGTCCTCCGGCAACACCCGCTCACCGGCGAAGACATACCCTGGACCTACTGGAGAACCTACGGTTGCGGCACGGCGAACGTGAGCAAGCATCTCGCGCTGTTTCGGTCCGGAGCCGCCGGTTTCGCCGATCTTGAGCACGACGGGGGAACCGGCTCGTTGGGCGGGTTCCGCGCCGGATGCACCGCCAGCATGATCGCCGCCGATGGGATTCTCCTCGCACCCGATTACACCCGCACCTGCACGTGCTCGTACCAGAACCAGACCTCCCTGGGGCTGATTCACATGCCAGGGCTCGACGTGTGGACGGCTAACTACATCGGGCGAGGAACGGGCAAGGTGACGCGCCTGGGCATCAACTTGGGCGCTGCAGGTAACCGCCGAGCAGAGAACGGAACGCTTTGGATCGACTACCCGCGATCGGGCGCTCCGGCGCCCGAGGCCGACGTTCACATCGAGCCCGGCAATGTCATCTGGTATCGTAAGCATTCACTGCTGGTTGATGATCCGGCAGGTTACCATTGGGTTGCCGCTTCCGGGGGTGAAGGGGTAGAGATCGTCCGGATCGACAACCTGGCGCATGGGCGATACCGCGTAAGACTGCATTTTGCCGAACCCCGTTTGCACGAATCGGGGCAGCGGGTATTCGATGTCCTCTTGCAAGGGGCTCCCGCTCTCGTGGATTTCGACGTCGTCCGGGTCGTCGGCGGGCCCAACAGGAGCGTGGTTCGACAGTTTGACGTCGACGTGGACGGAACCCTAACCGTCGAGTTGCGTGCTTCCGCTGCCTCGAAAGCGTCACCGGTAATCAGCGGCATTGAACTGATCCTCATAACGGACGCACCATCGAAGCGTCCGTCGGCGGAAAGGTAGGGGTAAAGCGGCCGGCAGATTGAAATATACCCAGTGTAGAACAATTGTCCCAATTGTTTGGGAACAGTTGGGACAACTGTTCTACATTCGGCAGGTAAGCTCGAACCTGCCGATCGCCTAAAGGGAATTATTCGGGCAAAACGGGGCAAACGCACGTACGGCGCTGTGGGTTGTGTCGCTGAAG
>CAZASB010000387.1:0-4360 GCA_964487655.1 uncultured Planctomycetaceae bacterium
ATAGATCATCCATAGGCAATAGAGAACAATCATCGCCAGCAAGCCGACCTGATTCCAGCCGAGCACGGAGGCGCCGGAGGGATCGAATTGTAGCAGCCGCTTGCGCCCTCGAAACTCGTTGTACGCGACCGCCGACAGTCCAAGCGTGACAAGCGCGCCGGTCATGCCGAACAAGGCGAACGGCGCGGAACAGAAGGCCAATACCGCGGTGATCCATCCGTTCAGCGCGGCCACGCCGGCGGCGCGCCGGATCTTCTTGGCCCGCTGGCCGGCCAGCGCCAACTCACGATGGTGTTCGGGTGCCAAGGGCCCGTCCGATGTGGGGACACTGGTCACGAGTCTTACGCCTTGCTTTCTGGGGATGCGGCTAAACTGCCGCGAGAATTGTATGCCGTCACCGGTAGATGAGTTGGATCGGGTGACACTTTCCCGAGGCACGAAAGATGTGCCGCCCATCGCAAACAACGTCGCCTATTCCTTCGCGAGCCTTTCTATTCCACCTCCTCCACCCGCTTGAGAAACTCATCGGGGCCGACGAACCCGACAATGCGGGCCGCAGGCTGCTCTTGGCCGTTGGAGCCGAGGAAGATGATGGTAGGCACGCCGCTCACGGCGTAATGTTGCACCAGTTCCGCGGAGCTTGGCAAGTCCACGTTGACCTTCAGACGCACGAATTGCTCGGTGGCGGCCATTACTCGTCCGTCCGTAAAGGTGGCGCGGTCCAACTCGTGGCATGGAATGCACCAGTCAGCATGGAAGTCGAGGATGACCGGATGGCCGGACTCCACGGCTTTCGCAAGTCGGTCAGCACTGTAGTGTTCCCACGTAATCCCTTGCTTCTGCAAGCCTTGCACGAACAGGATGCCGGCCGCGATGGCCACCGTGCCTGCCAGCCACTTCAGCCTGGTGAACCAGCGGTTGTCGGCCGCGGATTGCTCCAGGAAGCCCAGGTAGAATCCGCCAACGAGCAGGGTGGTGGCAACTGCCCAGGTGGCTATAGCTGGCATGACGGCCAGGGCGATATAGAAGAGGGCCAGGCCGACGAGCACCACGCCGAACACCTTTCGAACCCAGACCATCCACGCGCCCGACTTCGGCAGCTTGGTCAGTAGTCCACTGAAAGCCCCAAGGATCAGGTAGGGGAAACCGAGCCCGAGTGAAAGGAGGAAGAAGGCGAGGAGTCCGAACGTCGGTTCCCCGCGCGCGGCTACGTAGGCTAGAAGCGCGATGATGGGCGGGCCGATGCACGGCGCGGCGAATACGCCCACGACCAGCCCGGAGAGATAGTAGCCCAGGACGCCCGTCACCTGCTGAGCGCCGCCCAGTCTGTTCATCAGCCAATACGGCACCTGCAACTCGTACAGCCCGAACATGCTCAAGGCCAGCAAGAAGAACAGCGTGCCGATGCCGATTAGGACCAACGGGCTTTGCAGCCAGCTTCCGAACATGGCGCCGGAGAACGCGGCCACGACGCCTAGCACGGTGTACATCGACACGATGCCCAGCACGTAGACGGCGGCCATGCCGAGTGAGTGACCGAACTTCCGTTGCTGCTCAACCTGGCCGCCGAAAAGCGACACGGTAATCGAAAGCATGGGATATACGCACGGGGTGAGGTTCAACGCCAGTCCCATCAGGAAGATGCCAAGCAGCGCCAGCAGCGTGCCGCGTTCTTCGAACATCGCGGCAATGGACGAGCCCTCCGCATCAGCATCGCCCAACGCTTGGGCCGTCGCGGGTGGTTCTGCCGAAATGGGCGCTTGCGGCTGCGCCATGACCGCGCCAGGCTCGGCTTGCGAGATTCGCAGCGGGATACTGACCGGCTTCTGCCCGGGTGGAAGGCAAACGTCGCCGCTGCACGCCTGTACGCGTAAGTTGCCTTGCAGAACGTACTCACCGGGGGGGGTGTCGGGCGTGCCACGCAATCGGACGACGATGCGAACCTGCTTTTCGTACACGACCATCGGATCATCGGAGAAGTCCAGCTTCCGAAGCGTGCCTTCAGGATAGACAATCTCGTCCACCACAAAGCCTGCCGCCGGCTCCAGCGTCAGCGTCGTGCCAATCAGGTACTCCTGATTGGGCCGATGGGCGTTAAGCTTCCAACCATCCTCGATATCGAGCAACAAGGACACCTCGAGTGGGGAGCCTGCCGGCGCTGGATCAGGCGTTCCCTGCGCGGTGACCTTCAGCATGTCCGGACTCGACTGGAGCCCGCCGCCGAACGGCTGGGCGAGGGCGAATTGCCAGCCTGCCATCAGGGCAATGGCAAAGGCCGAGAGAAGCAGTGTCTTCATGCGGGGCATGGTCGATCCTTCACGACGAAACATGTGTGGTACTTCAGATGGCTCCAGGAAGGCGAAGATTGGGCCTGGAGGCGTTGCCTTTTCTATTCTTGATACGCGAGCCCCACAAAGGGTTACATGCCCAATCCGCCGTTCTGGACGCAGCGATTCTGGTTGAATCGCCCGACTGCGGGCACGGCATTCCAGCTATCTACCTAACAGCTACGCACCGCATCCTACACGAAACCGGCATTCAAAGGCACTGCCGCCGTTCGGAATGGTTCGCTTGGGGTAGAGTAGATGCTTGCATTCCAGTCAGCGCTATTGCATCTTTCGCGTGATGCACATTCCCCATCGTGAGGCGTCGACGAACACGCTTTCCAGGTCTGGGTTCTCGGCGATTGCTTGGAAGTAGTCTTCCATCATGTATGCCTGCCCCGACGAATCGTGGGCGATGATCAGGCCGCCGGGCCGCACCAGGGGGAGTAGTTTCTTGAGATAGTCGGTAAGTCCTTCTTTTTCGGCATCGAGCAGTACCACGTCGATGGGGCCGTTCAACTGCGCGATGGTCTTGTGCGCATCGCCTTCCGCCAGCGTGACCAGGTCTTCCACGCCTGCCCGTTTGAAGTTATCCTTGGCTATCGCGATGCGTTTGGGATCGATGTCGTGGGTAATGAGCTTACCGCCGGTCGATCGCAGTGCCAGGCAGAACCACATGGCCGAATAGCCGTTGGCCGTGCCGACTTCAACGACCTTCTTGGCTTCGATCACCTCGGTGAACATCCTTATCAGCCGGCCATCCTCGGGCGGGATATTCCCCATTCCTCGCGACTGGTTGTCCTGCATATCGTCCATGACCGCGATGATCTGCTTTTCCGCCTCGTCGCGCGGCAGCGGATGCCGCGTGAGCGTCCGTCGCGACACCTGCTCGGCCGTCGGCGCCCGATCCGGTTTGGGCGCGCTGCACGCCTGCGCCGCGAGTATCGAAACCAGCATGGCAACGACCGGGAATCGTCCGAGTTGTGAAATGCACTTTTGCAATTGTGACATCATGTTGCTCCTTGTTGTGTCGGGTCGATTTTTTCATAGTCATTGTAACAACCAATCCTTCTTCTTGCTTGCCGTACTTGTTCGTCATTGGTCCTCGGCGCTCAGCGCTTCGAAACCGGAGATGACGTCGAACAGTTCCGCGTCGATCCCACTCTGACGCAAGCGATGAAATGTTCCGTTGAGGTACTCCAGCAATTCGTCGATGTTCTTATCGGCGCGTTGCATTGCCGCTAGGCGGCTTGCGTTCTCGCTTGCCAGGGATTCGGCACACGCGCGGAAGAGTGAGACGAAGAGATATTCGCGGATGAGCGAGGGCAGGGCCGCGGCGTTCCCACCGATGACCTCGGGCAGGTTCTTCGTCGGCCATGGAAACTCGGTCAATTCGCGTCGCCAGGTTTCGTCCAGCGGCAGCAGTCGCTGATGGACGGGCTCATAAACGGCGCCGGAGGTGGGGCGGTTGTGGAAGAGGTGAAGTTCGCCAACCTCGCCCTGGCCGCGGTACGTCTCGCTTTCCACGAGAATCTGGCCGACTAACGGGACAATACCCCGGACGGAATTCGGCACGGTGAAGAGTCCTGCCGGCGGTAGGTCCGCATCCTTCAATCGCGCATGGACACGCTCGCCGACCGCCCATATACGCGGTTGAACCTTCAGAACTCCCAGGATGTTCGCTGCGTGATCGGTCACTACGTCGTTGAACTGGCCCACCAATCCCTGGTCGGAACCGAAGACGATCGCGCCGATTGCACGGGTCTCCGTCCGGCTTGTCTCCCGAGTCGTCCACGCCGTGGAACCGGCGCCGCGGAAACAGACACCGAAGCCTAACTCCACCGTACGGTAGTAGTCGCTCAATGCATGCACCGATTGCTCGTACTGACCAATACTCGAAGCGGCCAGGGCCTTCATGGTACGGACGACGGACTGTAAATCGCCGGCGCTGCTGATCTTTCGCCGCAGACTTGCCGTGGTGTCGCTCACGACTCCTCCTCGGTGACGGCCTTGGTCTTGGAGTTCGGCTCGGGCTG
>CAZASB010000388.1:0-4314 GCA_964487655.1 uncultured Planctomycetaceae bacterium
CAACGATCTACGCGACCTTGACCCACCCTACGTAGATGAATAATCCGGGCTAGGCCGGAAGTTAGCACGTTTGGATCGGCTCTCCCAATGAAGACTGGCACCGAGGTCATCCAATTCCTGATCGATCTTCTCGATGAGATTGGTATCGACTATATGCTTGTCGACTCCCTTTCACTGAAGGATAACCTCTTGATCACCCTCTCGTACGGGAAACGCGAATGCCGGTGAATCTGATCGCCACATCGACCATGGGCCTGGAAGCGGTTGTTTCCCGCGAATTGGCCCAACTCGGCTACGAGAATCGGATTGTCGGCTTGGGACGGATCGCCTTCTCCGCCGATGAGGTGGCCATCTGTCATGCCAACCTGTGGCTGCGAACCGCGGGTCGCGTACTCATCGAGATGGGGGCCTTTCAGGCATCCGACTTCGGGCAGCTTTTCGACCGAACCCACGACTTGCCCTGGGAACGCTGGATTCCACCAAGCGGAGCCTTTCCCGTCAACGGCCGCTCGCTTAAATCCCAGCTTTCCAGCGTTCCCGCTTGCCAGCGGATGGTCAAGAAGGCCATTGCCGAAAGGCTTCTCAAAGCGCACAAGGCGCCGCGACTCGACGAGACCGGTACCACGTATCAGGTCGAGGTTTCCATCCTGAAGGACGAGGTCACGCTAACCATCGACACCTCCGGCTCGGGACTACACAAACGAGGATACCGTCCTCTCGTCGGTCTGGCCCCTTTGCGCGAGACCCTCGCGTCCGGGCTGATCTTGTTGAGCTTCTGGAAATCCGGGCGTCCGTTCCTCGATCCTTTCTGCGGCACGGGCACGATCCCCATCGAAGCCGCCATGATCGGGCGCAATATGGCCCCCGGCTTGGGCCGCCGTTTCGCCGCCGAGGACTGGCCGACGCTACCTGCATCGCTGTGGAACAACATCCGTCAACAGGCCCGTGATCGGTCGCTTCCCAAGTTGGAAGAGCGAATCATCGGTACCGACATCGATCCGGCGGCACTCGACCTGGCCCGCTATCATGCCAGGCTGGCCGGCGTTGCTGAGGACATTCACTTTCAGCAGCGTGACTTCCACGATCTTTCCAGCGAGCGGCAGTTTGGTTGCTTGGTGACTAATCCGCCGTACGCCGAACGAATGGGCACGGCAGCGGAGGTTGACGAACTCTATCGCGACATGCCCGACGTACTGCGACGACTGAAAACATGGTCGGTTTTCATTTTCACGGGTTATCCCGATTTCGAAACACTGGCCGGTCAGAAAGCCGATCGTCGCCGCAAGTTGTACAACAGCCGCATCGAGTGTACCTATTATCAGTTCCACGGACCGCGTCCCACCGACGAACCACGGCAGCCGATTGTTCCAAGGGAAACGGCACCGAACGTCAGTGACGCCTCGCCAGCAGATTGCACTCCGTGCGATACTGGTGCCTCGTCAGTGTATGCGACTGAGCAAGGAAACTTACTCGAGCATGGTCCTCGTATAACTCAGGAAGTGAAACCCGCCATTATTCAAGCCTTTGGCGGTCTCACGGAGAAAGGAAAGGCACAGGCCGAAATCTTCCACAATCGGCTGGTCAAACGGGCGCGCCATCTGCGACGTTGGCCGCGAAAGCAAGGCATCACCTGCTATCGCCTTTACGAACGCGACGAACCCCAGGTGCCGCTAGTTGTCGACCGCTACGAAGACTGCTTGCACATCACGGAATACGAACGGCCTCACGACCGCTCTCCGGCCGAACACGCCGACTGGCTCGACCTGATGGCGCGCACCGCGGCCGACGCCCTCAAAGTCGATCTCGACAAGGTGTTTCTCAAACGCCGACGGCGGCAACAGGGCACACGCCAACATGAGCGGCTCGGCGACGAGAATCGGCTTTTTATTGTCCACGAAGGTGGTCTGAAGTTTCAAGTGAACCTCTCCGACTACGTCGACACGGGCCTGTTTCTTGACCACCGCATCACGCGTTCCATGATTCGCGAGGAGGCCCAGGGAAGGCGTTTTTTGAATCTCTTCGGTTACACCGGCGCGTTCACCGTCTATGCCGCGGCGGGCGGGGCCGAGTCGACGGTGACTGTCGATCTCTCCAACACCTATCTTCAGTGGGCCAGGCAGAATCTTGCCTTGAACAACTTGGACGGTCGCTCGCACCATTTCGCGCGCAACGACGCCACGGAGTATCTCGACCAACTTCCCATGAAGCCGTGCTTCGATCTGGCGGTCGTGGATCCGCCGACGTTTTCGAACAGTAAACGGACGGAAGACGTATGGGACGTGCAACGGGACCATATCGCACTGCTGGACGCCCTCTTCCCTCGCATCGCGCCTGGCGGAGTCGTCTATTTCTCCACCAATTTTCGACGATTCAAGCTGGCGGAAGATGAACTGGAGGGTGTTACGGTCCGCGAGATCAGCCGCCAGACGGTTCCACCCGACTTTCGCAATCGGCGAATCCATCGGTGTTGGCGGATGGTGCGGGTGTCATAAACCCATATACCAAGATCCAGTGGAATCAGCCGAGTCGGCTGGTAGGCGATTCGGCTGAAGGTCGGTGAGTCCCCGTTGGCGGGTGTCGTTCGACGATCCTGCCTGCGACGAGGAATTGGTGGGTGTCGTTCCTCGACCCATCCTACAAAGAGTTAGCGGGGGCATTGACGCCGGGGATGGCGAGCGGGAAAGTCGGGTTCTCGGCCACTTCGCGGCGGAGCGCCTTTTCAGCTTGCCGGACGATCTCAGGATGCTGGGCGGCAATATCGTTGGCTTCGGCAATGTCTTCGGCGAGGTTGTACACCTCCCAGTCGCCGGGCGACTTGGTTCTCAAACCCTGACGAACGACCTTGAAGTCGCCCAAGCGCACGGCCACCTGCCCGCGATATCCTGGGAAGACCCAGATCATGGGCTTGCGAGTTTCCGGTGCGAGGCCTCCCGTCATGACGGGCCAGAGGCTCTCGCCGTCGAGTCTAGCCGGCTTTTCCAGCCCGACAGCTTCGCAGAGGGTTGGAAACCAATCAGCGAAATAGCCGGGTGCGTCACTTGTCGTACCTGCCGGCACGCGGCCAGGGAGCCGGACGATCATCGGCACGCGAATACCGCCTTCGTAGACGCTTCCCTTGAATCCGCGCAGCCCGGCCGTGCTGTTGAAGAATCGGACGTCCACACCGCCGACGTTGCACGGAGCGTCCGGGGCGCGCGGCAATGTTGTGCCGTTATCGCTTGTGAAGACGACAAGCGTGTGATCGGCCACGCCGGCCTCTTCGAGTGCCGTCATCACGCGACCCACGTAGCTGTCGAGGTCGGAGATCATGGCGGCGTATGCGGCCCGAGGTCGAGGATGGGGCAGATAGCCATACTGGCCACGATAGGGCTCGCTGTCCCACTCTGCGGGAAATCGCTCGACTGACTCACGCGGCGGATGCATGGCGACGTGTGGCTCGGTAAACGGCAAGTAAAGGAAGAAGGGACGCGAACGATTGGCCGCGATGAACGCTTCCGCCTCCTTGACCATCAACTTCGGCGCGTAGGTTTCGCCAATCCAGTCGTCCAGCCGAATCTCGCCCTCCGCCTGCTTGGCATGACCGGGGATCGGCCGGGCATTGATCTCGACGTGTTCGGCGTTGCGCCACAAGTGCGAGGGATAGAAACTGTGAGCGACGGTCTGACAGTTGTAGCCGAAGAACAAGTCGAATCCGTGCCGGTTCGGATCGCCCGTACTCCCAACGGGCCCCAGTCCCCACTTCCCCATGGCGCCGGTTGCGTAGCTGGCTTTGTGGAAGACCGTGGCCAGGGTGAGGGCGTTGGCTGAGATTGGATGCTGCCCTTCGGCATACATCGGGAAGCTGGCTTGCGCGCGGCGGTTGTCGCGAATCTCGGCCCGGCCGAGATGTCGACCGGTCAGCAGTACGCAGCGAGACGGCGCGCACACGGGGGCGCCACTGTAGTGCTGTGTGAACCGCATGCCTGCCGTGGCCAGCCGATCGATGTGCGGAGTCGGAATTTTCTGTTGCCCGTAGCAGCCCAACTCGCCCCACCCGAGGTCATCGGCCAGAATGAACACGATATTGAGACGCACTCCGCGTTGCTGGTCGGGATCGCGTCCCCGTGCGACCTCCGCCGCCAAAACTGCGGCGAGCGCTAAGAGGACTGCTGCGCCGGTCTGAAGCGTTGTGCGGTAGTTACACGCTAGAAAGTGCAGTGAGCGCTTAACAGACATGGTGTCCATGGGAACACCTCCGTGATTCGACTGTTTGCGGCGTTCCGTGGCGAGGGGAAGCGCCAGACCCCAACGCCAAGTATACTGGCCGATCCTTTC
>CAZASB010000389.1:0-4306 GCA_964487655.1 uncultured Planctomycetaceae bacterium
TGCGTGTTCAGCACGCAGCAAACCGGGGCCCTGAAACTCGCCATTGACAGTGCCAGCTTCCACTGTTAAGAATATCCGCGGTTGTCCGTTCTATTTGGAGCCATTCCGGTGAAGCAGGTCTTCTGGCATTGTGTGCTGCTCGTCGCGTGCGCGTCGACGGTCTTCTTTGTGAACCTCGGCGTGCCCCGTCTTTGGGACAGAGACGAGCCTCGCAATGCGGGGTGCGCGGCCGAAATGCTCGAGCGTGGCGACTGGGTGGTGCCCGTGTTCAATGCCGAGCTTCGCGACCACAAACCTATCCTGCTGTACTGGTTCATGATGAGCGCTTACGGCGTTCTCGGCGTGACCGAGTTTGCCGCCCGGTTCTGGTCGGCCGCGTTGGCGATTGGCACGGTGTTGGCAACCTATCAGATGGGTCGCCGGCTCTTCGGAGCGGAAGTTGGGCTATGGAGCGGTCTGATCCTATCGACCACGCTCATGTTTGGTGTCGCGGCCCGGGCGGCAACGCCCGATTCGGTCCTGATCTTCTTTTTCACGTTATCGCTGCTGATCTACGTGTTGGCCACGTTCCGACCGCGCGCCGCTGGAGACGATGCCGGACCTCAGCCACGCATCCCCGGCCAGTTCTTTCCAGCGTCATGGCCGGCGGTTGCGCTGATGTACGCGTCGATGGGCATGGCCGTATTGGCCAAGGGCCCGGCGGGACTGGTGCTTCCGACGGCCGTCATTGGCATGTTCCTGCTGATCATGCGGTTGCCCGAGCAAGTGGACGATCAACTGGCCGAGAAGCGGCGTCGGCCTTGGCTTGCGTGGCTTCGCGCCGCGTTGCGTCCCTGGTCCCCGTTCCACTTCCTTCGCACGTGCTGGTCCATGCGTCCGATGACGGCCCTTGCCGTGTCCCTGGTTGTGGCGCTACCTTGGTACGCTTGGGTTGGCTACCGAACCGATGGAGAATGGCTCCGAGGGTTCTTTTTCACACACAACCTGGAACGAGCCATGGCGCCGATGGAAGGGCACGCCGGGCCGATCATCTTCTATCCCATCGTGCTTCTGATCGGTTTCCTCCCCTGGTCGGTCTTCGCCGTGCCCGTTTTGATCGATCTGGTCAAGCGGATACGCGGCGGCGATCCCTGGAAACCCGGCCTAGTGTTCCTCGCGTGCTGGATAGGGGTGGTCCTGGGGGTGTTCTCGCTGGCCCGCACCAAGCTGCCCAACTACATTACGCCTGCCTATCCGGCCGTGGCCGTCCTGTTTGGCGGCTTCGTCGTCCAGTGGACTCGGGGGACCGTGCTATCCAACCGCTTCTGGGCAAAGGCATCCTTGGTGACCCTGGGGGTCGTTGGAGTGCTGGTATCAGTCGCCCTACCCATCGCGGCCTGGTTCCTTCTCCCGGGAGATGAGTGGCTCGGCGTGGTCGGATTGATTCCCATCGTCGGCGCAGTTCTTGGGTTCTGGTATGTTGCCCGCGACGACGCTCGCAAGGCCGGCGTCGTAATGGCCGTGTGCGCCGTCCTGCTCACCACGTTCCTTTCGGGCGTGGTGCCCGTGCGAGTAGACCAGCACCAGACGTTCCATGAGATACTTGAGGCCATCGACGCACACGGTGGCAGCCCCCAGGTTGCGTCGTACGGATGCCTCGAACCGACTTGGGTATTCTACGGCGGGCGTCCGATCCGTGAACTCCCGTGCGAACCGGAACAGGCCGCCAATTTCCTCGCAACATCGGACGACCATTTCGTGATTACGACAGACCGTTGGCGCCCAACCCTGGAAAGCAAGCTTCCTGGCGATACGGCCATCTTAGCAGAAACGCCGTATTTCATGCAGAACAAGACGCTCTTACTGCTCGGACACCGCAAGGCGCCGGGCACCGAACGGAATTGAGCGGCGGCGGTTCGCCAGGCCGATGGCTCCCTGGCAGCGGCCACGATTACGTTACGCGACTCGCACGCGGTGTACCACGGCCGTATCCTCGAAGTTGATCGTCTCGCGCACGGCATAGTTCGACTTGCCCGGGTGACTGTAGTACACGCGTGCCAGCACCTCGCCCAGCAGGCCAAGTCCCACAAATTGTACGCCAGCCGCAATCCCCAGCGAGGCAAGCAGAAGAAGAGGGTTGCCCATCACGGCAACCCCTTGAAAAAGCTTCATGCCGATTGCCGTCAGGCCAGAGCATCCGGCCAGCAGCCCGCACCACAGGCCAATGGAGCCGAACAGTTTCATCGGGCTGGCGAAATAGCTGAGCATGAACTTGATGGTGACCAGGTCGAGCACTACCCGGAAGGTTCGGCCGATGCCGTACTTGGTCTTGCCAAACTGCCTCGGATGGTGCCGCGTGACGACCTCCGCGCACCGGGCGCCTCGCCCGTGGGCAAGGATCGGAATGAAGCGGTGCATCTCGCCGTACAGCTCGAGTTCCTCGGCAATCTCGCGACGGATGACCTTGAGCGTGCATCCCAGGTCGTGAATCGGGAACCCCGTGCTCCGTGAAATGATCCAGTTGGCGACCGTCGAGGGTAGTTTTCGGTTCAGCCACGCGTCCTTCCGGTTCCTGCGCCAACCATGCACCAGATCGTAACCTTCCTCGAGTTTATCGAGCATCATGCCGATATCGGCCGGGTCGTTCTGAAGGTCGCCATCCATGGTCACCATCACGTCGCCCGATGCCATTTGCAGCCCGGCGTGCATCGCGGCGGTCTGTCCATGGTTGCGACGGAACAGCACAACGCGAACCCGGCTGTCCCTCGCCGCAACTTCGCGCAGCCGATCCACGGTTCCGTCATTGGAGCCGTCGTCGACGAACAGGATTTCGTACTGGTGACGCGCATCGGTTAGCGACTCGAACAGGCGGTTGTAGAGCGGCTCGATGTTGTCGCGCTCGTTGAAGACGGGGATTACCACGGAAACACGCATGGCTAGGAACCTTCGTAAACTGTGTGTGGCGATGGAATGAGACCCGGTGGAGCGTCTTTCGACTCGGAATCGGCCATATAGACGAGGCCGCCCACCAAACCGCTTATGAGAATGACGGCCAGCCAGACAAGCCCCACGGTTACGGCCATTCCCTGCCCAACATCGTCCTGCATCAAGAAGAACGCCAGGGCCGTCTCGCGCACGCCCATTCCTCCCACGCTGATGGGGAGCGCCGAAACCAAGGCCGCGGCCGGGACGGCCACGAAATATGCCGCCGCGGGAATCGCCAGTCCCAAGGCCCAGCCAATCCACAGCACCGTCAAGGCATTGAATCCCTGAATCGCCAGGGAGTAGCCGACCGCGCGACGCATGATTGCCGACCCCTTGTGATACGGTCGCAACTGCACGACAACACGGCCAAGCTTGGGGATTCGCTCCAGCAGGGGAGCGAACGTTCGTAGCACGGCAAGCCCGAAATGAACGCCTGCAATGCCGGCCGCCACCCATGCCAATACGCATATCAGGGTCACTGCCGGCGACAGAAGCCCGTGGTGGTAGCAGATCGCCGCCACGGCGATCAGCCCCAAAGCGTATACGCCGGTAGCTCGATCGGCAAAGACGGTGCATGCGGCCAAGACTCGCTGCCGAGTGGTGTCGCCAAGCTTCCATGCCTTGACCACGTCGCCTCCAACGGAACTCGGCAAGCAGAGTCCAAAGAACATGCCCTGGAAATATAGGCTCAGAAATCGCGATTGCGGCTTCGCAAACCCAACGGCCGTGGCAAGTCCCGTCCAACGGCGCGCGCTGAGAACTTGCGAGGCCAGGTAGGTCGCCAACGCCAGGGCAAAAAACTGCCAACGTAGGTTTGTCAGAACGCCGGCCAATTGTTCAAGATTCGTCTGCCCGACCAGGTAGCCGATCAGCAGGACACTCGTGGCCACGCGGAATGCCACCTTGGCAATGCGCCACCAACCGGATCCACTTCGATGTGGCTCCTCGTTGGCGGGTTCACCCGCCAGGGGCGCCATCCTCGGCCGCGTTCGGCGGTCACTGCCAGCAACTGCCGAAACGGCACCGTTCACGTGCAACTCCTCCGTGTGCATACAATCTGTCCCTTCCTGGGCAGCAAGAAGTGCAAAGTCTACTGAAAGACCGCCGTGGCGGCAACGTCAGATGACGCGAACGGAGATACTAATGGGTCGCAATTCACCAAGCCAACGAACAGACAATTCGCCCAAACACGTCAACGAGCGTAACAGGGGCGTAAACTAGGAACCATGGACATTCTGCGCGTACGGCGCAAGCAGCTACCAGGCTTCTTGGCAACTCCCTTTTCACCGCCTAGCCCGGATTATTCATGATAGGTAGGGTGGGTCAAACAAGCCGCTTCTTT
>CAZASB010000390.1:0-4304 GCA_964487655.1 uncultured Planctomycetaceae bacterium
GCAATGGCCTTCCAGGTGTACATTACCGATCTGGCCGGCCTGAAGCTGGCGGTCACCCATGGTAGTACGATCCTGATCGACGATGATGCCGCCGGCTACGGCTGGCATGTCGATATGACCGACGCCGCCTTCAAGGCGACGGACACCGAGGGCAAGCTGACGGCCCTGGCCGATTTGGAAGCCGCCCAGCGAGTCGACCTGCTGACCGTGGTCATGCACGAGATGGGCCATCTGCTCGGGCACGGCCACGATGCCCTGGGCCTGATGCAGCCGACGCTCCGCCCGGGCGTCCGCCTGCTGCCCGCTGGCGACCTCGCACCGGCCACCATGGAAGCCTATCGGACCATGGCTTGGCTGGACGACCTGGCGACCGCCCGTCGCGCGAAGTCGAACGGCTCCGTGCAAGTGCGGGCGGTGGACGAAGCCTTGAAGGTCTACTGGAGCTGATCCTTTGCATGTCCCGCCGGAGCAGCCGTAGCGTTCGTAGTTCCGCCTTTAGGCGGCTTGAAGACGAACCGGACGGCTTGCGCCGTGCCGCTACACGTTTTCTCGCGACGTCTCGGACGCCGCGGGAAACGCCATCTCGGCCTGCTCGCGAACTCGTTTCAGGTCGAGCTTGCCGGTGCCAAGTACGGGAATCTCGCCGATCTGGCGGAAGTTGTCCGGCGAGGGGATCCATAGTCGCGGCAGATCGGTTTCGGCCAGTGCGCGGCAAATCTCGTCAGGCTGCTTCGGCAGTCCCGTGTGCAAAACGACCAGTCGCTCGCCCTTGCGCAAGTCGGGCACCGAGGTCACAACGAACTGCCGGTCCGGCGCGTCGTCATCGTCGTCAAGGTTAGCCAATAGCGAGTCACTCAGCACTTTGCCTATCATCTCTTCGATCCGCAGGTGGGGCACCATTTCACCGCCGATCTTGGCGAACCGGCTCTCGCGACCGGTAATGGTGATATAGCCTTCCGAGTCGATCGTGGCCATGTCTCCGGTCACGTACCAGCCGTCGCGCAGAACCTCGGCGGTCTTCTCTGGCTCGTTGAGGTAACCCTTCATGACGTTCGGCCCGGAAATGAGCAGCATACCCGACTTGCCCTCGCCAAGGTTTTCGCCGGTTTCCAGGTCGACCACCTTGGCGCGGATTCCCGGCAGTGGACGGCCGACGGTCCCTTCCTTCACGCCGCTGTCGCCGGGCGTTACGGCCCGGCTGCGCGGTATGTTCACGCTGACGATGGGTGATAGCTCGGTCGTACCATAGCCCTCGATCGGCCGCACGCCGAACTTCTGTTCAAAGCCGTCCGACACCTGCTTCGGCAGCTTCTCGGACCCGCCCACCACCACGTCGAGTGTGGCGAATTCCTCGGGCGTGCATCGCCGCGTGTACGATCGAAGGAACGTGGGCGAACCCACAAGGATGGTCACGCCGTGTTTCTGGCACAGCTTGCCCACCTGCCGGGCCTCCAGCGGCGAGTAGTGGTACACGGCTTTCGGTTCGAGCGTGAGCATGGTCCACAGCGTGGCCGTGTAGCCAAACGAATGGAAGAACGGCAGGATGCCCAGCAGCACGTCTTCGCGGCGCAGGTTTAGCACGCGCTGGACTGAGTTGATGTTCGAGCCCAGGTTGCCAAACGTAAGCATCACTCCTTTCGGCATCCCAGTGGATCCGGAGGTGAATATGACGGTGAGCAGGTCGTCCGGATCGATCTTCGCGAGCCTCAAGCGACGTTCGAGTGACCAGAGGGGCTCCAGTTGCGCACTGGCCAGGGACAAGAGCTTGTCGATTACCGTTACCTTTTCGCGGAAGTCTTCAAGGAATACCAGTTCCGCGTCGACTTTCAGGTTGAGCCGTTCCATGACGCGACGGCTGGTGAGCACATGCCGGATACCGCACCGGGTAATGCACGCGTTGAGCACCTCGGAACTGAGCGTGTAGTTGAGGTTTACCGAGATGCGTTGGTCGATGGCAAGCGCCGCATTGGCCACCACGGCTCCGGCCGACGGCGGCAGCAGTAGCCCCACGTACTGCTCGTCGACGGCCAGCACCTCCCGCCGTAGGAGCCGGCGGAAGACGAGCGTTCGCATTAGCAGACCGCAACCGTTGAGATGCACGCCCGTGGAATCGACCACCTTCTCACGGAATCGCGAGCCGCGGCACATACGTAGGAAGCGACGAGCCAGATTCATGTCACGACGTCGTTCATCGGCCATCAGATCGGCTCCCAAATCTTGCACGGCTTGACGAACTTGCCTTGGACTTTCCACGTGATGAATCGGCTCCCCAAACCGGATGGTCACCGTGCGTCGCCAACACCGCGGAATCTTCCAGAAGAACTTCCCACCCTCAAAGCTGAATATGCTGCCCCAGAGTCCGCTGATGTAGACCGGTACCACGGGGCAGTCGGTGCCCTTCAACACGGCGAGGAAGCCCGGCTCGAACCGACGGAGATCGCCGGTGCGGCTTAAGCCCCCCTCGGGGAAGATGGCCACAATATCACCGCGTCGCAGTGTTTCCCTTGCGGCGAGCAGAGCCTCGACCACCGACGACTTCTTGCCCGGCCGCACCGGAATGACGCCGCCCAGCCGCCCGAACCAGCCAATCAGCGGCTTCTCGAAGTACTCGGCGTATACCAGGTAGTGCGGGTGGCGAGGCGAGGCCAGACCGATCAGCAGACCGTCCACCCAGCTAATATGGTTCGGCGTCAGCAGCACGCCGCCATGCGTGGGTACGTTGTGCAGTCCCTCAAGCTTCACCCGGTACATCAATCGCGTGACAACCCACACGATGAAACGGACTGTCTCGCGAGGGATGACCAGCGCCATAATCACCACGGCCGGCGCCAAGGCTAAGCCGCTCAACAAGAAGATCATCCGACCGCTGAGGAACAGCCCCATGCCCGCGAAAACCCCCGCCGCAACGAGCGTGCCGCTGAACGTCAGCATGTTGCTAGCGGCCAGAATGGCCCCGCGCGACGCTACCGGACTGCGATACTGAAGGAACGATTGCAGCGGCACGTCGTACATACCGGCAAAAACGCCCAAGCCAAACAGGCACGCGGCCGTAAGAAGGCAGGCGCGAGAGAAGAGAGCGGCGCCACCGGACGGCACGACTCCGATCGGCGCCAGGGCCAACACGATCGCCGAGACCATGATGCCCGCAGCTACAAAGGGGACCAATCCCAACTCGATGCGCGAACCGGAAAGCCAGCCGGCCGTCACGTTCCCCACCGCAACTCCACATGCCAGGATGGCCAGAAGCGGGCTGATGTCCTTCGGTTCAAGCGCAAGTCCCTCACTGGCGAACTTCGCGACATTCATCTGGAACAACCCGGCCAACCCCCAAAACAATGCACTGCCCAACGCCGCCAGCAGCAGCGGTCGATCCGTCCACAGAATGCGCAGATGCTGCATCGCCTGTCCGGCCGGGTTCTTTGGGAACGGCAGGGACGGATTGGCCATCGGGAGCGGCTGAATGAGCAAACTTGTCAGAAGGCCGACTGCGGCCACGCCCACCAAGATGGCCATCGACAGCCACCATCGTTCCTGCCCTAGCGGCTCGGTCCAAAAGTGTAAGTAGCCGGCAACAACCGTGCCGGCAACAATCCCCACGATGGTCGTCATGGCCACCAGGCCGTTGGCCGCCGAGATGCGCGTTGGACGCACAATCTCTGGAATCGAACCGTACTTGGCCGGCCCAAACATCGCACTTTGCGAGCCCATCAGGAATAGAATAGTGAACATCGCCAGGATGCTGCCCGACTGAATGGCCAACACGCCAACGATCATCAGCAGCACCTCGGCTACCTTGCACCAAACAATCACGTCTCGTTTGCTGAATCGGTCGGCCAGATAGCCAGCCGGACCGGCCAGCAAGATGAATGGCAGGACGAGCATTGCCAGGCCAGTTGACAGGACGAGAGACTCGAACTGCTCGGAAACCATCTCTATGCCAATGAACACGAAGAACCAGCGAACGATATTGTCGTTCATCGCCCCGAGGAACTGTGTGGCGAGTAGGCCCAGGTAGCTTCGTGAAAGAACTCCCTCGCGCCCGGGATGCTCCTGTACGCCGTGCGGCGCATCTTCGCTGAGCGGCAAAATTCCCAGTTCAGCGGAATCGTCGAGGTCAGGCAATATAGGTGTCTCCACGGCAAGCGGCGTCGAAGATTTGTAAAGAATGTCTTCCACGGAGTGATTTGGCAAGTATTATCGCGAAATGGGCGAAAAAGCGAAGGGCAATCGGCCCTGAACTCAAGGCGGGAGAAATCCCCTGGCGCAACGCGGTTGCTGTTGCTCCTGCCACGTTGACGTGCCTT
>CAZASB010000391.1:0-4254 GCA_964487655.1 uncultured Planctomycetaceae bacterium
GGCGGTTTGGTCAGCCGTGCAAAAACTGCGAATTGTGGCCGCGTTGAGTATAGCAAGTCTTAAATCTCGCATCTTAAATCTGAAATCTCAGATTTCAAATCCCAAATCCGAGATCTCCGCTACAAAATCCAAAATCGTGGCTCCCAGTTCGCTATTGACCTTGCATGTACAAAGGTGATAGAATGATCTTGTCCCCTGGGACGCGGGGGAGAGCGGGAGGGAGTTGTCGCGTGCCATCAGAATGGATCGGGGGTGCATCGGATGCTCGGAACACTGGGAATTGTTCAGGCATGTCAGGCGCCGTGTGAGCCAAGCTGTCACTTGCGGCGACGGCTCGGTGGCAGGCCGCTGTTGGAGTGGGTCATTCGCCGGGTAACTGACTGTACCCGTCTGGACGGCGTGATTGTTGTCGCTTGCGACGCGCCGGAACACGGTTTTGTCGCCGACTTGGTGCCCATGGACATACCCGTCTTCTTTGGGAACCACGCAGACCCACTGGGTCGCTTCGTGCGCGCGTTGGAGCAGTATCCGGCTCGATCCGTTGTGCGAGTGCGGGGAGACAATCCCTTCGTCGATCCGTCGCTGATCGACCGACTGGTTACGACTGCCGAAGAGCATCCCGAGTGCGACTACGTCACGTACCTGTCGGCCGACGGACGTCCTGCAATTCTCTCGCCGGTTGGCGTCTACGCCGAATGGTTTCGACCCAGTGCGTTGCGCGCCGCGGCCCGCGCGGCTAGGTATCCTGCCGACCGCGAGCATGTGACCCGCTACATCTACTCTCACCCGGAGAAGTTTCAACTGCGACTGATTCCGGCGCCCCAGGAGATTGACCGAGAGGACGTTCGGTTGACCCTTGACGACGACGAGGATTGGGAGCATACCCTGGAGATCTACGATGCGCTGGGCCCAGAGGGCCTGGATTGGCAACGGATCGCCCTGTTGCTTGACCACCAGCCCGTGCTGCGTAGCCGCATGGCGGCGCTGAACCGCGTGAGCGTGGACAGCTAAGTTCTCGGTGACTGGGCAAGCGAACGAAAGGAATCGGACGTGATGAGCAAGACGCTCAGACTCGTAACGGATCCATCCGAATGCATCTCGGCCGACCAGCGGCAGACGATCGGACTTGTATTCCCTCCTGTTTCCTTGCCGCGCGGCGTGCGAGGCTTGCTGTTCGACTTCGGCGGCGTGCTGTACGACGACACCGTCTGGCGCCGCTGGCTCTTGCAGCTCTTGTCTCGCGTGGGGCTGTACACGCACTACGACAGCTTCTACTGTGTGTGGGACCGCGACTTCGCCACCGACGTATACCGTGGACGGCGGACGTTTTGCGACGCCTTCGCGGCCTTCCTTCGCACGGCAGGCATGACGAGCGGCCTGATTGACGAGGTCCTGGCCGCCTGCCGGGGGCTGCGTCGCGACCTGGATGACAATATTCGGCCATTGCCCGGGGTGCGCTGTACGCTGGCCCGGCTAGCTCGGATGAACTTTGTTTTGGGAATCCTCAGCGATAGCGAGCTACCGGCCGATCAGTTGCGAGCGCGACTGGACAGTTTCGCGCCGTACCAGGCATTTGATGCGGTGGTTTCGTCCTTCGATTTGGGCCGGACGAAGCCCGAGCCCGAGTGCTATCGGACAGCCCTGGCCCAAATGGGGCTTACCGCGCCCGAGGTTGCTTTCGTCGGCCACGAAGTCGCCGAGCTGGCCGGTGCCCGCGCCGTGGGCATGGCCACCGTTGCTGTGAACGGCGGCCCGGGCGCCAAGGCCGACATCTACCTCGACCGATTCGACCAGCTTGCCGACATTGTCTCCCTCCAGCGCCCCCTCGCCGCCGCCGGATAGGCCGATCGGTCGCCGACCAAGAACGCCTCTTCCCGTGCAATCCTACCGAACGTGCGCGAGGTCGTCGAGCGCTCGCTCGTGTTGTTGACGATCCAGAACAGGACGCGGTCCCCCAATTCTCAATTGAGTTTTCCGCCGCTCGCCTAACGGGGCCTATCCCTTCGCCGCGGTCACGATGCCGTCGACGGTGATGCCGTAGCGCTCGAATACCTGCTTCCAGGGACCAGAGAGGCCGAACTCTCGCATGCCGACAAACGTGCCGGCGGACCCAACGATCGATTCCCAGCCCTGGAGCACGCCGGCCTCGACGACTACGCGGCGAGTTACCGCCGGTGGCAGGACGGTGTCGCGATACGCTTGCGGTTGCGCGGCAAACAGTTCGAGGCTGGGCATGCTGACCACGCGGGCACGAACGCCCTCGGCCGTAAGCTGCTCGCAGGCTGCGACGCACAGGGTCACCTCGCTGCCGGAACCTACGAGGATCACCTCCGGCGTTCCATCGCAGTCGGCCAGTACGTAGCCGCCGCGCCGGACGCCCTCGGCTGAGGCATACTTGTTCCGATCGAGCGTGGGCAGATTTTGCCGTGTTAGCGCCAGAGCCGCCGGCCGATCGGTCAGTGAGACTGCAGCGCGGTAACATTCGGCCACCTCGTTTGCGTCAGCCGGGCGGAACACCACCAGATTCGGAATACAGCGGAGCGCCGCAAGATGCTCGACCGGCTGATGGGTAGGGCCATCCTCGCCCACGCCGATGGAATCGTGGGTGAAGATGTACAGCACGGGCAAACCCATGATGGCCGCCAGGCGGATGGATGGCCGCATGTAATCGCTGAACACGAAGAAGGTCGAGCCGTATGCCCGCAGGCCGCATAGCGCCATGCCATTGACGGCGGCGCCCATGGCGTGTTCGCGGATGCCGAAATGCATGTTTCGGCCTGCATAGTTCCCGGCCGAGAACTGCTCGGCGCCGTCGAACGTGAGATTCGACTTGGTCGAGGGCGCCAAGTCGGCCGCCCCGCCGAGCATCCAGGGGATGTTCTTCGCCACTTGGTTGAGCACCTTGCCCGACGTAGCGCGGCTGGCGGCGCCCTTGACGTCGGTCGGGAAGGTTGCGATGTCGGCATCCCACCCGTCGGGAAGCTCGCCGGCCAACATTGTCTGGAGTTGTTTGGCCAGTTCCGGGTGCTCCGTTCGGTAGGCTTCGAACTTTGCCTGCCACTCGGCGCGAAGCTTTGGCCCTTGCATGTTCGACCGGTCCTCAAAGAGCCCGCGCACCTCGTCGGGTATGTAGAAACTCTCGTCCTCGGGCAATCCGTAGGCTCTCTTCGCTAGGCGGATCTCTTCGGGGCCAAGCGGAGCGCCATGGGCTTCGGGCGTGCCGGCGGCGTTGGGAGCTCCGTAACCGATGACCGTCTTCACGACAATGAGCGTGGGCCGGTCGTCCGTGACTTGGAACACATTGATTGCCATCCGCAGCGCGGCCAGATCGTTCACGTCGTCAACGGTCACAACATTCCAGCCGTAGCCCTTGAACCGCGTCGGCACGTCTTCACTGAAGGCCAGGTCGGTCGAGCCCTCGATGGTGATCTTGTTGTCGTCGTAGATCCAGCAGAGGTTGGACAGTTTCAGATGACCGGCCAGCGAAGCCGCCTCGCTGGAAATGCCTTCCATCAGGTCGCCGTCGCTGCACACGGCGAACACATTGAAGTTGAACAGCTCGAACTCGGGCCGGTTGTAGTTGGCGCCCAGCCATCGCGATGCCATGGCCATGCCCACGCTGTTGCCGATACCCTGCCCCAGCGGGCCGGTTGTCGTCTCGACACCGGAAGTGATACCATGCTCGGGATGCCCTGGGCATCGGATGTCAAGCTGCCGAAACTTACGCAGGTGTTCCATTGGCACGGCGGCCTCGCCAGTCGGCTTACCGTCGGCGCCAAGCTGCTTCACGCCTGCCAGATGCAGCGATGAGTACAGTAGGGTCGAGGCATGACCGCACGAGAGGATGAACCGATCGCGGTTGGGCCAGTCGGGCCGCTCGGGGTCGTAGCGGAGCGTTTCACGGAACAGCAGGTAGGCCACGGGGGCCAGAGCCATGGGCGTGCCCGGATGCCCGCTCTTGGCCGCCTCGACGGCGTCCATGGAAAGGGTGCGAATTGTGTCAATAGCCAGTTTTTCGAGGTTGGGATTCAGTTGGGCCATGTTCTTTCGAGCGTTAAGTGTCTTTGAGCACCCCTTTCCGTGGGGGGTTGCTTGCGAAATCTATGCCGCCCAGTCTAAAAGAAGCGTGGGAATCCGTCAACCGTCCCCGTTGCGCCAGCGAGTAGTTTGCTGCCTGGCGTTATCACGAACGGTAGCCACTAGCCCGGATTATTCATCTACGTAGGGTGGGTCGAGGTCGCGTAGATCGTTGGT
>CAZASB010000392.1:0-4238 GCA_964487655.1 uncultured Planctomycetaceae bacterium
TGCGGGGCGGCTGCTTCCGCCTGCCGTCGCATCTCGCGGAGCCGCATGAGGAAGGAACCGACCTTGACCTTGGTGTTCAACATGCGGAGGTGCCGATCGATCATGCCGGAGCGGTCTTCGGGGAGTTCCAGGATCGACGTCTCGAGGTACTCGTGCTTCGTCTGGTGCTGATCGAGCACCTCCAGCCACATCAGGTGGACCAGGGTAAGGCCGATGGATCGTTCCAGCGGATCCTCGGCCTCGGCCACCAGTTTCCGGTAGGCCGGCTCGACGATCTCGGCCACGGCCCGGCGTACCGGCTCGGGCACCTTGAACAGATCGACGTCGCCCGGCGCCCACGCCGGCCGGCTGACCGGCCCGCCTCCTTCGGCAGGCAATCCCGCCTCTTGTGACACCAGGGCCGCCGATTCAGGCGGTTTGACCGCAGCACTCCGTTTCCGACCTCGTTTCCAATTTCGCGACATGACAACTCTCCTTCAGAGGGGAATAGTATACATATGTACACGTCATTCATCCTAGCAAATCAGCCGCCGCTTGCAAGGCACGGAAATGGGCCAGGGGGGGAGTTGGAAGGTGGAAGCTGGGATGTGGGGTTTCGGATTTCGTCATTCCTTCGACATTCGGCCTCGGGGTGTCAGCAGCGCGCTGACGCGGACGGCTCGGGGGGCTGGAAGTTGGGAGGCGGGAGATGGGTGTTCGTGGGTGCCGGAACAGGCTTGCGTTTCACGGAAGGACCCACTGCATCGCCTGTCCTTGCGTCCCCCGACAGGCAAGCCTGAACCACGAAAAACACGAAACACACGAAAAGAGGGATGCGGGCTCGGAGCGTCAAGTGGCTGGACGGCGGAACCAAACGATTGCCGTCTCAATTTCGTGTGATTCGTGTCTTTCGTGGTTCATGTCTTGGGCTGCCGCCGATTTGGCCTGCGGCCCGTATCGAGAGTACCGAGTACCCAGTTTCGCCCTCCGTACTCCGTACTCCATACTGCGTCCCTGCCCCGTGCATTCCGTGGCTCGGCAGGCTGGAGTGAGCGGCAAGGGCCAAGACTCCTGCTATAATGGGAGCGGAGAACCTGGAGGAGGAAGCTGATGTCGTACGTGGTTCTTCGTGGTAGCGGCTTGACGCCGCCCGGCAAGTGGGCAGGAGGGATGCACAATCACCTCGTGGCGAACCGTGGCCTGTCTCGCACGATGGAGGCAACGCATTCCCACGGGCAAGCAGTGATGTCGATTGCGGGAGAACACCGATGACAACCAAACGCCGTTACGGCAAGGAAGAACTCGCTCGCCGCGGCCAGACCCTTTACGAGAAAGACATGCTCTCCACACTCACGGCCAATGACGACGGCAGGTTCGCTGCCATTGACATCGAGAGCGGGGCGTGCGAGATCGATCGGGATAAGCTGGCGGCCTGCGACCAGCTGCGCGCCCGGCTGCGCGATGGGCGGATTTGGATGGTACGGGTTGATTCGCGCTAGGTCAGCTCCCGAGCCATCGCTATTCAGCTACCGGGGCCTTGCGCGGGCTGGCCGGAACGCTTTGGTCGGGGCTGGCCGTAGTCGCCTTCGGCAATGCCGCGGAAGGACAGGTCCTCATCGAGGTCGGGCCAGTGAATTCCAAACGGCGAAAGCTCGATGTTCGCAAGTTGCTCCGCCGAACCGCACGCCAGGCGCGGGTTCATCGCCACGGGAAACCGCAACCGGGCCCCACTCTCCATCTCGATCACGATCTGACCATCGGCGTAGGCCGCGCTACGCGCTCTATCGGTTAAGGTGCTCATGCCACGCCTCCATGATAATGTCTCGGTGGGATTCCGCGAGCTGCTGGGCCTTCGCCAACTCCCTGACTTTCATCCCGTGCGATTCGCGCAACTCGACCGCGCCCTCCAACTCAAACACGGCTTCACCGCCGCCGTACCGAACATGCACGTGGACGGGCAAATGCTCGTTGCTGTAGAAGAAGAACTTGTAGCCGTCTTTTTCAAAAACCTTCGGCATTCCGATTTCGCCTCGCGACGGTCCCTTCAACCTGCTTTGGCCCACATGTCACCACGACGATGTCGGCACGGACCCCAGGAGCATCATATCACAAATTGCCCGTCCCTGCCAGAACTCCGTCCCTCCGGCCAGGGGGCGTTCTGCCTCCGGGCCCCGCCGGGCCTGCCCTGGCCGGGTTCATGACTGGTCAGCTACAGGTCGCTCAACTCTCCGAGTCGATCTTCCGTCCGGAAGGTTCACGACTCGGAGAGTCGTGCGACAACGCGCGGTCAAGGGAAGCGGAAGGGCGCAAGCCCTCCGGTCCTGGCGAGTGAGAGGATCGCGCAAGCCGTCGCAACGGACGAACCGGACGGCTTGCGCCGTGCCGCTACACGTTTTCACGCGACGTCTCGGTAGCCAATCACGAAGTCAAGGCGGGCTTCTTCCTCTGCTTCCTTTGCGGCCTCCTGTTTGGTTCTTGGACTGGGGCAATTGCCGCAATGGAAAGAAGGAAGGAACAGGAGGAAGCCGATGTGGTACGTGGTTGAGGCGATTTACGAGGACGGCGTTTTGAAGCCGGACCGGCCCTTGCCGCTGAAGGAGCAGGGAGAAGGTGCAGGTTACCGTCGAAGGTTCTGCCACGGCGCGGCACGGTATTCTGGACATTCGCCCCGTCAGTTTCGGCACGGTGCTCCAACCGCCATTGCCCGATGACGACTTGCTGGGCGAAATGCTCGAAGGCCGGCCATGATCGATACACCTCACGAACAACCAGGCCGCCTTCGCAATACTTGGCGCGTTCGATTGCATTGCCCCAGACGGCTCCGCATAGCAGCCCAGACAGAAGGCCGGAATTGCGGCCGGCGGGATGCACTGTCCACTGCACCAGCGGCGCAAACGTCGGCATTTCCCGGAACCCGCAGCCCCCGCCCCGACCCCTCTTCGTGGATGGGGTTGACGCCACTCGCCACCCCGGCGAAAATACTGCGGATGCGGTAGCGGCCATCCCTAACGGTAGGCGCTGGCCGGGGCCTGCGAATGGCGGAAAGCAGCCGCGCGAAGGTCCGGCGGCATGGCACGTGCGGAACTAGGAGAAACCGACAATGGCCCTGATGACGCTTCAGCCGGTGAGCCTCGGTTCGGCCGGCGTGACCGAGAAGATGGTGCAGGAGCAGATTGCCGAGGACCCGGCGATCCTGGGGCTCGGCGCGCTGGAATTGCGCGATAAGGAGCGCATCCAAGCCCATGCCGGCCGACTCGACCTGCTGCTGCAAGACCCCGAGACGCTCAAGCGTTATGAAGTCGAACTGCAACTCGGAGCGACGGACGAGACGCACATCATTCGCACGATCGAGTATTGGGACATCGAGCGGAAGCGCTATCCGCAATACGAACATACGGCGGTCATCGTGGCCGAGGACATCACGTCGCGATTCCTGAACGTCATTCAGTTGTTCAACGGCAGCATCCCGCTGGTCGCGTTGAAAATGACCGCGTTCAAGGTGAACGACGCCATCGCGCTGACGTTCGTCAAGGTTCTCGACGAGATGACGTTGGGACTAGTGGACGAAGACGAGCCGAAGGCCGAGCCGACGACGCGCAAAGACTGGGAGGCCAAGGCCAGCAAGAACACGCTAGCCGAAACCGATCGGTTGCTGCAATTAGTCAAGGAGGTCCAGCCCAAGGCCTCGCTGAACTACAACAAGCATTACATCGGGCTTGAGGTGGACGGGGTGTCCAGGAACTTTGTCACGTTCCTTCCGAGGAAGGCCCACGTGATCATGGAGTTCAAGCTGCCGGACCAAGGGGAGGAGGTTAAGGGTAAGATCGAGGAAGCTGGCATGAGGACGGTCGCGTACGATTCCCAATTCCGGTGCTTCCGTGTCAGCATCGACCGCCTCGACCTTGCCAAGCAGCGCGACGTGCTGCGCGAACTGGTCCAGCAAGCTTGGGAGCTTTACGGGCGGCCGTAGACACGTCCTCGTCCCTATCGAGCAGGAACGCTCAAAATGACTGCACAGAGCAGCGAGACCTTTGATTCTGAACTCATAGTCGGGTTGGTCGGTGCCGTTGGAGCAAGCCTGAAGTTGGTTATTGAACTTCTGAACGAGCAGTTGCACCTGGCCGGGTACGAAACGCGGGTCATCAAAGTGTCGGAGGAGATCATCAAGAGCTTCGTTGACGTGCCCGAACATCAGGGCAACCCATACAAACGTACCAGCGAGCTGATGACCGCCGGCAACAGTATCCGCGAGAAAACGA
>CAZASB010000393.1:0-4215 GCA_964487655.1 uncultured Planctomycetaceae bacterium
AGAATCGGTCTTGCCACGCCTGCGGGATGCCGGTAATGTCTCGCACCATGAAAACGCGGGAAACGCACCAGCAGCGCAAACGCGCGGTCGATCGTCTGGCTGAGATGGAGGCATCGAAATGGGGGCGCAGCTAGTTTTGTCGCGAGTGGGTGGCAAGACGAGCAGGCAAAGCACTTGGGCTACTCCACACGCTGCGCGGCGAAGATCGCCACAAGACGAACGACTCTCGAAACTAGCTGCGTCCCGATTTCGACTCCCGGGAGTAGACGTAGCGCGTCACCTGGTTGTCAGCCGTATAGCCGGCCTCGTCGCCGTCGGCGGCCGGGTCGGAGGGAAAGAGGACATCACTGATTTGTAATCAGTGATGTCTCCTTTTCCGGTCGTGACGGCGTTACCGCCGGTGCGGGCTTCCGACTGGTTGCCTTGATCATCCAGGGTTTCATCCCGGGCTTGCAGATTGGCCTCTTTCTGGGGCCTTTCTTGGTTCCGGCAAGCTGCCTCCTCGCAATCATGATCGCATCGAGCGCTTGACACGACCCGGTCCGGGAACGACACTCATTCTTATTGAGTCCGCCGCCGTGGAGTTCCGGCGACCGTGGAAGCGGGCAAGGACTTTGTAAACCATCACGAAGAAAGACGCTGATATGATCCGCTATTTGTCTGGATTGGTCGCGATGTTGTGTCTCATACTGCCGCCATCGAGCGTTCCGGCTGAAAGTGCTCGTTCGCCACTGCCGGGCACGAAGCGGCTGGAGCTTGACGGCGACATCGCCTCGCAAATGATCGACGGCATTGACCGTTTTCTGTTGGGCGAGATTGAGAAGTCGGTCGAGCGCCGCGCTGGATACTGGAATCGCGACTTCACGTCAGCCCGGCAGTATAACGAATCGATCGAACCCAACCGAGAGCGGCTAGCGCACATCTTGGGCGCGCGCGATCCACGAGTCGAGTTTGACGCCCCGCAACTGGTCGCCAGCACGGCCCAGCCTGCCCTGGTCGGACGAGGGAAGAACTACGAGGTGTTTGCCGTGCGCTGGCCGGCATTTGGCGATGTTTTTGGAGAGGGGCTGCTGCTGCTGCCAACCGGGGCTAGGCCGACGGCCGACGTGGTGGCCGTTCCCGATGCCGATCAGACGCCCGAGATGCTCGTCGGCCTGGCCGACGGCGTCCCGCCCGAGTCGCAGTTCGCCCGACGTCTGGCCGAGAGCGGCTGCCGCGTGCTGGTGCCCGTGCTCATTGACCGCCATATCCAGCAGCGCAAGATCGCGCGGCTTACCAATCGCGAGTACCTGCATCGCGCGGCGTTCGAGCTGGGGCGGCATCTGATCGGCTACGAGACGCAAAAGGTGCTGGCCGGGGTGGACTGGTTCACCAAGGACGCCGGGGAAGGCGGCGCGAGGATTGGCGTAATTGGCTGGGGCGAAGGCGGGCTGATTGCGCTGTGCGCCGGCGCGCTCGATACGCGGATCGACGCGGTGTGCGTGAGCGGCTACTTCGACTCGCGTCAGAACGTGTGGCAGGAGCCGTTGGATCGGAACGTCTTCGGCCTCCTGGAACAGTTTGGCGACGCGGAGCTGGCCGGCATGGTCGCCCCGCGGGCCCTGGTGGTCGAGGCGGCGCGGGGCCCGGAAATGGTCATCCCGCCCGATCTGGGCGGCGCCCCGGCCCGGCTGCTCACGCCCGATCCGGAGGTCGTCCGGCGCGAGGTGGAGCGGGCGCGGAAGCTCGTCGATGGTCTCCAGCCGCAGGCACCCCTCATGCTGATTGCAAGCGGCGCCGGCGCCGGCCCGTTCGGTTCGGCCCCTGCGCTCGAAGCGTTTCTCAAGTCACTCGGCCCGGAGTGCAAGCTGGCCGAGTCGGCGGACGCGCCGGAGCGCCTGCGCGACGAGTTCGATCCCCAGCCGCGCCAGGACCGGCAGATCCACGAAATCGACCGTCACAACCAATGGCTGCTGGGCGAGAGCCAGTACGTTCGCAAGGAGTTCATGAAGAACCTCGACACCAGTTCGCTGGACAAGTACAAGGAGACGATCGAGTCCTACCGCGAGTTGTTCCACAACGAGGTGATTGGCCGATTCGACCTCGAGCTGCTACCGCCGAACGTCCGTACCCGCCAGGCGTATGACGCGCCGAAGTGGGTCGGCTACCAGGTGGTGATGGACGTCTTCCCCGACGTGATTGCCTACGGGATCCTTTTCGTGCCGAAGGATTTGCAGGCAGGCGAGCGTAGGCCGGTGGTGGTCGCGCAGCACGGGTTGGAGGGCCGGCCGGAAGACCTGATCGACGTCGAGCGAAGGGCCTATTGGGGGTTTGCCTCGCGGCTGACCGACGAGGGGTTCGTGGTATTCGCGCCGCAGAATCCGTATCTCTTCAAGGATCGGTTCCGCACCTTGCAGCGGAAGTCGAACGCGCTGAAGAAAACGCTCTTCTCGACCATCGTACCGCAGCACCAGCAGATCACCGACTGGCTGGCCACGCTGCCTTTCGTGGATGGCAGGCGGATCGGCTTCTACGGCTTGTCTTACGGCGGGAAGGCGGCCATGCGCATACCACCGCTGGTGAAGAACTACTGCCTATCGATCTGCTCGGGCGATTTCGACGACTGGGTTCTTAAGAACGCCTCGACCTGCCCGCACCAGCGATACAGTTACGTTTGGCACGGCGAGTACGAGATCTTCGAATTTGATCTGGGCAGTACGTTCAACTACGCCGAGATGGCGGCCCTGATCGCGCCCCGGCCGTTCATGGTCGAGCGTGGGCATTTCGACGGCGTGGCGCCCGACGAATGGGTCGGCTTCGAGTTCGCCAAGGTGTTGCACCTCTATCAGGCACGGCTGGGGATCGGCGACCGCGCGGAACTCGAGTGGTTCGTCGGCCCGCACGAAATCCACGGCGTGGGCACGTTCGAGTTTCTGAGGAAGCACTTGGCGTGGCCGCAACGGCGCGCCCAGAAATGACACGCGCGAAAAGATGTTTCGAACTCCCTACCGGAGCTTCGGCCTGCGGTGGCGCTGGACTGCCGAGGGTGCAGTCGTCCTACACTGGGAGCCAAAGTTCATGACGGCCGGGTCTGTTCGAGGATCGGCGCCAGCGTGGCTTCCGTTGTATGGCCCCGGCCATCCGCCAGGAGAATCTGCTCCAGGGCCGCCGACACGTCGTCCTCGTGGACCAGTTGCAGCGGACTGTCCACGCCGTCCAGAAGAACCGTCAGCGGCGTTCCGATCAGCACGCGCCGCAGGTAGTTATTCATATGCGGCCCACCCACGATGCACAGCCGGGCCCAACTGACGGCAATGTCGGGGTTCCGCTCGGCAAAGGCGGCGAGCTTCCGCTCCAATTCGTGCTTGTGGGCCGCGTAGGAGAACGCTGGGCGGACTCTCGCGACATGCCAATCGTCCATCGGCACGGGATTGTCCGGCCAGGTGCCGAGGGCCGTGGCGCTGGAGGTAACCAGGAACTTCGACGGTCGCACGGCGGCGACGGCGCGCAGGACATTTTCCGAACCGCCAACGTTCACCTCGCGCATGTGCCGTTCATCGTGCTTCGGGGGCACGATGAAACCCATGTGAACGACCGTGTCGGGAGCGAACTGACGCAGGACGGACTCCAGCCGCGGACTCTGCATGTCCAGGGCCATGAACTCGTAGCCGGCCTCGTCGGCCGGCGGTACGATGTCCAGCCCGAGAACCTGAACCTCTGGATCGCGCTGCCGCAAATGCTTGATGAAGCAGCTTCCGAGATAACCGGAACTGCCGGTGATGGCACCGCGTTTCATGGGCGCGAAAGACGGGAATGGGAGGGCAGCTAGGCAAGCGGTTCGTGGTTCCGCCTTCAGGCGGTCTTTTTCGTGTTTCCGGCTGAAGCCGGGGCTGCCAGCAGGTGCCAACGAATCACCCCGGCACAACTAGTTGCAATTCTCTGTGGGGGATACCCCCCACAGAGAATCCAAATTAGTAATTATGCTGGCCAGCCTCTTGACGACAATCCGGCAATATGGCAGAATGCCGTTTGAAGTTACGGCTGCAATGCGAGAAATGCCTAGATTGTCGCGGCTGTTGGCGACGGGGCAAGTGGCCGGGCGACATCGAACGTAGTAGTATGGCGGGGTATCGAATCTCATCTTAAGATACACGCTGTCAACGAGTTAAAGTTAAATCGGAGGGGGGTTCGATGGATGCATCGCGAACACATCCGACAGTTGCCCGCCAAGATGCG
>CAZASB010000394.1:0-4196 GCA_964487655.1 uncultured Planctomycetaceae bacterium
GCCGATAGCCGCATAGCGCCCCACCTCGCGCGCTAAAGACACCACCAGCCCGCCCTACCCAACACTCTCGCCCCACCCCTCGCCGTGAGCCGATGGCTCAATTCTTCTGAGCACCGCCGGGTCAATTTATCTGAACGCCAAAGCAGGAAAGTGGGACGGACTGCGCCGACGACGTAAATCACTTCTTTTCGGCAGTGTTTCCTCGCCGCCGCGATACAATACCCGGCAAAGGCGATCGAACGGAGGCGTTGTTGTGCAGGCGGGGGCCCGCCTGCACAACAACACCCCCTTGACACAGCAGTCCCTGCGGCTTAGACTCTTCCTTATGGGGAAATTCCCATAAGGATGTAAATCATTGTACCGGCATGGTGCCGGCCCAGCCCATGGGGTGCCAGAGGGAGGAGTAATGATGGATAAAAACGGAATGTTATATTGTCTTATGGCTGGCGTGCTGCTCGTCGCCTGTACCGCTAGCGCCAAAGGAGTGCCGGGAGATGCCGAGGCCGCCACGCACGGCGATGAGGCCGCAACCTTGCAACTCGTCGCCGAGACGGAACACAAATCTGAGAATTTTGTCTTCCGTCAGTATAACTTGTCGGTGTTGTCCCATTATTCGTACCTCGTCGGAAGCGGCGGTGAGGCAATGATCATCGACCCGGCCCGTGACATCGGCCGATACATCGAAGATGCCGACAAACTGGGGTTGAAAATCACACGGGTCTACCTGACCCATTCCCACGCGGACTTCGTTGCCGGGCACATGGAGCTTGCCAAAGCCTGCGGAGCGGAAATCGTCGCCAACGAAGCAACGCGGGCGGGATACCCGCACAAACCCGTCAAGGACGGCGATGCCATCGCGTTCGGAACGATGCGTGCCGTCGTCATGACGACACCGGGCCATACGCCCGACGGAACCTGCCTCTGCGTTTACCAGCCGGCATCTGCCGCAAATCCTGAATTTGTATTGACGGGCGACACACTGTTCATCGGAAGCGTCGGACGCCCCGACCTCATGGGCGAAGGCATCAGCGCGGCCGAACTGGCCACCCTGGGTTACAACTCCTGGACCGAGAAACTCTCAAAACTGCCCGACGCCACGAAAATCTTCCCGGCTCATGGAGCAGGCTCCCTGTGCGGCGCCCACCTCAGCGACAAGCCCGTATCCACCATCGGCGAAGAGCGGGTTGCCAATCCGTATCTGCAGTACAAAGACCTTCACTCGTACGTCATGGCCGTTATCGACGGACTCCCCGATGCGCCGCAGTATTTCAAGCACAATGCCCAGATGAACCACGACGGCCCGCCCCTCGTAGACTGGGAGAATACCCTTCCGCAGGCGCAGGAGCCCGCGACCGTTGCGTCGTTGGTGAAAGCCGGAGCGTGGCTTCTCGACGTGCGTGACGCAGCGGCTTTTTCAGCCGACCATCCCGCCGGTGCCATCAATGTCGGTATCCGGGGACGCTTTGAAACCTGGACCGGAACCATGATCCCCTGGGGCGAGCGGTTTGTGCTCATTGGCTCCGAGAGCGAAGTCGCTGAGTCCGCCTTCCGCCTGAGACGGATTGGTTACGACGCGCCAGCCGGTTTTCTGAAGGGCGGATCGGATGCATGGAAGCGGGCTGGTCTTCCCACGAACGCCATTGAACTGGTCAAACCGGCTGCCCTGTACCGGCAGATGCAGGAGGGAACCGCTCCGGTGATCGTAGACGTACGACTTCCGAACGAATGGATGGGACTCAGAATCGGCGACGTGTTGAACATCCCCTTGAACACGCTGTTCACAGACGCCAAGCGTCTGTCCAAGGACATGCCCGTCCTCACGGTGTGCAACTCGGCCTATCGTTCCAGTATGGGTGCAGCCGTGCTCCAGAAACTGGGGTTCAAAAATGTCCTCAACATGGAGGGCGGTAGCGAAGCTTGGACCACGGCAGGGCTACCCACGCTGAGCGTGACAAACGCCGCCGCTCCGGTCACGCGCGCCATCAGACTCCCGGAACGCATCTCGTCCGCTGAACTCAAGCGGATGATGATGGACATCCCGGGCACGTTCGAAATCGTCGACATCCGTCCGAGATCGCAATTCGCAGACTTCAGTTTGCCCGGCGCTGTCAGCGCCGACATTGTCGATGTTATTTCAAACCCGGCCTATCTCGCCGGCGCGGTTCCGCTGATCCTCGTCGATCGCGACGGTTCGCTGGCCATGGCGGCAGGCGGCATCCTCTCGCAGAAAACTCCTCGGCAGATCAAGGTGTTGTATCGGGGACTGGAGGATTATTGGCGCGAATCCGTTTCGCCGATACCTCCGTCGATGCCGGCCGCTACATCGGGTATTAAGCCTGCCGCCTCTGCGCCGATGCCCGACATGGATCCGGCGCTACGACCGGCTGCGCCGGCAACTCCCAAGAAAAAAAGTGCGGGGTGCTGAAATGAAAACTGACGACACGCTCTCAAAAGACACGCCACAGCCGTTTGCCAATCCCTACCTGGCCGGCGTTTTGCTGGGGACAGTCCTGCTGGCGTCCTTTGTCGTGCTGGGTGCCGGACTCGGCGCTTCGGGCGGTATTGCGCGCATTGGAGCCTATTTCTCCGTTTGCGTGGCACCGTTGCACACGCTTGGCGGCGAGTATTTTTCCAAATGGGGCGGTAAGCCGCTGAACTATTACCTGGTGCTCATGTTTGCCGGCACGTTCATTGGCGGCATGTTTTCCGCATTGCTCGCCAACCGCACGAAGCTCCAAGTCGAACGCGGCCGCGCTGCTTCCGCCGGAAAGAGACTTTGCTACGCGCTGGTAGGCGGCATCCTCGCCGGCTTTGCCAGCCGTCTGGCCCAGGGATGCACCTCCGGTCAGGCGTTGAGCGGCGGCGCACTGCTGCTCACCGGTAGTCTCGTTTTCCTAGGATGTACCTTCGCCGGCGGCTTCGCAACCGCTTGGTTCTTCAGGAGGCAGTGGCATGATTAATACACTCTACAACTTGGGCGAGCTGGGCACGCCGCTTGCCTTCTTGCTGGCTCTGATTATCGGTATCGGATTTGGATTTGCACTGGAACGAGCTGGATTCAGCAGTTCACGCCGACTTGCTGGCGTCTTCTACTTCACCGACATGGCAGTGGTCAAAGTCATGTTCACCGCACTACTCACCGCGCTTCTCGGCCTTTCGTTTCTGGCCGGTCTCGGCTGGCTCTCGTTCGACCGGATTTTCTTGATGCCAACCATCTATGGCGCGCAGATCGTTGGCGGCATCTTGTTCGGTATTGGGTTCGTTATGGGTGGATGGTGCCCCGGTACGGCGGCGGCGGGCGCCGCTTCCGGCAAGATCGATGCCATCGTATTCCTGATTGGCGCTGTCGGTGGCAGCATCCTGTTCAACGAACTTTTCCCCTTCATCAAGCCGCTCTACACGGCGGGAGACCGTGGCGTGCAGATGATCTACGAGAACCTCGGCCTCTCGCGGAACTGGTTCGTCTTTCTTTTCACACTCATGGCCGTCGTGATTTTTTGGCTTTGTGAATGGATAGAGAAGAAACGTCATGTGCCTTCGCCATATTGGGGATCACCCTTCCTGAAGACCTTGAGTTTTGCGCTCGTCGTCACCGCCGGAAGCCTGTTTTTGCTGCCGCCTGCCTCATCCCCGGTATCGATCGCGGCCGGCGCGGATGCGACATCCGATTTTGAAGACCGCCTGATGGAAAGCGTGGACTTGGCACAGGATCACATTGAACCCGAGGAACTCGCAGACCGGCTTCTGGCCGGAGAGGCGGATTGGGTGGTCGTGGACGTGAGACCTGCCGCGGAATTCACCGCCTTCCATATCAAGGGCGCCGTCAACGTCCCGTTGGCACGACTCGCCGAAGAACTCGCCCCCTACAAAAACAAAGGCGTGATCGTCCTTTATTCCACTGGCATGACCCATCCCGCCCAGGCCCGAGACTCCTTGCAACGCCGCGGGTTCAACAACGCCTATCTACTCACTGACGGCCTAATCGGATTCCGCGACCGCTGCCTGAAGCCAGTCTCTCTGAGACCCGAGCCCTTGACAGCCGAAGCCGCAAGGCGAGTAAACGCGTGGCGCGCCTTTTTCGACCTTGACCACGGCCGCCGCTGAGGCAGAGCCCGTTTGGGTGGACAAACTGCAACCGGAGATATTCAGCGAGAGTTGAAAGGTGGCTTGGGTTTTTGCTCGAACTGCCTTTGGCA
>CAZASB010000395.1:0-4187 GCA_964487655.1 uncultured Planctomycetaceae bacterium
CGGCGGCTCGATGAAGAGACGGGGCTGATGTACTACCGCAACCGGATGTATCATGCGGAGTTCGGGAGGTTTGTGAGTAGGGATCCGGTGGGGTATGCTGCAGGGCACATAAATGTCTACTGCTACGTCGGGAACCGCGCAACGACGTCGGTTGACCCTGCGGGGCTTGAAGCATGCGAGGACGGAAGAGGTGTTTGTAAAGGCAAGGGATTGCCAGTTCTTCACGTCACAAAGACGCATCGAGTGAACAATGTCAACGATATTGAGAATGAGGTCAAGGCTGCCTTAGGCGAATACTCTGATCGAAGTGCTCGGGGCGACCTGTGGGATGATCGTTTCGCCGGAATGGCCGGTTTTGTCGTGGGAACCACTCTGAAGGCCGCGTTTAGGGGGGCACCAGATTGCTGTTGCGACTTCTCTGGCTCGAAGCTTGGATACATGGGCTTCTATTCAGTCAAGGTTGAAGAGAAGGATGGTTCGTATCGGGTTCCAGGAACCCAACACTCGATTCCAGGTCCTCGCTCCACGACAGAGCATGAACTTTGGCACATTGATGGGCCAAAGATCGATTGGGAGCATCATGAGAGGCGTGCGGGTGTTGCGCTTGTGCGGCGGATAGGATTCACACGCGCCGCCAAAATAGCGGCATCAGTGGCACGCAAATGTGTGCATAACGCCACATCGCTCCGCAGGCCCAAGAGCGAAGCCGATTGCCAGAGGATTCTCGACGTGTGCGTACAACGCTTATTTTCTGGCCCTGATGCTCGTGTCTGGATTGCGAGCCAGGGGTACTGGCATGTTGGTGATTCCGCCAACTACCAATGGATGAATGCGCCGACGGGCCAAGGCCCGCACGACTGGTATATTCTGCTCAGGCCGCACTTCGACAGACCATCACATTGATGCAGCGTTTGGCGGCATCTTCAGCAAAGGCGACGATCATGAACAGTGTTCTACAGGGCTTGGTACTGCTCGCATGGGCGTTATGCGCAGACGGCAGCGACAACGGCAAGGCAGCGATATCTCAGCAGGCGTCCACCACCAATCGTCCTGGCGCCTACTATCGGGACGGTAAGATGCACGTCGTGGTTACGAACGCGGAGCAGATCGCAACGCTCGCAGACGATGTCGAGTCCTACCGCGAATGCTGGATACTCTCGTTCTACGCGAGCGGCGCAACCGATGCCGAGTTTCTCAAGACGCCGGTACTGCCAGGCGTAAGGTATGTGAACATTCACTCCGAAAAACGGATTTCGGACGAAGCTCTTGCCGTATTGGCTCGTTTCCCTGCACTGAAGGATTTGAGCGTAGGGGACACGAATATCTCGGGAAGCGGCTTTGCGCACTTCGCCGTAGACGACGAAGAGGAGCACCAAGGCGCATGCCTAGAGAGACTGCTGTTTGATAGCAGCAAGGTCGGCGAGGAGGCATTACGCGGGATTGCTCAGATTGCCACATTGCGGCATTTGGAAATGTCGTTCCCGGCGAAGAACATCAACCCGCAAGCATTCAGCAAGGAAATGGCCAAGCTTCCGAACTTGTACCACCTCGCGATTCTGCTCCAAGGAGAGGAACGCTGGACTCGTAGCGAGCTGAAGGCGGTCGCTAACGCCATCCCCCGGAAGTGCCAAGTGGCGTACGGGTGGACGTCACGCCCTAGAGACGGCACCCAGTAATCTGCGTCCCCCGCTGGGCAAGGTTCGTCAGGTTCAAGCCACATGTTACACTTTTGGGGCGTAGCAGCACCACGTCTGCGGCCAGTCAACAGCGCGACGGGAGAGGGGCGCTCCTTGCGGAGGTTCGCAAAACGGGCATCGCATGACCGGATGTCGCGAACCGGCTGTTCACTGCGTACTGGCAATCCGCAAGTGGCAGAGCAGCCCGAACGCGAGTGGCGGTACTGGAGATCGTTATGTCAAGCAACAAGCCAGCACTCGGCAGGCGTCGGTTAGGCGTAACCATCAGGTTATTGATCGTCTTGCTGATGGCCGGAGTATTGAGTTGGGTTGGCGTCGCGCTGTACTCGGCGAGACAGCAGCGTAAGGCCGTTCAGGCGATTGTGGAGTCAGGTGGAGAGGTCGGTTATGACTACGAATACCTCCCAAACGGATATCCCTCGCCATCCCCAACGCCACCCGGTCCAGAATGGTGTCTCACGCTATTTGGGCGCGATGTGCTAGCAGACGTTGTTGTAGTCGACATCCCAAACGATCCGATGGCGCTCACATACTTGGCGCGGTTCCCGAAGCTTCGCGATCTGTATGTTGGCGGAGCGAGGGCCGGGGAAGTACTGCCCATCACGGACGATGACTTGGGGCAGTTGGAGCACCTGGCCAATCTGCGAGTGCTCTCCCTGAGCCATTGCCAGATAACCGATGCCGCGCTTTGGCATATAGGCAAATGCGCCGGGCTCGAACATCTGTATCTGAGCCATACGCCGATTACCTGCGCCGGCCTAAGGCATCTTGTCGATCTAGACGAACTCAGAGGCATTGCGCTGGAGGGCACGAATGTCACTGATCACGGTGTCGGAGACCTCGGTAGCCTTAGAAGCCTGGCATGGATAGACCTGAGTGATACGCGTATTGGTGATGGTTGGCTGCAGCATGTGGGCAAACATGGTGATCTTCAATCACTCTGTCTATCCGGAACTGACATCTCCGACGGTGGCCTCAGTTACCTAGGCGCTCTCAGCAAACTCAAGACACTGTTTCTCTCGCGCACGAATGTCTCTGACGTGGGGTTGAAGCATGTGGCAACGCTTGAAAGCCTGCGATTCCTGACTGTTACGGCTACACGAGTCACTAAGGAAGGTGTCAGCAACTTGCGACATGCGTTACCGAACTGCACCATTCGGTCGGACAGTGTGCCATTACGTGAACAGGGAAAGGACGATATCCCAGATTGACGTAGCCGAAAACGGGCAGAGGCACATCGGGGTCCGGCCTACACGTTACACTTGTGGGGCGTTGCGGCACCACGTCTGCGGCCAGTCAACAGAGTGACCGGAGGGGACAACCTCATTGCGGAGTTTCGCAAAACGGGCATCGCATGACGGGATGCCCCGAACCGGCCCGGCCTTGTCGCGGCGAGGGTACCATCGGTTCCTGAACCCACGTCATCCATCGCGAACATTGCTCGCAAGTGACGTATCGCGAAGTCGAGATTAGGGCTCATCGTAGCCATTGCCAACGTCGGCACGCTTCCGGAAAGCGTTGCACGGAATCCCGCGCGGCGCCTGCCGGGCCGCCGCCGAACCACTGCCCCGTATTCAACTCGCGCCCGCGCTATGCGCCGACGCGCGCAACATCCCTGTCTATCAGTCTTGCCAAATGTCCGGAGGCACGAGTTATGAACGGAGTAGGTCCGTATGGATGCTGTTGTTCGTGCCGCAGACGGGACGGACATCGCCGTGTCCTTGAAACGGTGCACGTTGAGTCGGTTCGGCGGCACGGCGAGTTCCATGAAGCCGTCCGGCGATGGGTGCCTTCTTGAAACGTAGGAGTCTCGCGATGCGACTTATCATTGATTTCAACCCCGGGTTTCGCAACTACATTGCGCATTCGCCTCGACTGAATCTCATGCAGGCCGGCGAGATGGATCCGGAGGCCCTGGTATGTCCCCCTTGCCGGCCCGGCTTGCTGGCGGGGAGGTCATCGTGACCGACCGGGCGCGACCGACCTATGCAGCCGCAGACACCATCTCGGCGTACGTGGCGGACGATACGCACCGGTTCACGTTCGAGGATTTGGAGGTGTTACGCACTGTCCTGTCGACGCATGACATGATTGCCGCACCGTACCTGTATGCCCGACACCCGGCGGACCTGCCCCATTTCGCACCGGAGGAGCGGTCGAACTGGGTCGCATTTCCTCACGGCGTACCGGACCCGGTGCCACTGCCACGAAACGCAGACGCTGCGCCTCGCGGTTTTGCCGTCACCCCGGGCCATCCCAAACCCTACCCCACTCTTTCCGCCCTCCGAACGCTGGACCTGCCATCCATGACGTGGCTGGCACATCCGGGCCACGGTGGCCGCCAGGCAGATGCCATGCGGGCCGCCAGGGATGCTTGGTGGTCAACGCTGGCTGTTCATCACATCGGAATCGTCGGCTTGGGATGGGGGCCGGGCGGCTATGCACTGGCCAAATACGTGGAGTACCTGTATGCGGGCATCCTGCTACTGG
>CAZASB010000396.1:0-4185 GCA_964487655.1 uncultured Planctomycetaceae bacterium
GGCGAGCATCTATTTCCAGCCTTGGCGCTGATTTGCGAGCATGTTTTTTCAGCTTATGCCCTATTGTCCGACTCCGTCTGTACACTGTCAAGCATCCATTGGATCATATTCCATTTCAAACGAGCCGTTCGTCTGGGTAGTTTTCTGGAAACCGCGCCTGGCGTTCATGCTACGCGCAAATCTTGGACTAGCGAGTTTCGCCCCTTGTTAGGATTATCCCTCCGGGATTTGTTTTTTCGTAACCGTTCACAGGGGGACTGTCCCAATTTTCGCGGCACAAAGGGCGTTCTTTTCCAATGATCCACCGTTTCCGCCGCGAAAATGGGACTGTCCCCTTCGCATTTAGTTGCTCCATGGGAAGCTCGCTCATCCACGGAGAGTCAAATAAACCAAGCTAGACTTTACATGCCCCTCGCAATTGCGCGGAGTCCGCGGTTCCCCCACCGACCGCTGGCATGAACCGTTGAAGGACCGAACTCTCTCGAACCCATGACCGCACAAGCCGCTGCCTTGGAAACCGTCAAAACGCGCTCACCGGGCGCCACCGGGCGACGAGAGCGCAAACGCGGACCGCTCAAGAAGGCGTATAGCGTGGCACGAAGGCTTGTCGGGAGTGGGCGGTTCCGGCCGTGGCTCGATTGCACCCTGCTTGAAATGTTCCAGGCCGGAGTAGGAGACCTGCGACAGATTGCGAGCATGCCGAAGGCGTTCAGTTCGCGCCTGGCGACGCGTGACGACGCTGCGGAACTCGGCGCGTTCTTCGGATCGCCAACGCGAGTTCGGCAACGGCTCGACCGAGGCGACGTGTGCGCCGTAGTCATCGCCGGCGGGCACATCTGCGCCGGGGCATGGTTCATTCCAGGCCCGGCGAAGGTCGAAGAAGACTGGAACGACGTGCGATGCCGCTACCACATTCCCGCCGGAACGGCCTGGGGCTACGACGGCCGCGGCGCCAAACCCGGCGCTTGGGGCTGTCTTGTGTCATGTCTGCCCGGCCATCTTGTCGAACTCGGCGCCGAGCGGATAGTCGCCAGCATTCACTACAACAACCACCTGTCGATCGATAGCCACCTGTCGGCCGGCTTCCACACGGTGGGCTGGATCGCCTGCCTTCGCTTTCTAGGACTGACTGTGCGCACCTTTCGCACGGCCGGCGCGAGTTGGCACTGTCTGCCGGGACAACTCGGCCCGGTGAACTTGCTCAAGTAGCCCCGGGCAAGCCGTCTGTTGATTTAGTGTCGTTCCGCATCTCCGAGGCGAAATATCTTGGGGGCTTCCGGCGGAAGCCCCCAAGATCCAGCGTCTCGGAGAGACGCGTCAACAATAGATCAACAGGCCGCAAGCCGTGGGCATCTTCGTTTTTGCGTCCTTGCGGCTTCGCGTTGCTCTTGCCCAAGCCCTTTTGTGCCGGCGCCCGATAGTGAGGGCAGTTTACGAGATTGTTGGATCTCCGTATTTTGTGCCTTGACTAGCTGAAATCTGCCGCGTATAGTAGAGTCATCGGCAGCGGATTGCCGAAAATCACACGGGTAGAACCATGACTCTCGCGAATCTCCTAGCCTTGTTATTACTTGGCCTGGCCTGAGCGGCCTGGGGTTCGTCGATTGAATTTACCCAACCGACTAAGTGAACCAGAACCCTAGGACCGTAAGTCCTGGGGTTTTTTGTTTTCCTGAGGGGGTATTCCCGGCTTGCCCCGCGAAAGGGTGCCTCTCCCCACGTATTTCACCTGAATGTCCTTTCAACATGTACTAAGAGCAAACCGATGTCCATCCAATCCGATCCCGCGAGTCGTCCGATTATAATCTTCGATACCACGCTGCGCGATGGCGAGCAGTCGCCCGGCGCCAGCATGAATCTGGCCGAGAAGATGGAGCTTGCAAGCGTGCTGGTCGAGTTGGGCGTCGATGTGATCGAAGCGGGGTTCCCCATCTCCTCGCCGGGTGACTTCAAGGCCGTCAGCGAGATTGCCAAGGAGGTGCGGGGCGCCGTCATCTGTGGGCTGGCCCGATGCCGCGATGCCGACATCGACCGTGCCTGGGAGGCCCTGTGTCATGCCGAGCAGCCGCGTATCCACGTATTCCTGGCCACCAGCGCCATCCACCGGGAGCACAAGCTCAGGATGAGCAAGGAGGACATCGTCGAGCGGGCCGTCGCCGGCGTGAAGCGAGCCGTCGGGTACTGCCCCAACGTCGAGTTCTCGCCCGAGGATGCCGTCCGCACCGAAACCGACTTCCTGTGTCAGGTAGTCGAGCGGGCGATTGAGGCCGGGGCCACGACGGTGAACATCCCGGACACGGTCGGCTATGCCACGCCGGCACAGATGCACAATGTCATTCGCATCCTGCGAAATCGCGTACCAAATATCGACAAGGCGGTCATCAGCGTCCACTGCCACAACGACCTGGGCATGGCCGTGGCCAACAGCCTGGTGGCCGTCGAGGCAGGCGCGGGCCAGGTGGAGTGTACTATCAACGGCATCGGCGAGCGGGCGGGCAACTGCTCGCTCGAAGAGATCGTCATGGCGCTGCGCACCAGAAGTGACTACTACCACGCCCACACGCGCATCAACACGCGGCGCCTGGTGCCCACCAGTCGTCTGGTGGCCGGCATTACCGGCATCCACGTGCAGCGGAATAAAGCCATCGTGGGCCAGAACGCGTTCGCGCATGAGGCTGGAATCCACCAGGATGGAATGCTGAAGAATCCGACCACGTACGAAATCATGCGGCCGGAAGACGTTGGCTTCACCCGCAGTGAACTGGTTCTGGGCAAGCACAGTGGCCGGGCCGCCCTGGCCGATCGTGTGCATGCCCTGGGCTACAGCTTGAACGCGGAGCAGATCCAGCGCGTCTTCGAGGACTTCAAGGATCTGGCCGATAAGAAGAAAGAAGTGTACGACGAAGACATCGCCGTACTGATCGAGCAGCAGATGCACGCGTTCGAGGAGCGCTGGTCGTTCGTTTCGTACGAGATGCGGTGCGGTACCAGTCGTACCCCGGAAATATGCCTCACGCTGCGAGAGGGCGACCGCGAGGTGACGACAACGCAAGAATGTGGCGACGGACCGGTCGACGCCGTCCTGCTGGCGCTTGAAAAACTGACTGGCGTGGTGGTCGACTGCAAAGACTTCAGCATTCACAGTGTAACAGTTGGACAAGACGCGCAGGGCGAGGTGACCGTGCAGGTGGAGTACGACGGCCGCTTGTACCGTGGACGCGGCGTTTCCACCGACAGCCTCGCTGCCAGCGCGCTGGCGTTCCTCAATGCCACCAACCGCATCCTCGCGCTGGACAACGGCAAACGCGGCAAGGCGAAAGACACAAACCAAAGACCTTGAGGGCCCAGTTGGAAACAGCATGGTCAATCGGGTGGCGCGGGCCAAAGTCGCGTGCCTCGCCGGATATATCTTTACCAAAATCGGTTTCCTCGACTCGAAGAGTTGAGCAAGCCTTTCGGGCCGAGTGGCGGAATGGCAGACGCTGGGGATTTAAAATCCCCTGCCTGTAATGGGCGTGCGGGTTCGAATCCCGCCTCGGCTATTGTGTGATTGGCTACCGATGGCGCCCCAGACTTGTATACAACAACGAGAGGCGAGCCCATCCAGTGGCGAAGCACTTCGCCGCAGACAGCCTAACCTGCGCAAAATTGCCCCTCTACATTCGTCAGAAAGTCTCGCTACACACGCGAAGGGGGCTTGACAGCCAATCGTGGGAAGGCCAGGATAAAATGTCGCGTGCGGATCAAGACCGCGATCATTTCTTGTTGGGCTGTCATCACGGCTTACCCAACCATACAATTCCGACATTTTCCTGGAACAAGTCTTCATGGCCCAGGCTATCGACACTGAGACTCGTGTCCCTGACACACGGGATATCTCCTTTCACGAACTCGTCCACGACAGGGTTGTCCGTTGGCTGAAGAGCGAAGGCCATGTCGGCCTTGATCGGATCGATTACGACGTGTCTCTGTTCGCGTTGGGAGTCGATTCACTCGGCGCCGCCTCGATTGCGTGCGAATTGGAGGCAGACACCAGCAAGACCCTCAATTCGGAGGTCGTCTTTGAATTGGAGACGATCAACGAGTTGGCCGAGTACTTGGCGAGCCTTCCGGCGAGACCTGCGTCGAAACCCGATGAGAGCGATAGAGTTGATAACGCCCCCGATGTGGTGGAGGCGCCCGCCT
>CAZASB010000397.1:0-4174 GCA_964487655.1 uncultured Planctomycetaceae bacterium
AGAACGCCCTTTGTGCCGCGAAAATTGGGACAGTCCCCCTGTGAACGGTTACAGCGATCGGTAGTAATCGATTGATCGGCGCAGCCCTTCCTCGAAGTCGACCTGCTGCTCGTAGCCGAGCAGTTGGCGGGCTTGCGTAATGTCCGCTAGGCTCTCGCGTACATCACCCACGCGGGGCGGGTCGTGTCGCGGTTGAACTTTGGTTCCAAGCAGCTTGTTGATTGCGTCCAAAAGTGTAAGCAGGCTGAACTGCGTGCCGTTGGCCACGTTCAATACGCGACCGGCCACGCCGGGCGCCTCGGCGGCCAATAGGTTGGCGTGAACCACGTTGGCCACGAACGTGAAATCGCGCGATTGCAGCCCGTCTCCATAGACGACCGGCTGCTGGCCGGAAAGGATGGCCGTAATGAACCGGGGAATGACCGCGGAGTACTCGCTCTTCGGATCCTGCCGGGGACCAAACACGTTGAAGTATCGCAGCGCGACCGTCGCCAGTCCATACGTGGCGGCAAACGCGCGGCAGTAGTATTCGCCTGCAAGCTTGGCCGCCGCGTACGGTGACAGGGGCAGCGGCAGATCGGTTTCTCGTTTGCTCGACGTGGGTTGGTCGCCATAGGCGCTGCTCGACGCGGCATATACCACGCGGCGCACGCCTGCCAAACGCGCGGCGTTCAGGAGGGTGACTGTCCCGGTAACGCACGCGGCGTTGGTATCGAGCGGAAAGTCGACACTGCGCGGCACGGAGGCCAGGGCGGCCTCGTGGAAGACGCAGTCGACGCCGTCCACGGCTTGGGCCACGGCGTCCGAATCGAGCAGATCGGCCTCAAAGAACTCGACATTTTCACGGAAGGAAGCCATGTTTCCGAGGTGTCCGGTACTCAGATTATCGAGTACGCGAACGGTATCGCCCCGTGCGACAAGCGCCGAGGCGATATGGGATCCGATGAATCCGGCACCGCCAGTAACCAGGTAAGTACCCATTCCGTTTCTCGCTCCTTTGATGCAACGCGGCGCGTCTACGACACCGCACGGAGAATGAACAGAAGAATCACGCTGAGAACGACCGCGACTGCAGCCGCAATCGACCAGTTCATCCACGCCCGAGCCGCGCGCTGCTGACGTCGCTCCTCCTCCGCCTCCTGCTCGCGTCGGTATTCAAGGCTATCGTCGTATCGAAGCCGGAACTGGAGATTGCAGAATGGGCATAGAGCATCCTGGCCGATCATTTCTTCGGGTGTTTCCAACACATGCCCTTTGGGACAGGGGATGTGCAGGATCTTGGGCGCCTGGGCAGGCAACTCAGCTTCTGAAGGCGCCTCGCTGGTCGGAGTCACGCCACCGATGACCGAAAAATCCGGCGCGGCGTTGAATGCCGGGAAGGCATCACCGGTTGGTGGAGGAGAAGGCTCACCCTCTACTTGCGACTCTTGCTGTGCTGGACTCGGGGCCGACTGTACGCCGACGGGGCTGGGAATGATCATCATAACCCCACATTCGGGGCATTGGCATTGCTGCCCAGCTTGCGATTCTTCAGCTTGAAGCAGGTGTCCGTAGGGGCACATGAACTGAAATGCCATGGTAGCTCTCGTATTTACGTGAAGCCGACTCCCGATTGTTCAATGTTACCTTAATTGTAGCCGTTCACGGGGCGGCGCAGGCAGTTTTCGCCGCTAAATGCGAAGGGGACAGTCCCATTTTGCGGCGGAAACGGTGGATCATTGGGAAAGAACGCCCTTTGTGCCGCGAAAATTGGGACAGTCCCCCTGCGAACAGTTACCTTAATTTTGCCCGAGATCCGGTCATCGTCCAATAGCAGCTTTCCGTTGACGCGACCGGCCGACTGACCCTGCCGAAAACCCCGCCTCAGCCGGTTGGAAAAACCGTTCGAGACGGGGCTCCAACTCACGCCAAGTTTGTTCCCGTACCCAGGAGTGACGGTACTTTGTCCAACAACTACATCGTTTCGCCATGCCGGGACGCACAGTCGAGTCTGGGCCAGCCGGCGTCGGGTAACTTTTGCGAGGAGCAGTTCAAGACCATGAGCGTTTCGTCCTCCAAGCCGAAGGCAACTCTTCCAGGGGCAACCAACGCACCAGCCGAACGTACTGGAGCGTGGACCTTCGCCTTCCACTTTGCTGAACCGCGCAGATCAACGGCGTGAATCGTGCCTGCGTTGTCGCCGAAGTAGATCATCTCGTCATCGCCGACAACCGGCGTCGATTCGACTGCGTCGTCGGCGTCGTACTGCCAACGAATCTTGTGACTGTTGCCGTCGATGGAAAGAAGCTTGCCGCGCGATGGCTGGCCTCGCAGCAACTGGGCGATGCCCACGTAGACGTGGCCGCGAGCGTCGAGTACGGGCGAGCCGAGCATCTGGCCGGGCATGGCGGTTTTCCACGCGGTTGTGCCGTTTGGCCGAAAGCCGTAGAGGTTGTCGTCCCGTCCGGCAACGACGATCGTTCCATCCTCGGCCAGGGCGAGGGCTGAGTTGATGAACCAGCCGGCATGACCATGTTCGGCCGCATGGTCGAACCGATTCCGGCCGTGCCGGTCACCCAACTCGATGGCGAACACATAGCCGTCTTCCGAGCCGATGTAGAGCACACCGCAATGGATGATCCCCGTTGAGTTGAGCTTCTGTCGCGTGCGAAAGTAGGGCCGAGTCTTCTCACACTGCCCATTCTCATTGACCCGAAGCAGCCCGCCGTCCAAGGCGCTGATGTAGGTACTACCCACTGCGTCGATCAGTGGCGCGGCGTAGCCCAGCGGCTCGCCCACATGCACCGGAGGCCAAAGCTGCCTGCCGTCATCCGGGAAAATGGCGTGAAGATAACCGTCGCGCGCATGGATCCGGAGTGAGCCATCCGCAGCGATCATGATCGGACCCGGCACGCGAGCGCCAGTTACATACTCCCAGTCGACCACTGGCTTGCCGTCCGATTGCCGGATGGCGAAAAGCCGATCTTGAAAGTGCAGGAAGATGTGTCCCGCAGTGCCGACGGCTGGTGGGGCGCGCAACGCAACGGCGTCTTCCGCCGGCGGTTCTTCCGGATACGTCCAGGCGAACTGCTCCGGCCGGACGGGCTTCGGACGCGGCTTGGGCTGAACTGGCGGCGCTTCGGGGCGTTTCTCCATCTTCGGCGCCGGCTCAGCCGTCTTGGGTACAGTCGGCTTCTCAGACGCTGGCCGCTTGGAACGGTCCGTTGTCGATGGTGGACCGCTCGGCGGCATGGGTCCAATGCCACTTGCTTTGGGTCTCACCCTCCCTCCGGGAGGGTCGCGAGGAACGAGCGGGGAGGGCAAATCGCGGGATAGACTCGGTTTTTCGCAACCCTCCCCGGCCGCTACCGCGTCCGGCCCTCCCCGAGGGAGGGTGAAGGAAGTGGCATTGGACGCAGGCCTCCGTTCAGGCTGGTCGGGCGGGGGCGTTGTTGATGGCTCGGGTACTGGGCGGGGAGCTTCCGCACCCGACTGGGATCCAAACGACGGTGCTGGCGGCGATGGTCCAACGGCCGGGGGCGGTTGGGGCGTGTCCGGCGAGGAATGCCTCGACAAAAAGCCGGCCGGCGCGGCGGGCAACGAGCCTTGCGACGTTGGCGGCAGCCCATCCGGTTCTGGCGGCTTGGGTGGTAGCCCCTCTGGTTCCGGGGGCTTTGGCGGCGGCCCTTGGGGAGTTGGAGGTTGCTGCGAGAACGTTGGCATTTGAGGTATCGGTGGAGCCTGCGGCAGACTTGGCGGAAAGCTCGAGACGGTCCCCCCTGGCGACGGAACGGATGACGAGGAGCCCGACGACGGCTGGCTATCGGTGCCCGAATATGAAACTGCACCTGGCTGGACAGGCTGGCCGTACTGTCCGGGTACTCCCGGCGAAGGAGGCGACTGCTGGGGCATACTGGGCTGCTGACCACTAAACGGCTGATTGCCAAGTTGCCGCTGTCCAAGCCCGCTTTGTCCAAGCCCACCTGGTCCGGGCACCGCCGGCCGACCGTGCTGCGGTGGTCGGATCGCACCACCCGGCACCGCGCCACCCGGTGGCCGAATGGCTCCCGAGGGAGTAGACGGCTGTTGCGCCGACGGTCCGGCTTGGCCCGGCGCGGGCAACGGGCTCCACGGCACTGCTCCTTGCTGCTGACCGGATGCAGGCTGATATCCGTAGCCGGGCACGGGCGGCGTG
>CAZASB010000398.1:0-4136 GCA_964487655.1 uncultured Planctomycetaceae bacterium
GCATCCGGGTTCACCCACGCGTCACGCAATTCTGCACCCAGAAACGGAAGAGCCGGACAATTTTCTACTATCGAAACCATGCGCGGAACAAGCCGCCTACGGAAGAAGTATCGGATTTTCACAAGTTGCGGATTGACCCGGAAACTCGTTGCCACTTGTATTGTTAGACAATATCTGCCTTGCGTCCCACCCGTGCGGCGGGTGTTGGTCCGATTTTACCGGAGTTTCGGCAGAACTGGCTTTTTTGGCAGAATTGGCTGAACCGATAGAAACCTCAAAGTCGATACAACCCAGCAGTGGCTGCTGGGGGGCAGCGGGTTCTTTCGACCGCAAATCACCGGCATGCCGTGGCGGAGACGGCCAAGAGGGGTCCGGTTTCTCGGTCGCTCACGAAGTATGGCAACGAACTAAAGAGGTTTCGTGCAATGTCTCATCTGAAGCGGCTCAAAGCGGTCGGTGGCGGTCCTCATCGCCTCCAAACAGAAGTCCATCGTGCGTTCGGCGCGCTCGTCAGCGCATTGGCGTTGCTGATGACGTCCGTTTCGTTCGTCATGGCCCAAGTGGCGCCGTCCGCGCCACTGCCCCAGGACACGACTACGAGACAACCGATTAGCGTGTGGCAGGCGCAAGAGGACGCCCTGATCGCCGGGATGGTCGATACCGGTAAGGTGATGCAGATCGACCCGCGATTCTCCAAACTGCTGAAGACAAAGCGGCCCGTCACACGGGTTTCGGTCACGAACCCCGACGTGCTGGAAATCGTCCAGTTCGGTCCAACCGAGTTCGAGTTGATTGGCGGTCGGACGGGCACGACAACTCTCACGTTCTGGATTGACTGCAATGACGAGGAATGCGAAATCCTTCGCTACATGGTGCAGGTATCGCCCGACGAGGCGGTTGAGGAACGCCGAGAAGTGGAATACGCCGTGCTGGAGAGAAAGCTCAACGAGTTGTTTCCCAACAGCCGCATTCAGCTCATTCCCATTGCCGACAAGCTGATTCTGCGAGGTCAGGCCCGCGACGCCGAGGAGGCAACCCGCATCCTTGCGATTGTCCGCGGCGATTCGTCGGACGAGAGCGGGCGATACAATGCGAGGGTGAACCAGGGAGTAGCCACGTCTCCGTTCCCTGGAGTTAGCGATCTGCCGCCCTCCAACGTGATCAACATGCTGCAAGTGGCCGGTGAGATGCAGGTTTTGCTGAAGGTGCGCGTGGCCGAGTTGAGTCGGACCGCCCTGCGAAAGATGGGTTCGGAGTTCAATGTCGACGCGGGCGACTTCACCTTTGATTCCCTGCTCGGGATTAGTGGAACCGTCAAGGCGGTTCTCAATACCAACGACGTTAAGTTCGTGCTCGAAGCATTGAGCACGAATAGCTACTCGAAAATCCTCGCGGAACCGAATCTGGTAACGCTCAGCGGCCAACCGGCCTACTTCCTTGCGGGCGGCGAGTTTGCCGTCCCCGTGGTTGTCGGCGTGGAAGGGGCCGCGGCGGCAACGACCAACTTCCGGTCGTTCGGCACGCAACTGGCCTTCACGCCCACCGTGCTCGATAAGGACCGGATCCGCCTGCATGTTACGCCGTCAATCAGCAGCCTGAATGCCGAGAACACGGTTGAGGGGATTCCCGGTCTGGATACTCGGGCCGTGACCACGACCGTCGATTTGCGAACAGGCCAGTGGTTGGCGATTGCCGGTTTGCTGCAAGACCAGCAGGCGGGCAGCAAGAGCCGCGTACCGTTCCTTGGCGACGTGCCGGCGCTGGACGCCTTCTTCAGCAAGAAAGAGGTTCGCCGAGAAGAAACCGAGCTGATCATCCTCGTAAGCCCCGAGTTGGTGCATCCGCTCGAGGCGGAAGAAGCCCCACGGATTCTCCCGGGCATGGAAGTAACGGAGCCCGGCGACGCGGCTTTCTACGTCAGCGGCAGTATCGAAGGCCGGCCCAACTGCGAACATCGGAGCACCGTCTGGCCCAACGTGCAGCGGGAAATCCTACGGTCGCACCTGTCCGGCAAGCGCCAAATCAACTATCAGCAAAGCGAGAACTATTACATCCAGGGCGAGCATGGATTCTCGCACTAACCTTACTGAAGTGTCTCGCGGCTGCATCGACGGATCGGTGCAAGCCACAACGTTCAGCGCGTAGTCAACATCAAGCGAATCTCCGCCTGTCCGAAGGGTGGAATCAAAGGAGACCAAAGTCATGAGGGGGGATAACCATCGAATGCGACTGTTGCTGGCCGGCGCGAGCGTGCTGTTGCTGGCCGCCACCGGATGCCAAGGTTGGGGAGCCCGGTTCCGCGATCCGGCGCCTGCGCCGCTGGGCGCCCTGAGTGACCCGATCTGGCGAAATCAGGAGGCCAACGCCGAACGCTCCGAGTTCGTCGTGTACCAGCATGAGTTCGAGGGCGACGCCGAGTGGCTGAACACCGGCGGCGAGGACCATGTCAAGCAGATCGCATACAGACTCCTCAACGGGCAGGATGCCCAGGTGCTTGTCGAGCGGAGCATGACCTCCGCTCGCGAGAACACGGAGTACAAGTATCCCGTGCATCCCAACCCCGAGTTGGACATGCGGCGGCGCGATATCGTGGTCCGATCGCTGCAGGCCATGGGCGTTGCCGACGCGCCCGATCGAGTCGTGGTTTCGCCTGCCCTAACGCCAGGCTTCACGGCGGACGAGGCCGAATCGGCCTACCGAACCGGCATTGGCGCCTCGGGGATCGGATCGCCGCGCGGCGGATTCGGCGGCTTCATGACCGGAAGCGGCAGTTTCTAATCAAGGGGAGTTGCGTGGCCGGGCAGCCAAGCGGCGCCCGGCCGCGTTTTGCGGCGGCCCCGGCTCGAAACGACTCGGCGGCGCGCCCGAACCAGGGTAGCCCGATGTTGCCCGGAAGGAACCAAGGAAAACACGAATCATGAGACAATCCGCACTCGTACTCTTGGCCATTCTCTGTCTTGGACCAGCGCTTGCCGGCTGTTCCGGGTTCCAGCCCTTTTGGAAGTCCGGCGCGAACCGGAACCAGGCAGCCTTGCGGTCCGTCGAAGGGCCGTTGACCCTGGCCCGACTTGCCGAACAGCGGGGCAAGACGATGGAGGCGGAACGTCTCTACAAGTCGATCCTGGAGAAGGCCCCCGAAAACCCGGCGGTCTACCACCGGCTGGCGATCGTGCAGTCGAAAAAGGGACGCTTTGAAGACGCAAACGTCTACTTCGACCAGGCGCTGCAATTGAAACCGGACGACCCGACGCTCATCTGCGATGCCGGCTACTGCCAGTACTTGCAACAGCGGACCGACATGGCCGAGGCCCTATTCAGACAGGCCCTCGACATCGACCCCAACCATGAGGCGGCCACCAATAACTTGGCGCTGGTGCTCGGCGAGAAAGGCGATGATCGAACCGCCTTCAGCCTCTTCCGCCAGACGGGAACGGAGGCCAAGGCGCACGTGAACATGGGCTTCGTGTATACCCGGCGAGGCGATCTCCAGAAGGCGAAAGACGCGTATAGCCGCGCCCTATCGCTCGATCCGCAAATGATTGCCGCGGCGGAAGCCCTAGTCCAGTTGGCGCAATTTGAACGGGACGCAAAGTCCATGGTGGCGCAGTCGAACAGATCCAATGCCGCCCGACAAGAGTATAACGCGAGCGCCCATTCCCAGCCCGTCCATGCGAACTCCCAAGTTGTCGTGGTAAACCGCCCCGATGTTGCCCAGGCGGAGTACGGCGCCGGCGTGGATTCCCAACTTGCCTACGCGGCCTCGGAAGTTGCGGCGTCAAGCGGGACTAGCTCGCCCTGGCCGGAAGACGCTCCCGCGGCCGCGGTCCAGTTCGCGGCCCGGGGCACGGAAGTGGCCTCGCTACCGGAGTCAGGCGTCGTGGAGCCGGAACCGTGGGAAAGCTCTCGCGCGCCGATGCCCGGTCCATTGCCCAATTGGAGTCCCACCCATCAGGACAGTACTTCGGCCGCGCCGCAAGGCGTGGGATTCGGCTGGCACGTTGAGGAAGGTCGATCCGTCGAGAGGACCGCCTACGACGCAGTGCCTGCCGGATATTATTGATTCCTGCATAGTCGCATTTAGCAAGTTGAAGTCGTGAGGAAGGCCACCGTGCGGGCTTGCCCCGCCGGAGCCATGG
>CAZASB010000399.1:0-4126 GCA_964487655.1 uncultured Planctomycetaceae bacterium
TGGGTCGAGGGTGGGTAAGGGGACTCGAACCCCCGACTTCCAGAACCACAATCTGGCGCTCTAACCAACTGAGCTATACCCACCACAAGGCAGATTCGTCATCTTAGTCGCCCGTTTTGAACCTGTCAACGGGCCTCAACGTGGTTGGCAACCGGACATTGCCACCCCACCATTTGATGGTGCGGACAGCCGCCGGAGCGACGGATTCTGGAAGCAGGCCGTGGCGGCCGGGGGCACTACCGCTCCGAATCACGACTGGCCGCCTCGGCAATGAACTGGCGATACGCCGTGTCCACTTCGGCGTAGCCGGCGTCAAGCAGTTCCGCAAGCGTTTGCGGCGTATCGCGGCCTAAGTAAACGACCGAGAGATACTGTACCAGGGCATCGCGATAAACGCCCCCCTCGTGGAATACGAGAAAGTGGGTCAGCCCCGCGGCCTGACTGTAGAGCGTGGCGATTCGAGGATTCGCCTGCACGTCGGACATGCCAAGTCGAGTGAACTCGGCCAGCGGGATGTAGAAGTCGTCGCGCAGCAAACGGACGCGCGCGGCGTGGAAGCGGGCGTCGTCGAGGTCGCCAAGCGTCCAGTAGTCGCCCTCCAGGTGCAGCGATTCCATCAGCAGGGCGATACCCTCGACAATCCAGAAATTCACTTGCTCGCCCAGGTTCGGCGAAGCACGCCTTGACTCTTGAAAAAGCTGGTGCGTGGCCTCGTGGAACAGCGTTCGGTCATCGTAGTCGTCGCCGGCGAAGAAGCACGCCCGCCTCATGCTTGGAATGTACACGCCAATGGAAACATCGATATTGGGCATCGTGGCCCGAAGCGACCGGTTGTAATCGTCCCGATCGCGGAAGAAAGCCACCTGATATCGAGGCCCAACCGCTTGCCGCCGCTGCGCCTGGCCACCAAAAAGGGCGACGACGTCCGCCTGCGACGCATAAAAGCGGATGAACAACTGCTGCCAGATATTGTGCAAAGCTTCCAGCTTGGCGCCCAACTGCACGCCGGCTTCGAGGCTGTGGTTCGTACGAATCAGGTAGTGCTCCGTTTCGATGTCCCAGCCGTTACGAATGTCGGTCCGCCGCTGAGCATTGTCTTCGGCCGAGATCCATCGACCGTCGTGGAGTCGCATACCCTGCTCGTACCGCTGCAGATGGATCTTCGCAAGCCAGCCAAACCGCTCATCCCACACCTTGCCTGCCCGTAGTTGTCCGACCTCGTACACGGTGCGCCACTCGCCCAGGTATTTCTGGTAGCCGAAGATTCGGCGCACGGCCTCGTGGTCGGGGTTGGCCCGAATGGCCGCCAGGGCAAGTTCGTAGGCCAGCGATGGCCGTACTCGCACCACCCGCCGGGCGAGATCGTAGAACGCTGTCGCGTATTTCGCCCTCAATTGCTGAAGCCGCCGATGCCACTCCGCGACCTCGGAACTAACGTCCGTCGGAGGGGTTCCATACCCTATCACGCGGGGCAGCTTCGGAATGAACAGCTTGTACGGATCGCTCGGGCCGAGCACGGCAAGCGTCTGCCGAGACTGCTCCGCCAGCCCCTGCTCCGTACACCATGCCGCCAGGTCCTTCAGGTCGGTACGGTATTGTTCGAACTGCGTCTGGGCCTCGCGTTGCAGGGCATCGGCACTGGCGATACTCGGCCAGCACGCCGCGCAAACGGCCAACGGCAGGATCGAACGGAACAACGACACGGCTTCCCTCGCGAGTAAGGCTACACACTATCTATACCTATAGTGTAACACCGAGACGCAAGCGGGCACGGTCCGAAGATCGGTCCGTGCCCGCCGTAAAATGCCAAAAGCCGGGAAGTCGCTTACTGCTCTTCCTTATCGAAGGCGGCGTCGAAGGCCACCCCGCTGGGCTCAAAGTCGGTGCGACGGACGAAATCGCACGCTTCCTGGGCGCCGTGATCGCGATCCATGCCGCAATCTTCCCATTCGACGGAAAGCGGACCCTTGTAACCTGCGTGGTTCAATGCCCGAATGACCTCCTCGAAGTCGACTCCGCCGTGCCCCAGGCTGCGGAAATCCCAGCCGCGGCGCGGATCGCCGAAATTCAGGTGGCTGGCCAGAATGCCGGTCCGCCCGTCGAGCGTGACGATGGCGTCCTTCATGTGGACATGGTAGATGCGGTCGCTGAACCGACGGATGAACTCAACCGGATCGACCCCTTGCCACAGGAGGTGGCTCGGATCGAAGTTGAAACCAAACTCCTCGCGGCCGCCCAACGCGTCGAGGGCCCGCTCGGCCGTGTACAGGTCGTACGCGATTTCCGTCGGATGCACTTCCAATGCGAACTTGACCCCGCACTCGGCGAAGACGTCGAGAATCGGGTTGAATCGTTCGGCCAGCAGACGGAAACCGTCGTCGATCCACTCTTGCGGCACGGGCGGGAAGGAGTAGAGCAGGTGCCAGATACTCGAACCGGTGAACCCGTTGACCACGCTCACTCCCAACTTCTGGGCGGCGCGGGCCGTATTCATCAGCTCTTCGGCGGCTCGAGCGTTCACTCCCGCCGGGTCGCCGTCTCCCCACACATAGGGCGGCAAAACCGCTTGATGTCGCTGGTCAATGTTGTCCAGTACGGCCTGCCCCACCAAATGGTTACTGACAGACCACACTCCAAGACTGTATTTTTCCAGAGTTTCGCGTTTCTTGGCGCAGTAGTCGTCTTCGGCCAGGGCCCGGTCGACCTCGAAGTGGTCACCCCAGCATGCCAGCTCCAAGCCATCAAAACCGTACTCGCTGAACTTCCTGGCCAGTTCCTCCATGGGGAGGTCGGCCCATTGGCCGGTGAAAATCGTGACGGGTCGTGCCATGTCGTACTCCTTGTCCTTTTTGCATAAGACCGAACGGGCCACATTGGGCTGGGCCCATGCACGAGCCGCTTACTCGAACGAGTAGCCACAATGTACCAAAGCACGCATTGTGTCAGATTGCCCGTCTAAATCAACCGGGGGCAACTCATCGCCACTGGCCACACGATCTTTCTTACCCTACCCCCCCTGCCCTACCACTTTTCTCATCCTTGCCGCCATCCTTACCATCCACCTTCCGCTTCGTCTTGTCGTACAATACAGGAAACGAACGTCGTCCGTAACCGTTTACGGGCCGGCCGAGGACTGGTCCATTTTTCGGCCAACAGACTCGACGGACGGGAAAACACGCAAGCCGAAAACATGGATCCGTCCCCTGGCCCCTTCGACTGTGGAACCCCCCATGCAACTCACGCGATACTCACTACTACTGGCACCCCTGCTTTCCCACATTCTAGCCCCCTCCCCTGCCCTGGCCGTCGGCACGGTGCAGGTTGAGTTGATCGCGGAAGGCCCGGCGGTCCAAATGGCAGCCCAGCATTGGGCCCGAGCCTTGGACCAGGCAGGAATACGGAACGTGCGAATCCGGTCGGCTCGACCGGCCGACCGCGTTGGGGTAACCGTAAGCGGCACCGAGGCCAGCCCGTTGTACGTCGTCACCGGGTCAATCGTATCGCAGGGTGAACTGCGGATGCCTTCGGGCCGTATCCGGCAGGGTGACCTCGGGCGGCTTGCCGCATGGCTGGACGATCTGGCGAAGCGCGGAACTCCGGAATCGCGCGAACCGGTCGGCGCTTTCGGACTGACCGCGGCTCAGTTTGAACTACTGAGTATCGACCTGACCAAACCGGTTGTCTTCAACACCAAGGGCGCCGGCCGCACAGACGCAGTCGATCGCATTGCGCGGCAGCTTGCCATCCCCCTACGCATGGACGACGCCGCGCGTCAGGCCTTCAGAACAGACGCTATCGACGAGGAACTCGAAGGGCTCGCCAGCGGGACCGTGCTGGCCTATCTGCTGCGTCTGGCAGGCTACGGCCTAGTGCCGGGGCTTGAGGGAACGAACGTCGTCCTTCGCGTGGTTCGGAGCCAGCCGGACCTGGACATCTGGCCCATCGGGTTCGAGCCGAAAGGGCCACGCAACGAAACCCTGCCGGCCTTCTACGAGTTCCGCGATGTAAACATCGAGGGCGTTTCAGCCCAGGTGGTCATCGACGCGTTGGCCAAGCAATTGGCGGTCCCCATGCTTCTCGACCGTAATGCACTGGCACGGCACGGCATCGACCCGAACGAGAAAAT
>CAZASB010000400.1:0-1965 GCA_964487655.1 uncultured Planctomycetaceae bacterium
TTATATGCCCCCCAACGGCCTTACTGCGCGCTCAACTGTATCCGGAAGTTAGCGCTTTCAGGCACGGCACTGTAACGGACCGATTCCATCCGGCAACACAAACCGGAGTCGCGAGATTTCCAATGTCGTCCGCCCGCAACGACTCAATACCGCTTGAGACACTCGACTGGATGCCCCCTTCGCGAGCTGAGGTGGAAATGACACGTAGGGGGGGTGCTAAGCGATTATTCCGACGCAACCGGAAATCGTTTCGCATTCTTCCCAAGCATTCCCGATCCCGTAAGTTGAATTTTTCCGCCCCGTTTTGTATGATGGGACTTATCCCATCGCCCTCGGGCCGGGACCAGTCCGACGGCGCGCCGTTCTCCAATGTGGAACCGGTGGCCTCGGCGCCAGTGGTGCTTCCGTCCCATTCGCGGATTGAATTGGGAGCGGATTCACGGCTTATGCATTGTGGCGCGGACGGATCCACGGCAATGTTCCTCCTCCGATGATGAATCACCTTGAGAACTTGTAGCAACCATGGATATTTCTGCCTCGACTCTCCCTCGACCAGGTTCTACCGGAAACGCACTGATCGTCAGCCGAGATACTTCGCTGGCTGACGATTTGCGGAATATCCTGGAAACCGAGTACCAATGCCGAGCTGAACGTGCCGATTCCTTTTCAGAAGCGACCAACCTGATGGGCAGGGAACTGCCCGAGGCGGTGTTCCTCGATCTACGCAGAGCGTCGATGCGCGAGGATCCGTCGGGTTTTCTGGAACAGTTGACGGAGTGGACCAACGGCCGGGTTCCCATCGTCGCCATTTCCGAATCGGGTTACGTGTGCGACTGGGCGGCCGTTGCCGACCTGATCGTCAGTGGCCACCTTCACCTGCCGCTCGATCGAGCCCAGTTGGCGCAGCTTATGGAAGTCGAGTTGGGCCGGGCATTGTTCGAATCGGCCGACGGGCTCCGCGTACCGAAGGTCGTTCGCGGAAAGACGGTCACGTGCCGCACCTCATCGCCGGCAATGGCCGAGATGCTCGACGATGTTGTCATGATGGCGGCCCACGACGTAACCCTTCTTCTGGTAGGCGAGACGGGCACCGGAAAAACAACGCTAGCGAAGTTGATCCACGAGTTGTCGCCGCGGAAGGAAGAGAACCTTCTGACCATACCGTGCGGGGCCATTTCTCGCGACCTGATCGAAACCGAGTTGTTCGGACACGTCAAGGGCGCATTTACCAGTGCCGACCGCTCCAAGATTGGTAAGTTCGAGGCTGCCCGGCGGGGAACCCTACTGCTCGACGAAATTGACGTTCTCAACCCGGCCCAACAGGTGAAACTGCTGCGAGTGATCGAAACGGGCGAGTTTGAACCGGTGGGCTCCAATGAAACGCGAACGTTCGATGCCCGGCTGATCGTGGCGTCGAACGTTGATCTGAAGGAACTGATGGAGCGAAACGAGTTCCGCGCCGATCTGTACTACCGACTGAACGTCATGGAGTTTCACCTTCCCCCACTACGGGAGCGGCCCAGGGATATCGTTCCCATGGCCTTGGGATTCGTCGAGGAATTGTGCCAGACCCACGGCGTTCACATTCGTCGGGTTCACCCGGAGTTCCTCCGTTGTCTGAAGGGCTACGACTGGCCAGGCAACATTCGCGAGTTGAAGAATTACGTTCGACGCGCGGTGCTTTTTTGCCGAACGGGCGAGTTGACGCCGAAAGATCTCGCACCGCACCTTTCGGCGGCCATCCGGCGACGCGATGTCGCGCACCAGGCGGCCGAGACCGCGCCGAGCGACGACAGCAATATGGGCACCTCGCTCATCGACCGCGTTGCCGCCAGCGAGAAGGCCATGCTAGAAGATGCACTGCGCCAACACAACAACAACCGGACCGCCACCGCGAAAACCCTCGGGCTGAGCCGAGTGGGCCTCTACAAAAAGATGCGGAAGTACGACATGATCGACCGCCGA
>CAZASB010000400.1:2065-4096 GCA_964487655.1 uncultured Planctomycetaceae bacterium
GTCGGGGGCGCTTGCTCGGCATCTTCGTTTTCCGCCGCCGCGGGCACCTTCTCGGCATCCTTCGGCGCGGGTTGCGGCATGATCCTGCGTGGCGGATTCCTGAGAATCTCGATGGCCTGCTCGTTTTCCTTCTTGATGCGACGGAGGATCGGGTCGGCTTCTTCGAGAATACTGAAGGCTTCCGATTTTTCGTCATCCGAAAGATCGTCGGTCTGATCGATCAGATCCCAAAGCTGCCGCAGCAGATTGCTCTGGGGTTTTTCGCCGTCCTTGCGGTCATCCTCCTTTTGGGCGGCCCGTCGATCTTTTCTTCCGGCATCGTCGTTCGGGTTGTTCCCCTGAACTGCTCGGGAAATACTGGCATGGGCCAAGGCGCCCAACAGGCAGGCGAACAAGGCGACAACAACGTATCGGGTCCATTGGTGGTTCATGGTGACGCTCCCAAGCTGGCAAGAGTTCGGTGTTCGTGCAAATTGATTGTATTTTGGAGTTTTCCCAGGATTCGCGCCGCTCAGCTTGCTCCGGCACGGCAATCGGAACGGCTCTTGCGAAACCGTTTACGGTGGTGGCCACGTCGGACAGTGAAAGTTTCCCGCCTCCACGCGAATCAGTCGGGGTCGCTGCGACGTGCAATCGTACATGGCCGTCGTCTGGGCGGAAACGGTAAACGGCCCGCCGAAATTGATCCCAAGAAAACCGCCGATCAAGCTGGGGACTGTGTACTCGGCCTGCGCCCGGACGGCGTAGTCCGGCTCATCGACAACACATGATGGTACAAGGTTTGATGCAAATACGTACGGGGGCGCGCTGACAATGGCGCCGAAGATCAAGTCGCCACCACACGGCCCGTTTTCGTTCGGGTTGCTTGTCGGGTCAAATGTCCCGATGTTCGCATCGATGGGCACGGACGTCTGGTTGATCGTGTTCGCCGCGGCGTACTGCTGGCCGACGGTTCGAGCGCCGTTGGTCCAGCCCGACGCGATGGGGACGGTGAGGGGCGTTTCGGCCCATTCCTTCACGGCGGCCAGCGCGGCGGCTTCCAGGGCGTTTTCGAGTTCCACGCGAGCGAGCCACAGGTGAACCCCCTCGACCACAACCGCAAACAGGACCAACATCACCGGAACCATCAGCAGGGTCCATAGGGTGACCACCCCGCGACGCGGACGGTGACCACTTCGAATTGGGGCTTGCCCTGGGGCCATTTGCTCTGCTGTTATAAATGGGTGAGTTGCCATGCCACTGCGCATTATAGCTCGTGGCGGAATGTCGTGGCGTTTCGGATATATCGCTCGGAAATGTCAAATCCAAAGAATGTCAGAATGTTCGGGGTCAGTTCGGTGGCCGGCACATGCACGGTCACACGAACATATTTGCCGGAAGGCCAAGGATCTGGGGACTCTAATGCGGGGCTGTTGCATATACCGGTAGGAGTGAGGGTACAGGTGGAGAGCGTGATGGGCGTTCCTCCCGCTAGGTTATACTCCAAGGTAATCTTGTATTGCGTGATTCCGGAACTCTGAAGCTGGTGCTCAACTTTGGTAACCACATTGGCGGGAACCAGTCCGCCATTGATTGTCGAAGGAAGCCCGGACGTCCGCGACGCCTCCTCGGCCCCGACACGCGAGGCTAGGGCCACCTGCTGACGATTTCCGATCAACATGCCGAACTGGACCACGGCGCCCATCACAATGAGCCACACCGGCAGCATGATAATTAACTCCAGCGTGACCGATCCGCGCCGGCGCGGCACCGTTCGGCGGTGGCCTCGAACTGGACCTCTGTTGCCGGTCACGTTGGTTTCCTCATCAGGGTGATTCCCGCGGCGGTTCTTTCTGGCCCGAAGGTGGCGGCGTTCTCGGTAGGGCATCGGTTGCCTGATGGCCAACGTAAGGCTCGCGCCGCGCCAGAACCTATACCTTGGGAGCATATCCCGTGCCAACAATCGCTGGCGACGGTACGCGGGGCGCATCCCTCGTTGTTTTACACAAGTTGAAGTCGTGAGGAAGGCCACCGTGCGGGCTTGCCCCGCCG
>CAZASB010000401.1:0-4058 GCA_964487655.1 uncultured Planctomycetaceae bacterium
CAATTGGGACAATTGTTCTACACTGGGTATATTTCAATCTGCCGGTCGCCTAAGAGGATGCAGGCGGTTGACAGGTGTCGGGTACACAGTGTATGGTACTCCCAACTCCCATCTCCTAACTTCTAGCTCCCAACTTCCGCTTCATGACACGTACTCGCTTTGCGCCAAGTCCGACCGGTTATTTGCATATTGGTGGGGTCCGTACGGCCCTGTTCTGCTGGCTGTTTGCCAAGAAGCACGGGGGGCAGTTCATCCTGCGCATTGACGATACCGACCAGCAGCGCAACGTGCAGGAGGCGCTGGATCCCATTCTGCACGGGTTGCGGTGGCTGGGGATTGACTGGGACGAGGGGCCCGACGTGGGCGGGTCGCGCGGTCCTTACTATCAGTCACAACGGTCGAAACTGTACGGCGAGGCCGTTGACCGGCTGCTGGCCTCGGGCCATGCCTACCGTGATTATGCACGCACCGAGGAGATTCAAGCAGAGCGCGAGGCCGCACGGAGCGAGAAGCGGCCGTTTGTGTACAGCCGTCGCTACATGGCCGAGACCGAGGCGGACGCCAAGCGGCTCGAGGCCGAAGGGCGGCAGGCGGTCGTCCGGCTCAAGATGCCGCGAGAAGGGAAGCTCGTCCTGGCCGATATCATTCGCGGCACGGTCGAGTTCGACTGGGCCCAGGAGCAGGACCACGTGATCCAGCGGGCGGACGGCTCCTGCCTGTACCACCTGGCTAGTACGGTGGATGACCACGCGATGGGAATCACCCACGTCATTCGCGCGGAGGAGCATCTTTCGAACACGCCGCGGCAGGTGTTCATTGCCGAGTCGCTCGGTTATGAACTGCCCCAGTACGCGCACCTGCCGTTCGTTGCCGAGCCGGGTAGCAAGACGAAGCTGAGCAAGCGGAAGCTGGCCAAGTACCTAAAGAACCGCGAGTTCGCCCAGTTGCTCGAACATGGCCAGAAGATCGCCGACCGGATGGGACTCAATGCCGACCCTGAGACGTTCAATCCGGTCATTGTCGACTTTTACGAGCAGGTGGGCTACCTGCCGGAGGCATTGCTGAACTACCTAGCTCTGCTGGGCTGGTCGCTCGACGAGCGGACGGAGCACTTCAGCCGCGAGGATCTGGTGGAGCACTTCTCCCTGGAGCGGGTGAACAGTGCCCCGGCCAGCTTCGACCCGGCCAAGCTTTCGGCTTTCGAGCAGCGGCACTTCAACCTGCTGCCGATGGAACGCAAGGCCGCCCTTGCCATGCCGTTCCTTCAGCGTGCGGGACTGATTCCCTCACCGGCCGGGGGCGACATAGAGCAGTTTGTCGAGCGCGTGGCGACCGCCGCAGGCAATCGGTTGCGAGTGGCCGGCGACATTCTCGATTTCGACGAGTTCTTCGCGGCCGACGACAAACTGCCGTACGATCCGAAGGCCGTGGAGAAACGCCTTCATGCCGAAGGCGCGGCTGAACTGCTCGGCAAGTTCCGCGATCGACTGGCCTCGCTCACGACGTTCGACACGGAAACGATCGAACGCGAGATGCAAGCCTTTATCGAGGTCGAGGGCATTAAGGTTGGCGAGGTGATTCACGCGTTGCGAGTGGCCATTACCGGCAAGCAGGTTGGGCTGGGCATGTTCGACGCCCTCGTCCTACTCGGTCGCGACCGCTGTCTGGCCCGTATAGACCGCGCGATGGGGCTCTGAGCAAGACGATTCTTCGGTGGCGAGTTCGGATAGGAGAGTGATGAGGATGCGCAAGCCGCAATCGAGCCGTGTGCCTCATGGGGAATTGGAACGCAACGACTGGCGACTTTGAAGGGGTCTGGTCGTGAAGCGTTTTGAAGTATGCTTCGCACGGCGTGACCTTCAGCCAACCTACCGCTTCTTTCCCTTCTTGCCTCGCGAGTTGTCACGGCGGCCGGCGTGCTCGAGAATGGCCACCAACAGTAATACGCAGGCAACCATGAGCAGGACGATAAATGCGCCGCTCGTGTTGACCTGGTGTAGAAGGAAAGCTCCCAGCCCGCAGGTGGCGGTGGCCAGGTAGATGGTCAGCACGGCCTGGCGCGTGGTCATGCCTAGCTCGACAAGCCGGTGGGAGAAATGGCTCTTGTCCGCGTGAAACGGGCTGCGCCCCTGCCGTAGGCGAATGACGACGACGCTCATCGTGTCGTACAGCGGCACGGCCAGCACGCACAGCGGCGCGAGAATCGCGTGCCGCGGCACGCTGCCGCCGGAGAAGGTGGCCATGAGCGTACACATGGCCAACAGGTAGCCGGTGAAGTACGCCCCTGCATCCCCCAGGAAGAGCTGGGCCGGCGGGCGGTTGTGCCACAGGAACCCTACGAGCGCGCCGGCCAGCACCAACAGGAGCCCGCCAATGAAAAGCTGCGGTTGGTTGGTGGTCGGATCGGGAGCCAGCAGCATGACGGCGGCCAGCATTGCCGCGCCAATGGCGGCCACGCCGGCCGAAAGTCCGTCCATGTTGTCCAACATGTTGAATGAGTTCACCAGCCCGACAATCCACAGAACACTCAACACGGCGGTCAACGAGGGCACGTCAACGAACACGGTCAGCCGCCATCCCAGGGCGACCATCACGGCGGCGACGGCCGTCTGCGCGGCCAGCCGGAAACGCCAGTCCAGCCCGCGACGGTCATCGGCCAGCCCGAGCAACATGAGCACCGTGCCGCCAGCCAGCATGACCCACAACCGGCCCGATTGTTCCCAGAGACCCGGCAAGTGCGGCGCGACGAACGCAGGCAACCACGCAGACGGTGAGTCGCTTCTTACCAGCAGCCACAGCGCGAACTGCCCAACGGCAAGCGGGAGCACGACTGCAAGCCACACGGCCAGCCCGCCGCCGGTAGGTACCGGCGCGGCGTGAATCTTCCGCGTGCCCGGATGGTCCAGCAATCCGAGCCGCGGGCACACCTGCCGGGCAAGCCGGCCGCCGGCCAGCGCAATCGCAAGACTCGGCAGTAGCGATCCTAGTACGAGCCAAGTCATGAGGTCACCTCCTTGCGAAGTCGCCGGTGCAACCAGTCGCGGCAGCAGGTGAAGAATGCCTGGTAATCGGCTCGGCGATAGTCGGCAAACGTGAAGTCGTGATGTTCCCACTTCCCGTGCCGGAAGAACAGGGTGACTTCGGCATGGATCCCCTGGCTCAGATAGATGCGGTGGGCGAAGTCCTTCGTCGAGGAGAGAACGAGCTTGCCCAGGGTCAGGTAGCCGGGATCGAGGTTCAGCGGTCGTGGTTCGGCGTGATCGTGTTCGGCCGTGTATTCTTCCTCCCAACGGTTCGTGAGGAGTTTTGTCTCGGCCGTTTGGTCGAGCGAGTAGGACCGCTCGAACGCGAAGAACATTTTTCGCAGCCCCTCACCCATGGTCGACTGATAATAGTCGGTCTGGGTGAAGTCGAACAGCGGGCTCTCGAGTGCGATTGGCCCGAAGACTGCCACGGCCCGATCGCGTGCCCAAACCAAGGCATCGTCGTATCGACTGAACGCCGCCAGCAGTAGCAAGGCAGGGGAGTGTGGTGCAGGTTGGCCCATGGGAACTGCCGGGACTGACGCCGAAAGCGCGTGTGAAATGTTTGTATCCGAGTATTGTACCAGTCCCACGCCTTCTTGGCGAAAGGGGGCGAAGAGGGAGAGTCCGGGGGCTCACTGCTCGACGTCGCGCCTGCCTGCTCCGCTGCCTCGGCGGCCTTGCGGCGCATTCCGCGGGCCTTGTTCGAGTACCAGCCGTAGTAGCGAATCAGATGACTGCCCTTCGGCGGGATGTGCTGCGTGAACTCGGCCAGGAAATCCAGCGGATCAAGCGCATGGAAGTTCCGCTGCGACCCGGGCTTCAGGCCATCGCCCTGCGGGTCGGGGAAGGCCCGGCATGCCTGCTTCTCGGCCTTGTAGATCAAGGGCAATTAGCCCGGATTATTCATCTACGTAGGGTGGGTCAAGGTCGCATAGATCGTTGGTGGGTCCGCACAAGCCGCAACCGAGCTGATTTATGGCCGCCCGCCTGGGAAGACGCCGACAATAGCGACCGATGACCCACCAAAGAAGC
>CAZASB010000402.1:0-4056 GCA_964487655.1 uncultured Planctomycetaceae bacterium
AGGTCGGGGCGAGAGGATTTGAACCTCCGACTTCCTGCTCCCAAAGCAGGCGCGCTAGCCAGACTGCGCCACGCCCCGATTGTCGATTTTGACATGCCTTCCCCCAACCTGAGCGGGATGGGCGGGCTGCCAAATTAGACCAAATCACAGACAAGTCAGTGTACCGAAAGGAGCGCCCAACTGCAAGGGGTGGCTGGGTGCGTGTACGACGGGATTTCTTGGCGCGATGCCAAACGGGTGGCACTGTCGTTTCGGCAGTGCTTTCCTTCTCCGGCTTCTTGGTGCCTTGGAGCGTCGAGAATGCCGCCACGACGCCGGACGCCAACCAGACCACACCCACGCACAAACGGCCCGCGTACTCCAACCGGCAAGAGACGGGTAGAAAGAGGCACTGCCGAGACGGCAGTGGCACGCAGGGTGCTAATCCACGGCGGCGAGCGCCGTGCCCTGGCACAGCGCGAGCGCCGCGTCCTCGCCAAGCAGATGGCCTTGGGCCCAACGCCGCAGACGCAGAAGTTGCGTTCGAGGTGCCATGGCTGGGTAGTGGCCGAATCGGAAGATGGGGAGCACGTCGGTGCGATAATGCCGTTTCACGTCGAGCGATCCCGCCCCCAAATCGTAGATGCGGTCACCCCGTTCGAAACTGTCACGGATGGACATGGTCCAGAGCAATCCCCCAACCCCTTCCCCCGCAAACTCAGAGTCAAAACCGACGCGTAGCCCGCTCACGTACCCCTGCCAATGGTAGTTGTACGCAAAGGCTGTCAGCCGATCGTTGAGCCACAGCAGATTCATGTCAACCGCGCCCAAACGAACGGCCGCGGCGTGGACCTCTCGCAGGAACGGACGGACCAAATCGCTGGACAAGGTGGTGCCTTCGGTCGACGATGCCTGCCAACTTCGGCCGGCGAGCCGCTCGCATGCGTCATAAAGATCCCAGCGGGGGTTGGCATCGCCATGCATCTCGCCACGGGGACGGTATCGTTCGAACCGCAGCGTGCCAAGCCGCGCAAGGTGCTTTTGCCGGCGACGGAAGTTGTTCCGAAGCGAGCTTGGGCGACCGGCAAAGTAGGTTGGCCAGTCGCCACGCAAGTCGACTACGGCCGTCTGGTCCCAGATCGTTGCGTACGACTGGAGTCCGGCTGCTTGCATCGCATCGTCGTAGTGCCGAAGGTCGGCGCCCGGCGCGCCGCACCACCGCAGCTCGACGAAATCCCAGTCGCGCCGGCAGCGTCGAATGTGCCCGAGACCCTCCAGCAAGGTACTGGCCGGATCGGGCCCGATCGGTCCATAGAACGATCCCCAGTCGTGCAGTGGATAGCTCAACACGCGAAGTCGACCGATTCGCGTCTTTTCGGGGTAGACCACCAACGGCAAGATGCCCTCCGGGCATGCCGGGTCTCCCACGACAAGCACGCGAAACGTCATCTCTCGGCCAAAATGGCGTCCGTACGCTTCGAGCCACTCGAGCGACTGAAAGAACGACGCGCCTGCGGTCCGGCGCAACAGCGCCGTCCACGCCGTCCGGAGTTCTCTCAACTCATCAATTTGGCTGATTTCGCGCACCTGAAGCATTCTATCCACCTATGCCACAATACCTTACGCTAACGTGGCTGTCGGGACGTGACCACGCGAGAGCCACGAACCGACCATTGCAACCCCCGCTTCGGGGGACATTGCCCATTGCCCCTCATTTACAGGACGAAATCTTGCCACTTCCGCAGCTTGACAAATAATGGGGTCAATGCCATTCGGGACCGTGGAGGATTCGGTGACGGCCTAAAGCTCCACTTGTTTGGAATGGATGTGCTTGAGCATCTCAAGGAACATCCGGTCCCTTCTCTTGATAGCCTCTTCATCCTTCCCGTTCGAGTAATCGTAAAACCCTCGCCCTGACTTGATACCCAGTTGTTGTGCTTCGATCAGGCGTTTCAGCAATTCGGGCGGTTCCTTCATGTTGCTTAGCGAATCGAACAAGTAGGAAGCAATATAAAAGAACGTGTCCAATCCTCCCAAATCGGCTGTCTGCAGAGGACCGAGAATTGGATATCGAAAGCCCGGACCATATCGCATGGCGCGATCCACGTCCTCGGCACTGGCGATTCCGTCGGCGATGATATGAAGCGCTTCCCTGAAGACGGCGAACTGGAGCCGGTTGCCAATAAAGCCTGGGGCATCCTTTTGCACCTCGACAGGCTCTTTGCCGATGGTTTTGCAAAGGTCTTTGAACGTGGCCACCGTGTCGTCCTTTGTTTCCTCGGCACGGATGAGTTCTACTAAAGGGATGATGTGGGGCGGATTCCAGAAGTGCATTCCGAGAAACCTTCCCTTGCCCCGCAGTCTTGCCGCGATGCCGTTGATGCTCAAGCCGGAGGTATTCGTGGCAAACAACGCATCGCTCCTGGCAATTGCCTCCATTTCCCACCAGAAGACTTGTTTGACGTCGAGCTTCTCCACAATCGACTCCACAATCACATCGGCATCGCAAAGGGCATCTTGTCCCAGATGGTAGGAGATGCGATCGGTGATCCGTTCGGCCTCCTGTGCCGTCATCAGGCCTTCCTCAGCAAGGCTGCCGTTGAAGAGCGCCACCAATCGTTGTGATTTGTCCAGGCATTCCTTCTCTAGATCCACAACACGAACGTCGTAGCCTTTCCTGGCAAACAGTTGTGCGATGCCGGAACCCATGGTCCCCGCTCCCGCGACACCAATTGTCGTAATGTCCCGGACCTTCATTGGTCTCTACTCCATGGGCTTCAGATCTTTTGAGATGATCAGTTGCGCCTCCGTGGCGGCCTGAACCTCGTCGACACCGAACTCCGGGTTGATCTCCTTCAGCAAGATGCCTTCCGGGGTTACTTCCATGAAGCCCATCTCCGTAACGATGACGTCCACTTGGTGAGCGGCCGTCAGGGGATAGTCGCATTTTTTCAGGATCTTGGGGTTTCCCTTGACGGTGTGCTCCATGGCGATGATCACCTTCTTGGCCCCGGTGACGAGATCCATGGCCCCTCCCATCCCCGGAACCATCTTCCCCGGCACCATCCAGCTTGCCAGGTTCCCTTGTTCATCAACCTGCAGTGCGCCCAGCACTGTCGCGTCGACGTGTCCTCCCCTGATGATGCCGAAAGACGTGGCCGAGTCGAAGAAAACGCCTCCTGGCAGGATGGTCACGCATTGGCCTCCGGCGTTGACAATTCTAGGGTCTTCCGAGCCCGCTACCGGTGCCGGCCCGACACCGATAAACCCGTTTTCCGATTGGAAGAAGATGTTGACACCTGCAGGGACGAAACCAGTCACCAGGGTGGGGAGCCCAATACCCAGGTTCACCACATCTCCGTCTTTGAGTTCTTTGGCCACTCGTCTGGCAATGAATTCCTTGATCTGATGTTTCTCCATCACTTCGCACCTCCATTGACGATGTAGCTAACAAAGATGCCGGGGGTGACCACGTGGTTGGGATCGATCGCTCCTACTTTCACCACCTGTTCGGCTTCGGCGATAACCACATCGGCCGCGGTAGCCATGATGTTGTTGAAGTTTCTCGTGGCGCCGCAATAGACGATATTGCCGAACCGGTCCACGGTTTCTCCCGCGATGAGAGCCACGTCGGCTCGCAAAGGCTTCTCCAAGAGATAGGTGGCGCCGTCCACTTCGATCAAGTCCTTGCCTTGTTCCACGACCGTGCCTACTCCGGTCGGCGTCAGGATGCCTCCCAGGCCGGCTCCTCCAGCTCTCACTTGCTCCGCCAAGGTGCCTTGAGGCACAAGGACCACTTCCATTTCTCCCTCGTTCATCTGGCGTCCAGTTTCCGGATTCGTCCCGATGTGAGAGACGATGACCTTCTTGACTTGCTTGTGAACCACGAGTTTGCCCACGCCCACTTCAGGAAAACCGGTATCGTTACAAATGAGGGTCAAGTCCTTGACGCCTTTTTCGACCAGCTTATCGATAATCCGGTGCGGATTGCCGCAGCCCAGGAAGCCTCCGACCATGATGGTCATGCCATCTTTGACTTTTTCCGCGGCTTCTTCGAGAGTAATGAGCTTATTCATG
>CAZASB010000403.1:0-4032 GCA_964487655.1 uncultured Planctomycetaceae bacterium
AGAACGCCCTTTGTGCCGCGAAAATTGGGACAGTCCCCCTGTGAACGGTTACCTTGTTTCTGCCGGCCTTTCCGTTTGCAGGGAGAAGGCGGCCGTCAGGCTATCGGAGTCGGATCATCTTCGAGAAGTCGGGGGATGCTTCGTGCAAATAGGCGCGGTAGTTCACCTTCGCCGCGGCCCGGGTCTCTTCGAAGCTACCGCGACGTTCCAGCAAGCCCAGATCGAACGCCAGTCGGTCGGAATAGGCAGGCAGTAGCACGCGATAGTCGTATGGCACGCGATCGGGCGCCAAACGATTTACGTGATTCCGGATATTCGTTGTGCAGTTGTTCGACAACGTGTGATAGAACTCCGGCTCTTCGTGAAGCTTGTTGACCCGCTGAAATACATCGAGTAGCAAGTCCCGGCATTGCGACTGCGTGGCCGAACTCCGGTAGACGTAGACGTCGCACAAGTAGTGTAGCGACTGCTTGAGGATTACATCGCGTTCGTCGGCCAGGACGTACATCAACTCGTACTGCCGGAAAAATCCCTTCACCGGACTGTACGCTTCGCCCCGTTCCTTGCGTATTTCGACTGAAACGGCCAGTTGACCTTGGTCCTCAAAACCGAAACTCAACATCGTGTGCGCGATGCCAGGAATGTCCTCAAACGGTACCACAACGAAATCGACCGATTCAAGACGGTCGAGATCGAATGTCTTGTCGTAGTAATGCACGTCGTAGTCGTCGGCGGTGCGATAGTCGCAATTGCGGACATTGCGAACGGTTATCTGATTGCCGTGGAACTCGATAGACGGGAGAACCGCCTGATCGGCCGTCCACTGGCGGTCATTGGATGGGACTGCCCACTTGATCAGGTCTGGGTTGATTGCCAGCAGCGGCTTCCGTGAAACGACCTGCCGTAGCGGCGACTCCGACGGATGAAGAAGGGAATGTGAGCCTCCCCCGCCACGGCACCCAACGGCGCATAGCACGCCGAACAACATCGAGGCAAACGCCAGCGCTCGGCAAGTTCGTTGGGGCATGGAGAAAAGAGGCGTTTTAGGCAATTGGCCGAATAACTCAAATTCGAAGCAACTTGCGACCTGAGAAGAAGACGAGATCTGAGGCACAACGCAGCCCCAAACCGGAGCCTGGACAGCATCAACCATGATTCCACCTGCGAAGTGTAATCGCTCGGGGGCATTCAATGCAAGACCATAACACCCTACTTCTGAGTGAAAACACACCCCTACTTCTGTAAGCATTGACGTGGGACCGTAAAGGTCAACAGGAGAAACAGAGGGTTCATGGCCTCCCCTCTCTTCTCCCCTTCCGTTCACTCCGATGGCGGAGCCACCGGAGTGAACGGATGAGTGGGTCTGCGAGAAGCCATCTTGTAGCAGCGAGCGGTGCGGATGAACTCCGTCAACGGCCCAGGGAGACGTGGGGGGCCAGCTCTCGGCTCGTCGCCATTTGCCACGTTGCGCCGCCGTCCGGCGACATCATTAGCGCGCGGCGGGAACCGACATGGTCATTTCTGTAGAACCAGTGGGTCGACCAATAGTCGTATGAAATGAACAGCCGTCCCAGACGGTCGATTGTCAGCCGATGATAGAAGACGCTATATTCCGAGAACGGTGGCGCCACCAATGCCTCGGGTGCCTGCCATGGGCCGTCGGCCGGCTTGCGCTGATGGGCAAGCACGGCATGGGAGCTTGCCGGGTGCGGCTCCACGCCGCTCTGCCACAAGCGATAGACAACATGGAGCGTGTCGTCGGAACCGCATACCATGCCGATGTATGTTTGCCGCAAGTCCTCGCCCAGGAGTTCCGCTTCGGTCCAGCCAGCGCTAGCGTCGTTGGGAGTAAGCGATCTGGCGTAGGGAAACGGGCGGCCGTGCGTGCCGGCTAGTACGTGGAGGTAACCCTTACTGTCCTGCGTAATGCTGGGTGAGTTATGAACGTCGTTGGCCGGCGGGCCATACGCCACCAAAGCAGGCTTGCTTAACTGCCTGGTCGTCCGATTGTAAGTTGCCACGTAGACCGGAACCCCGGGTATCTTCTCCGCCGGATCGGTGGCCTCGCCCCACACTACGTGTACGCGGTTGCCGCGCGAGACGACGGTAGCGGGAATACCCGAATGAGCGGCCAAACCGATGCACTTGTTGGAAATCAGAATGGGCGTCTGAAACACGACGAGATCGCCCTCTCTGTCCGCCAGAATCAGTTCCAGATCATTGACCCGGCGCCAGAAGACGTTTGGGTCGACCTCTGTACACGTATATCGCAGAATGGGCGGCGGTCCATCCGGCGTATTGTGGCCGGAAAACTGTTCAATGTCGAACGAACTCGACCTGTCCTTGCGTTCCGGTAGTAAGATGGCCTCGAAGCTTTGTCCAGCGTCGGAAGAACACAGCAGCGCAGCCTGCCGTCCGGTGCGCGCCAGTAGGTAGACGTTGCTGTCCGAGTCAAACGCGACCTTGCTCACCGCCAGTCTGAAGCTACTTCCTTCGAAGGGCGGGATGCGGCGAGTCACGGTCTTCGCGAGGTTCGCGGTCGTCCACTTGCCGTCACGCATTGTGGCCACTCCGGCCTTCGTTCGAGTGAAGGGACGGTTTGCAGGATCGAAGTACATCTCGTACTCAACAGGATAGTCGGGCAAGTAGCCCAACTGCTCGTTTTCGTGCTCGTAGGGCTTTAGTACTAGCGGCATGTCGAGCGGCTTCGCGGCTGGTGACTCACCAGCAATGCAGGTGAACGTTGCGTAGGTCGATACGTTCGGAGAATCGGCAGGCGTTGCTCGAAGATGGCATTCGCGCCTCTGGCCCGTCGGGGGCGCGGTGTACTCGACCTGAACGTCCACGGCCGAGTTTCCGGCAACCTCGACTACCGTCTGCGACAGAGCCGCCGGCCACGACTCGCCGGGAAACTCCAGCGAAAGCTGAACCGCGCGCTTGCGACCGGCATTGTTATGCACTCGAAAGACGATTTGACCCTGGGCGCCTGCGGCGGCGTATGCCGTTCGCTGGTAAGGTGTCAGCAGCCACCGATTGGGCAGCAATTCAAACCATGAACGGGCATCGGGTGTCCAACAGGCGAGGTTCGGGTACAGGTCGGTCGAGTTCCACCGCGTCAGGCCGTCGATATTCACCACCGCCTGCTGCACGGGAAAGTGAATCCGCCACGGAACGGCATCTCGCCGTTCGTCGGCCGGAAAGGTATGCACAATCTGATTATCGGCATCGGGCCGCAATTCGGCGATTAGCCGGTCCTCGCTGTCCAGCACACTCAACGATGCAACCGACTTGGGTAACCCGGTGATTTCCATGGCAAACTCACCTCGCCGTGGAAGGAAGCACACGTCACCCGCGGCTTCCGGATGCATGAGGACGATGGGCTCTTCATGCCGTCGGTCGCGATGGCCTCGGGCGGTCTCGACGAGGTAGCGCTCGCAATTGGTCTGGAAGCCCCAGACGAAATCGTCGCCGTAACGATCCTGGGACACGGTTATGTTGAGCGAGTAGATTCCTTTTCGCTCGACCTGTGTCTTCAGACATGCCCGCTGCACTGGACCAAGGCCGGTGCGTTCGTCGCTTTTGTGGTCGGGAATGGCAACTTCCTGAATCACACGGCGATCGGGCCCCACAAGGATGGCGCGAAGCTCCGTATGCCGCCGACTACGATTGCGATCGCGCTTGTATACATCAATCACCAGTTCGCCGGGCGACGCGAGAAAATAGGCTCCGCCGCAGCCGCCAACGGCCCATTCAACGGGCTTGGTCGATTGCGGAGAGTCGCTGCCAGTAGCGGGCTTCATGGTCTCCGCCGCCTGAGCGTAAGGACTGGCGAATAGGGCAGATGTGACAAAGAGGATCAGGCAGGCAGAAAACCGATTCATGGCGGGCTCCCTTGGGGACATGGCGGGAATGCGATACGTTAGGGGATCATTGTCGCACAACGGCCTTTCTTCTTCAACATGGCGCGTTGCCCTCGCTGTTTTACACAAGTTGAAGTCGTGAGGAAGGCCACCGTGCGGGCTTGCCCCGCCG
>CAZASB010000404.1:0-4026 GCA_964487655.1 uncultured Planctomycetaceae bacterium
CCCCCCCCCCCCGAACTATAGCGATGCTATTCAGCCGTTTGACAGGTACTGCCTTCGCATGGTAAGATAGCAACCATGCTGATAGTTGGGCTGTCGGCATCCGCGTAGCGCGCCTGCCGTGTAAAGGCGCAATTACGGCACGCGGCAAGTATATGAGGGTTATATGAGGGTAGCGATTGCCCTCGGGTTGGCCTGGATGGGACGGTGGTGGTGGAGTTTCTGCCGCCGTGCGTTCCTTCCGATGCGGCATACCGGACTATGATCTCTGCACCCGTGCCTGAAAGGGGAAACGTAATGCAATTGAATCGTATCTCAACAGCAGTGTTGGCCATCCTAGTACTCACCACGGGCGGGCTGCGAGGCGCAATCGTCATTGAAGACTGGCAGTTCCAAGATAGCAATGGCACCAACCTGTCGGCCGCTATGAATAGTGCAGGCACGACATCGTGGACTAGCGATGTGAACAGTTGGACGGAGATCAGCGGCGGGCTGCTGCGCAGAACCGACTATAGCGGCACGGTGAACCCTAGAGCTTATGCTGACATCGATAATCTCACCACGGGACGCCATTGGCTGGTTGTGGAGAATCTGTCGCTCAACTGGTTCGCGAATACGGGTGGCTCGGCCGACGCGTTCGCGTTCGGTTTCGACTCGGCCTACAATGACGGCACGGGCAACTATAAACCCGGATTTCACACCGCCCGGTTGGATCTGGTGCGCAGCGGAACCACCGTTGCCTTGAAAGGCATGACCAGCGGCGGTGGAACGAATCTCAACAACCTGGAGAGTTGGAATCCTGCCACGGTGAACAACATCGACTTGGTCCTCGAGCTTGACCAAACGGTTCCCGGGTCGAACAGTACCGGGCGTTACCAGGTCCACTGGAAAGAGGCCGGCGGGAACTGGAATTCGTCTGGATACGCCATGGTTGGCAGCAATATTATTGATTCCGCGCTGCGTATCGGCGCCGCCCTCCGCTTGGCCATCGACGGCCAACACGATTCCACCGCAGGCGAGGTCCAGACGCTCGATCGCATGTTCCTGGCGTCCACCAGTTACGCGGCGCAGCCTCGCTATGCCAGCGCGGTGCTCGACGACCCCGACCTGATCGCCTACTACCGACTGAACGAGACGTCGGGAACGGTTGCCCGTGAGGAAAAGAGCGGAGGGCTCATCAATAACGGGGCTTATAGTGGTTCAATTCCCGGCGATCATACGGCCGGCCCCTCGGTAGCCGACGCGGTTTGGATTGGCCTGGAGTCGGCCAATACGGCGCCCAATTTTGCTTCCGATTCCATTCGACTGCCCGACCAGCCGTTTGACCTGAAAGCGTTAACGGTTGCCGGCTTCTTCAAGAACGACCAAGAAGCCAGCACATCTCTGTTCCGCCGCTTGTTCACCAACGATAAGGACAGCGACCATCCGTTTGCCATCGTCAACAACCGGGGGCGACTAGCGGTTACGACGAAAGTCAACGACGGCTCGCTCGCGACCAAAGTGTTGCCGGACATCAGCGACGACGAGTGGCACCACTTGGTTGTCGTTCGAAACGACGACAACGTGAGCAACATGCGCATGTATATTGACGGCCAACAGGTAGAGCTTCTGTCTACAGAGGTTGGGGGACTCGGATTCGATACGGGCACCTGGCTAGGCAATCGCGAGGCCAGCCACGGCAATCTGGGGTGGCTTGGCGGGCTCGATGAGGTGGCGTTCTTCGCCCGGCCGTTCGATCAAGCCGACGTCACGGCACTTTACAGCGCCGCCATCCCGGAGCCGAGCACCGTGGGGCTACTAGCCTTCGGCGCGTTGTGCTTGTTGGGCTGCTCTCGCCGTAGAAGGGCCGGCCTGGTGCAGCCGTGACCGCTGCCCGACAATGGTAGCTCCAAACGAACCCGTAGCAGGGAGTGCCTCATGCGAAGTCGCTGTTCCGCCGCGTTTACCCTAGTTGAGCTGTTGGTGGTCATCGCTATTATCGGGATTCTCATTGCGCTTCTGTTGCCTGCGGTGCAGGCGGCCAGGGAGGCGGCTAGGCGGATGCAATGTACCAACAACATGCGGCAGCTCGCGCTGGCATTTCACAATTACCATTCCGTCTGCAACAGGTTTCCCATGGGGTACGGCCCGATGAAGGGCAACTACGGGTGTGGAAGCCCGGACGGCGTGGAATGGCCCTGGTGCGTGCGGCTGTTTCCCTATATCGAGCAGCAATCGCTGTACGACGATATCGACTGGGGTTTCAGCCCCGGCAACCCGTATCCGGGACTGGGACAAATACACATCAAGGGCGCGCAGATCGCCGCGTTTCAGTGCCCCTCCGATCCGAATTCCAGTGAACTCTACCAAGCGAAGTCTTATCCCGAGCGAATCCGAGGCCGTATATCGTATGCCGGCAATTTGGGGATTGGGCAGATGGAAGCCCCCATTTCCAGGAGCCTCCCGTTGGAGTCGGGTAAGCGCTACCCGGGCGTGCTGGGATACAATTACGGTGCCCGGATCGAAGAGATTACCGACGGTACTTCCAATACCGCGCTGATGAGCGAACTGGTTTGCGGCGAAGTGCATGACATACGTGCCACGTTCAGCTACGACGAAGGCCCCATCTACATGCACGACTACACCCCGAACGACCGTATGCCCGACCTGGTGCGCATTTGCGGGGAGAACAACCCGCCGCTGGCGCCTTGCATACGCATCTCGCAGCAGAACCAGCAGTTGCACACCTCGCGGAGCCACCATCCGGGCGGTGTCGTCTTCAGTCTGTGCGACGGCAGCGTGCGGTTTGTGTCCGAATCGGTTGCGCACAACGTCTGGCAGGCGTTGGGCACGCCCGATGGCGGCGAGGTGATTGGCGGCAGTGATTTTTGACGTGCGCGCGTGGAGAGGCCGGGTTCCGGTGAACCGCCGCGTTTTCGTGGACGATCGTTGGAGGCATCAGGTATGTGGAAATTGACATGGCTCTGGATCGGCGCGGCATCAGCCGTATGGACGCCCGCCGCATTTGCCGAAACATTCCAGTGGCAAACGATCGGTGAATATGGCTGTTACGGATTGCCGGACGCTCATCGCGATCCTCATAATCCGGATCGCTATATCATTACCTGGCAGCGCTATGCAGAGCGTCCGGCAGGGCACCAGGTGGAAGACGTGAAGTTCGCGACCTACGACGCCAAGACGCGGGCTTTCAGCCCGGAGCAATATGTGTTTGACCCGAGCAAGATGACGATCATGCAAGGGCATCCTTGCTTCGGATATTCGCATGGCAATTGGCGGGTCTTCTATTGTCAGAAGAGCGCCCAGGGCGATTTCATCTCCGAGGTCACCGCTGGCAAATGGTCGGATTTCCAGTCGTATGTCGCATCCGACAATGAACCCGTTGTGACTCCCAATCTCCGCCGGCGCCCGCACATGGAGTTCCTGCCCGGCGACGGACGCGCACCGGCATGGCTCTTCTATACCGTGAACAACATGCCGGACAAGATTGCCTATTCCGTGTTTCACGAAGACCGCGGTTGGAACAAGACAGCCGGCAGCATTCCCACAAGTGTATTGGCCGGCAACAACCGGCGCCTGATGGGAAGCGCAATGAGGGAGGACGGCTACATCGTGCTGTATTCCTCGGTTCCCGACGGCGACGAAGCCGGACACGCATACCGCTTCAGGACGTGCGACCTCGGCAAGACGTGGACAGCCGACCGGCTGACCGTGTCGGGCATTGATGAACCGTTCAAATACAACATCGACGGGCAGCTCTTCACGCGAGTGGTCAAGAAGGACAGCGCGTACTACTTGTCCTCTCAGAGCCACGCATCGCACCGATGGCTTGCCAAGAGCGAAGACGGCGTCCAGTTCCGCGTTGTGCAGGACTTCGGTCAGAGGCGTTCGCTCGGGAATGCAATGGTCAATATTGACGGCTCCGGCGAGCTGCTGCTGATTTATGCAAGCCTCGTTGACGGCAAGAAGGACATCGAGTGCCTAGTGTATCCGGCACCGTAACACTGGCGGAGACGTCTTAAGGGTCGGGAG
>CAZASB010000405.1:0-4015 GCA_964487655.1 uncultured Planctomycetaceae bacterium
GGGCGGACTCGGGGCTTGATGGTTGACTGAAGCTTTCGCAACACGGTCACGTAATGCCCGTTGGCCTGATTGAACGTAATTAACGTATTCGCCCAGCGTTACTCGTTTCGGCCTTTCCATTCCAGCATAATAGCGAAATATTGAAAATTGTCAAGATTAAAGGTACCGGACACCTTTAATTTGGACCTACTTTGATGAGGCATTGCCATGAACTGGATCATTCTTGTTCTTGCCGGTTTGTTTGAAATGGGGTGGGCTATTGGACTTAAATATACGGATGGCTTTACACGCTTTTGGCCAACTGTCGGCACTGTGATTGCGATGGCAATTAGCCTGGGCCTACTGGGCATTGCAATGAAGTCGCTTCCTGTTGGCACCGCCTATGCTGTTTGGGTCGGTGTCGGCGCTGTTGGTACGGCGATACTTGGGATTGTCTTATTGGAGGAGCCGATGAATGCTGGCCGAATACTGAGCCTAACGCTTATTCTTGCAGGCATTATTGGCCTAAAAATAGCTACACCGGGCTAACAAGTTGTATCGACCAGCGGCACGTTCGAAGGTGGCGACGGCTTGATTTGGATTTGGTCGTCATTCACATCCTGGACAGGACCAACACCACCGCCAGGCATATGATGTTCCTTCAGCATCCACTATGGAAGCTCTCAATAGCCATCGCGGCAGCAGTTGTTCTGTTCGTTGCCGTGTGGCCGCAGGATACGGTGTCGGCACTCGCGACGTTTGTGACGGCGGCGGCGCTTGCAGGTTTAATCTTGTCTGCGAAGCGAGGAAACATCCGCACGATCTGGCGCAGCATCGCGTGGAGCTTAGCCGGCGCTGTTGTCGGAACAACGCTAAGTCCTATACCAGAATCGAGAAGGTGGCGGTCAGACGGGGATCGTGTTCGCTCGGAAGAACTCAGCGACGGCCGATTTCGGCGTTTCGCCACGGGCGATAGTGAGCACCAGGTCGGCATAGGTGTCGTTGTCAGCGGTCGGCCGCACGTCGTTCAGTGCAAGGAAGACATAGGTGGCCACGCGATTGTTCCCGCCGATGAACGGATGGTTCTGGACAATGTGGAACAAGTAGGCGCCGCCATTTCGCATAGGTCGCAGTGAAGGAACTGGCCACTGAAAGTGGCGGCCGGCATGGTAATGACCGATTGCAGCAAGCCCCAGTCTCGCACGCCTTCCGATCCACCATAGCGCGCGATCTGGTTTCGATGGATGGCGAGAACCTCGTCAACCATAAGGAACGTCGGCTCCACGGTCGCACTCCGCGAGCCGTTTGAGCGCTTTGCCATACTGTTCGTTGTAGGCGGTCAAGACGTCCTGGAGCCGCTTGCGCCGCCGCTTGTCGTGCGCCGGCGTCACAACCATTGTCGGCACCACAGTGGCACGGGGGAAGACGCCACTAGGCGTTCCGCCAACCCTGCATTTTTTCCGCGAGGAACGGCTCGAAGCGATCTTCGGCGATGGCTTGCCGCGCGTCGGCAAGAAGGCGCTGGTAGTAGGTCAGGTTGTGCAAGGAAAGCAGGATCGGCCCAAGCATTTCGCGCGATTGAAACAAGTGGCGAATGTAGGCCCGGCTGTGCCGACATGCCGGGCAGGGACAGGCCGGTTCGAGGGGCCGATCATCCTGCTGGAACTGAAGATTCCGCAAGCGAAGCGGCCCCTGGTCGGTAAAGGCCAAGGCGTTGCGACCGTTACGCGTGGGCATAACGCAGTCGAACAGATCGATGCCGCGATAGATCGCTTCGAGCAGATCCTGAGGGCGCCCCACACCCATGAGATAACGCGGCCGGTCGGCAGGCAGGGCCGGTACCGTGGCGTCGAGGATGCGGTACATCTCGGCCGGCGGTTCGCCAACGCTCAGGCCGCCCACGGCGTAGCCGGGCATGTCAAGCCGCGTAAGCTGCTCGGCACACCACTGCCGCAAGTCGACGTCGAGGCCGCCCTGCACAATGCCGAACAAAGCTTGGTCGTCGCGGCTGGCGGCATCGCGGCATCGCCGGGCCCACCGGACGGAACGCTCGGTCGCGTCGCGCACCACGTTGTATTCGTTGGGCAGCGCTACGACATGGTCGAGCACCATGGCAATATCGCTGCCCAAGGACTCCTGGATCTCAACGGCCCGCTCCGGAGACACATGCAACTGCCGGCCATCGATGTGCGAACGGAACGTAGCGTGCGACTCGAGAATACGGGTTCGGTGCGCGAGGCTGAATATCTGGAATCCGCCACTATCGGTGAGGATGGGGCCATCCCAGCCCATGAAGCGGTGGAGTCCACCGAGGCTTTCGACGACCTTCTCGCCCGGTCGCAGGGCGAGATGGTAGGCATTGCCCAACACCATCTGAGTGCCCGTCGCACGAATCGCCCCGATATCAATTCCCTTGACGCTGCCGAGGGTGGCCACCGGCATGAACGCCGGCAACTCGACCGTGCCGTGCGGCATTTCCAAGGTGCCGCAGCGCGCCTGGCAGTGGGCGTCGGCGTGCAGGAGGGTGAAGCGAAGCGAGGAGTGCGCCATGGCGAGCCTTCCCGGCAGCCCGTGCCGCCCTGCCCTGTTCGGCTGTGTTTCGCGCCTATTCTCCGCGAAGCTTCAGACCCAGGACAGCGAGTTTCTCGCGAACCTCGTTCAAGCTGGTCACGCCGAAGTTCTTACACTCGAGCAAATCGTCGCCCGTGCGGCGAACCAGTTCCGAAAGCACGCTGATGCCCAACTTGATCATGCACTTCCGAGCACGGACCGAAAAGTTCAGGTCGGTCACGGGCTTGTTCAAAACCGCCTGATCTTCCGGAGTGAGGACCTCGGGCTCGAACGCGTCGGCTACGTGGCGTTCCGGAGCAAACTGCCCCAGGTGTAAACCCTTGGCGTAGAGCATGTCCTTGATTTCAACCAGACTCGTCTCGCCGAAGTTCTTGCTGGACAGCAGTTCGGCTTCCGTGCAGCGACATAGGTCGCCGAGGGTCATGATGCCCATCTTCTGCAGACAGTTCCGGCTACGAACCGAGAGTTCGAAATCGGTCACGGGAATACTGAGCACTTGGCTCATCCGGTCGCGTTTCTTCTGCGCGTCTTCGTCGTAATACTGATCGCAGGAAGCCTGCGAGTCCTTCAAAAACAGCCTCGCCCGAGGGTGATCGGGGAAGGCGTCGAGAACCCGTTGGAAGCATCGGGCAGCCTGGTCGTACTGCTCGTGGTCCTCGTACAGGATGCCAAGATTCACCAGGGAGCCGGCGTGGGCAGGAAAGCGATCAGCGGCTTTCTTGTAAAGGTCGAGCGCGACGTTGTCGTTGCCGTAGCGATCGTTTTCGACGGCGAGCCCGAACAGGGCGCCGGCGTGGTCGTGATCGGCCTCGACAGCTCGTTCGTACAAGGCAATCACCTCGGTCGGATTACCACCAATCGTCGCTATAGTGGCCGCCCGTTGGGCAAGATACTCCGCCGTTTGCTCAACGGCACCGGAGAGTGAGTCGAGGACTTCCAGGGCGCCCTTTGCGTTGTCGGCGAACCGCATGGTTTCCGCCTTGCCCAACATGCAGGCGTCAGCGTTGTAGCCTGCCTTCTTGGCGTCGTCCCAACTCGCAATGGCCGCATCGAAGAAGTGGCGCGCCGCGTAGGACTTGGCAAGGTAGAAGTGGGCCAACGCACCGCCATCACCCTTCGGCAGGGTTTCGATGGCTGCGTAATAGCGGCCCAGTAAATACATGCACACTCCCAGCCGCACAAAGCTTGCGGGAGTCGGGTTCTCTCGCTTCTGGAGTTCGGCAACCGCGTCGCGCAGAATCCGAAAGGCTGCGTGGTCGTGGGCGATTGCCTGCCGCAGCTCAGCAATCTCACGAGGTCCGAACGACCCATCGAACAACACAACCTGCTTCACGTCGAACACTTCCGTTTCCGGCATCAAACGAACTCCTCTACGCCCTGGTGGTGTCTAGGCCGCCGGGCGACAACGGCGCGACAACCGGTCCAATTTTTTGGAAGACATCGGCTTCTTTGGAAGACGAAGACA
>CAZASB010000406.1:0-4008 GCA_964487655.1 uncultured Planctomycetaceae bacterium
CAATACGGCGAGTCGCTGCCCTCGGCAGATGATGCGGCGTGGCCGTTTTGGGGCAATCGCACCTCAACCAGGGAGAAGAACAATGCAGCGAGGCAGACGTCTTCCAATTCGTATCGATCGTGCATGGCAGGTGGCGATCCTGCTGGTGGTCTGTGTTCATCCGGCAACGGCACGATCTACATGACGCTGGAAAACGGCCAGCTACTGGCCTTTGCACGGCCGGACGCCCCCGTCCCCATCAGGCCATAAAGTGTGCAATGGCCTGCTGTTCGGATGAGTCGAGTCCCCATAGGGCGGTGGCGGCCGCGTCGATTTCCCGCTGGACTTCGGCCAGGGCATTGCACGCACCGGCTTCGCCTTCCCTCGCGGCACAAGCATGGGCCGTCCGGCTGGCCGTGGCAAGTTGCCGGTGAAGTCCGCGGCCCGGATCGAAGCGGCGCAGCCGGATGAACTCGAGGATGCCGGGCGTACCGAATCCCTTGCCGCCGGAAACGCTGTGCGCGCCCACTAGGAAACCGACCGTCGCGCTGCTGACCAGCGCGCACAGGTAATGGGCCTCGTCGGCCGTTTCACAGTCAATTAGCACACACGTCTCTTGCGGAACCGCAGGCCGCAATCCCAACCGGGGATGGTCGATAGGCTCGACCACGGCCGCCGTCAGCCGCGTGTCCATGCGGCGCCATACGACCTTCATGCCAGCCGCCGTGTAGGGGCCGACGTTGTACATGGAGTAGAACGGCCGATCTTCCTGATATCGTCGGTACGCCGCTCGCTGGCGCAGCAGCGGCTCGAACCGTGCGAAGTAGTCGTACGTTTGCGGATACTTCGCCCTGAGAACATCTTCCGATAAGCCGGTGCGGGTCTCGAAATTCTGCGGCATGAGAATATGGGCCGCCGACTGGGCACGATATCGGGCCACGTCGCCCCAACGCATGAGCGGAAAGAGTAGGTCGGGCTCGACCACGCACTCGACCGATTCGACCTCGCGTCGGCCGGCCCCGGCAAGGTTCCGTATGCGCACGCCGCCTTCCGCCGGGCCGAGGATCTCGACCCAGTACACGCCGTTCGCTCCAGCGCTGTTCGCGCCTAGCCTTGCCGTGTAGTCCGACGGGCCCACTAACTCGTCCAGAGGCGTATGCAGATTCTTCGGGCGCACAAACCATGGCGAGCCGGGCCGCGCGGCGTCGATCGGTTCGGCAAGATGCTCTATCCGCGGACTGTTCGGGCCGCCATGCCGCCCGTGCTCTTCACCGGGTAGCCACCGTACGTAAGGTACTGGATACTCGGTAGACCGCCCTTTCTCCAACAGCAGTGTGGCCGTGCAATTGGCGGCCTCGGGGAACGGACGCAAGCCAGATAGATCGTCCACGCGCAGCACGGCCAGCGGGCAGCCGTCCGGCCCCAGGCGAAACCGGCGGAAGCCGTCGCCTGCCCCTTGAGTGTGCAGCAGCGTCTGGCTGACGACCATGGCCGCGCGCCCGCCGACTCGCAGGTAGCGATCGGCCGCCGCGTACAACAGCAGCATGGCCAGATCTTTCTTCGCCCCGCCGTGCCGACCCGCATTTCCGTTCAGGCTGAACAGCCCGTAATACCGCCACAGCGGTAGCGTGGCACGACGATATTCGTCTGGCAGGTTGTCCCACGCAATCCATGGCGGATTGCCCACCAGCAGATCGTACGGGGCTTCACCGGCAACGGGAGCCATGTCCGCCGGACAATCACAAATCGTATCGCGGCGGAACACGGGGATTGAAACCGGCGCATCGTTCGGTAGCAGGTCGCGCACGGCAACCAGGTAATTGGCCCGCGCGGTCAGCACGGCCAGCGGGTTCAGATCGAAGCCCGTCACGCCGGCAAGGATTCGGTCAAACTGCTCTTGCTCCGGGATGTCAACGAGGCATTGCCTTCGCAACTGTCCAATGGCCGCCATGAGGAACGTGCCGGACCCGCACGACGGATCGAGCAGGCGGGCGTTGCCATCGCTGGGCCAGTCGGCCTGTCCAAGCACATGATCGGCCAGCCAGTCAGGTGTGTAGTATTCGCCCAGCGCATGACGGAGTGGGCGAGGGAAGACGCTCTCGTACAGCGGTTTGAACAGGTCGCAGGCAGGCATGGCCGAAGCCGGCTCGCCATTCTTGCAGCATTCCGGCTTGCAGCATCCCGCTACGGCAACCGACACCCGCTCAATCACCGCCGCCGCTTCCGACGACGTGCTGGCGTGCATCCAGGAAAACACTGAATCGTCGAGCGCCTCGGCGGCGACCTCGCCACACAACCGGGCAGTAACGCGGCGCACGATCAAGGCGTAGTACGATTGAAGAGCGAAGAGCACGCGATCGGGCGACAAGGCATTCTCACCCACGCACGCCTGCTTGAGCGGTCTCTTCAGGCACGAACCTAACGTATCGAGCGCGCCGCCGTAGAGTCGGCCGGCTACGTTGCGCCACGCGTCAAATTGGCTCGATTCCCTTCGCGCCAGCACGGCGCGTAGGGCGCGGAGCGATTCCCCGGCCAATGCCGACCGGGCCCCAAAGCAAGCATCGAGTCGTTTCGCCAAGCTGTCCATCGCCCGGCCATTGTGCACGGATTGACCAAGGCCGGCAAGGGCCAGTGCAGGATGGGCGTTACGCGACCGACAAAAGCCCATCCTATTTGTGTCCGTGGAAAGGCCAGGCGGTCACCACGTGACGCCTCACTTCTGGTCCGCCGGTTGCCATTGGCGCAAGCTGCCGACTACGCGGATGCGGTCGGCCGCGCCGAGTTTCTCGTAGACTTGCCGGGTGTACTCGTAGGCAGACGGCATGGCGCCGATGAATGTGATGGACCGCGGCCACAAAAGTGCTAGGTTGTGCGGCAGGTCGCCGATGCGGAGGATGCCGAGGAACTCGGGCGTCTCCGGGTTCTCGTGGCTTTCGGGCAAGTCCGCCAGGATGATTTCGCTCACCTCGGCGTCCAGTAGGGCCGCGTACACGGCCAATGTCGCGGTATGCCCCTGCCCAAACAACGCCACCGGCCCGGTGACCGAGTCCCGACGCAACAGGGCAACACCAGCCAGCAGGTCGTACACCTGACGCTCGGGAAGTGTTTGACCCAGCAGCGGATAGGTTCTACGCAGGGTCCAAAGGTAGCCCGGACCGACCGACGTGACGCCCGTATTCCGCACCTCCACGCCTGCCGTCGCCAGCGGCGCGCTGACGGCCGGTCGAGAAGAGCCGCCGCCGGCAAATGTGCTCTTTGCCTCCGGCTGAATGGCGTAGACAACCGTGGGCGTTGGCCGCGGCGCGTCGGCATGGCGCATCGTCTTCATGCGTAGCGTAAGTCCATCGTGGGTGTTGAACGCGTAGGTGGCGTAGCTCACCCCTTCGCGCGAACCGCCGTCCTGCCGCACATTGCCGGCACCCGGCGTGCAGTCGGCTGGGATATTGCGGAACGTGAGTGCCCGAAGCCAGGCGAGTGTGGCTTCCTGGTGCGCCTGCCACTGGGCGGCATCGGTCACTTCCGGCCGCTCGCCCTTCTTGACCAGCAGGGTATCGATCTTCTGCATCTGGTCGTCCTCGGGCAGCTTGCCACCGAAGACCAGCAGGTTTTCCTCTGGCTCGACGAAGTCGGTCACGTCGTCTTCAACCGGCGTCGGATCGCCCTTTAGGTGCGTGTTGAACCAGGTGAAGATGGCCTTGCGCAGCTTGGGCGTGTAGCCATGCGGCGTGAGATCCTCGACCAGCTCGAACCGGTCCGAGGCTTCCAATGCGGCGTACTGGTGGCGAATGCGGTGCGAAACGTCGCGGAAGCCCGACGGCCGCCACAGCACGTCTTCCGTGCCCGAGGCAATAAGCAGGGCGCGCGGAGCGATCAACGAGCCGAGGTCGGACCAGCACCATCGATAATAGTTGATCCAGAAAGCGCAGTCGCAATGGCCGTCGGTCGACCGGTCCACCACCACGTCTTCGATACTCCCGCTCTGGCACACCGGCACGACCACCTTGACCCGCTCGTCGGCCGCGCCGAGGC
>CAZASB010000407.1:0-4008 GCA_964487655.1 uncultured Planctomycetaceae bacterium
AAGCTGGGGAACTAGGATTTGAACCTAGACTAACTGATCCAGAGTCAGTCGTGCTACCGTTACACTATTCCCCAGTGAGTCGCATTGCGTCCAGCCGTGGCATCGGCTAAGTTGCGATAACTTGTTTAGCGTATAAACGAAATCGCGCAGCGTCAAGGGGAGCGCTTCGGCGGGAGACCGGAAGGTGGCAACCTCGGGCCCCGAACCCGGTGTTCCGTCAGCCGATCCAGTCGCTGCTCCAACTGAGGGTTTAACTCTAGCGGCTAATAAGAATCAACCTAAAGGTGCTATTGTGGCAGTACTTCGGGCATTGCAGGGTGCGAACCCGGGACAGTTATTTCCACTCGACTGCGAGCGGGCCATCTTGGGGCGGCATCCGGAGTGCGATATTGTGCTCGAGTCGGGAGCCGTGAGCCGTCATCATGCCCAAATCCTCGCAATCGACGGCGAGTTCTACGTTGAGGACATGAATAGCCGGAACGGCACGTTCGTCAACGGTCAGCCGATCGAAGACCGGCTGCGGCTAGATGAAGGCGATCAGTTGAGCGTTTGCGATCTGGTCTTCGTTTTCCATCGGCGATTGCCCGGTGCCCCACCGGAAACCGAGGACGAACTCGGGCGTCCCGTGGCCGGCATCCTGTTCGATGATCTACGCACTCCGTCCAATTCGACCATTATGTCGAAGGTCGACGTATCGACCGGCTCTACCGGGTTGCGGTTGGAGGTGAATGCCGAGGCGAAGTTGAAAGCGCTCGTCGAGATTGCCCAGAACCTCGGAACAGCGCTCTCGGTGGACGAGGTCCTACCGAAGCTGCTGGACAGCCTGTTCAAGATCTTCGCCCAGGCAGATCGCGGCTTTGTCGTGCTGCGAGACAACGACACCGGCCGGCTTGTCCCGAAGGCAGTCAAGCACCGGCAGATGGACGATCAGCAGACGATCCGCATCAGCCGAACGATCATCGGAAGCGTCATGAACGCGAAAGAGGCGATCCTCTCGGCCGACGCGGCCAGCGATTCACGTTTCGACCTGGCCGAAAGCATCGTCGACTTTCAGATCCGGTCGATGATGTGCGCGCCGCTGGTCAGCGGTTCCGGCGAGGCGCTGGGAGTAATCCAGATCGACACGCTGGACCAGCGTAGCCGGTTCAGCCGTGACGACCTCGACGTGTTGGCCAGTGTCGCCTGTCAGGCGGCCGTGGCCTTGGAGAACGCAAAGTTACACGAAACGGCCTTGCGCGAGCAGGTGTTCGAACGCGACCTGGCCCTCGCGCATGAAGTACAGCGAGGGTTTCTGCCTGCCCAGCCGCCGGCCATATCGGGATATCGGTTTTTCAACTTCTACCAGTCTGCGCATCAGCTTGGCGGCGATTACTACGACTACGTGACGCTTCCGGGAAATCGGACGGCAGTCGTTGTGGCCGATGTGTCGGGGAAGGGGATCGCGGCATCGCTGTTGATGGCGAAGTTTTCCGCCGAAACCCGCTTCTGCCTCGTCGCCGAGCCGACTCCCTCGCAGGCGATTGCGAGGCTGAACCAGACGTTCTGCGGAAGCGGCTGGGAAGACCGTTTCGTAACGCTCGTGCTGTGCATTCTGGACCCGACACGGCACGAGGTGACGGTGGTCAACGCAGGCCACATGCCTCCGTTGTTGCGCAGTGCAACGGGAGAAGTCGTGCCCATTGCCAAAGAATGCTCCCGGTTGCCTCTTGGCATTGAAGTCGATGCGGAATATCCGCAGGCGGTCGTTTCGCTGGATTCCGGTTCGTGCATCAACCTCTACACGGATGGTATTACCGAGGCAATGGACTGCAATGAGCGGCTCTACGGTGAACGGCGGCTCCTCGAATTGCTGAGGACCAGCGATAACGGCGTGGAGCGTATTGGGCAGGCGATCCTGGACGACGTGAAGCAATTCGTTGGCGAATGCACGCAAAGCGATGACATGTGCCTGGTGTGCTTCGGACGCGATTCGAGCTAACCGATCGGGTCGAGATAGAAGTCCTCGACTTCGACCGAGGCGCCTTGCTGGAGGAAGTTGACGGCCACCAGTAGGCGAGTCTTGCCGCGCCGTTGGAGCACGGTGCCTTCCAACCCGGCGAACGGCCCGTGTTTTACCCGAACGCGATTGCCCGGCGCCAAGCGACTTTCCACCGTGAGCGGGGCGCCCGAAGCGATCAACTGCCAGACCTGTCGTAGGTCGTACACGAGCGATCCGGCATCCTCGACGTCCAGAATACGGGAAATACGATTGGTTTGAAGGGTGCGCACCCGCTCGTTCTCGTCTCCGAGCAGGAACATGTATCCGGTGAACAGCGGAATGTGGGAAGTAATCCGCCGTCCACGGAAAACGTTCTCTTTGGCGATCAGCGGCAGATAGAATGGCACCTGAGCGGCCAGCAAATCGCGTGCGAGGGCCTTTTCCTGCCGTGCCTTCGTGTAGAGAACCCGCCAGCGACGGTCATCTTCCGGCCGGCCTTCCTCGTCCAGCAGGCTTTCGGGGAAAATACTCGGTTCTTTTCGAAGGATTGGCATCCGGCGACTTCCTGACTCGGTGAGGCGAAGCCTCTTATTCTAACATGTCGTTTAGCCAATCCAAGGGTGGCGCCGATATGGAAATCCACCGGTGCGCGTGGTAAGATATCCATGCGGCTTGTGTAGCCGCCCGCTGCGGATTCAATACCGATTTTCAGCCAGGAGGACGTAACAATGGCGACAAGAATGCTTCTGTCTCTCGGTCTCTGGATGTTTCTGCTCTTGCCCTCCCACGCCGAGGATGTCACGGGAATGCCTATTTCCCCCTGGCAGCCCGGGACGCTCGACATCCACCAGATCAGCACGGGCCGCGGCAATGCCGGACTTTATATCCTCCCCGATGGCACCACCCTATTGGTCGACGCCGGCGAACTGCCCATCAAGACGCCACAACACACTCCCGATCGACCGGATGACACTCGCCCGGCTGGTGAGCGGATTGTCCGCTATATTCGCCATGCCTTGGCCCATGACCCCCAGCCGGCACTCGACTATGTGATCCTGACGCACTTTCACGACGACCACATGGGCGGCCCGTCAAACACGTCCCCCATCGCGCAATGTGGCGCCTACAAGCTGACTGGACTGACGCAGGTAGGCGAGAGCCTCAAGATCGGCAAGCTGTTGGACCGAGGCTGGCCCGATTACGACTATCCCACGTCGCTCGAAGACGCTGCCACGAAAAACTATCGTGATTTCGTGAAATGGCATGCCGAACATAGTGATTTGAAGGTAGTACGCTTCGTGCCGGGGCGCGCAGATCAGGTGGTCTTGTGTCGCGACGCAGGGAAGTACCCGAACTTCCAGTTCCGCAATATCGGAGTCAACGGAGAAATCTGGACGGGCGAGGGAACATCGACGCACAAGCATTTTCCTCCTCTGGATACGATCCCTCGTGCCCTGTGGCCGCATGAAAACATGTGCAGCATTTCTTTTCTCCTGCGTTACGGGAAGTTCGACTATTACAACGGCGGCGACATCCCTGGCATTCATCGTCCCGCCGTGCCGTCGTGGCATGACGTCGAAACTCCCGTGGCTAAAGTCGTCGGCCCGGTAGAAGCCGCTATCCTCAACCACCATGGCTACCTGGACACACATAACGCGTTCTTCGTCGCCACCTTGCGTCCTCGCGTCTGGACACTCTCGGTCTGGGATGCCCATCATCCCACCGCAGGCGTGTGGGAGCGACTGCAGTCGACGGAACTCTACCCGGGACCGCGAGATATCTTCGCGACCGACCTACACACGGCCAACCGAGAGGCCATCGACGGCATCGATAAACTGGCCAGCAATGCCGGCCACATCGTCTTGCGCGTCGCGCCCGGCGGCGACAGTTTTCGCGTGGTGATCGTCGATGATACGACGGAGAGCCGCCGCGTTACGAAGATCTTCGGCCCGTACGCGTCGGACTAACTTCGGACTTATTGATTCCTGCATAGTCAATGAGCGGTTCGCAGCCGTTTTACCGGGGAAGCC